>NZ_JBEPIJ010000009.1:0-136691 GCF_040327995.1 Sinimarinibacterium thermocellulolyticum | reverse complement strand
GTGGATGCTCGAATACAACGAAGACCGACCCCATGACTCGCTCGGCGACATGACGCCAGTCGAGTATTCTCAAGCCGCCAGGAACTCTACTTTTGAACTGTCGCCTTGACGGGGAAGCTTACGTTCGGAGATGCAATCGGTGCCGATCAGAAGATCCACCTCGTGCGGATCGTCCGGCAATACCACCACCTTCTCTTTGGAGCGGGGCGAGAACAGGGTGAGCAGCTCCTGGAAGTCATAGCTGCGCTTCTGAGTTTTGCTCTTGATGGTGGACTGCGGCGCCCCCTTGCCTGTGACCTTGGCGGTGTGGATGCCGTGCATGGCCAGTAGCTCCGGCGCAAGGTTGGCGTACAGGTAATCGGCGGTGTCGGCAAAGGCTGTGAAGATCAGCACCTTCCTGTTGCCGGGGTTGATCGGGTTTGCAATCTTGTCGAGTACGTGCGCCTTGAGGTGCTGCAGCTTGGCATCGTCTTGCGGCGTGATCTTGTTCATCGAAGCGAGCAAGGCATCGATGATGTGCAAGTCAGCCTTGAGTTCATGTTCCCAGGATGGCAGGTCCATGTCGGCGAGGCTGATCTTGATCTTGCCGCCGATCTCGCCGCCTTCGTCGCCGGGCATGGGCAGCTCATCGTCTTCCGCTTCCAGCCCTTCCAGCACTTCCGTGAGGTCGCCGACCGTGACCGCGCCGCCGGATTGATTGAACGCGGCGATCTTGACGAGAGTGGCATCAATGTTGGCCCGCAGCGATTGCAGGGTGAGCCGGAACGACTGCACCGAACTTTCAAGCCGTTTGAGCAGGTTGACCGTCATCAGGGCTTGCAGGCTCTTTTCGCGGTCGGCTTGGCGCAGCGTGCCCTTGCCGCCGACCTTGGTGTCGTAGATCTCCTCGTACTTCTTCAGACGGCTGGGCAGGATGTAGCTGATGGGCGCATACACGGCCAGCTTGAGCAGCGAGAGTTGCTCGAAAATGTCATTGAAGCCCAACACGTCCGACCGCTCGGTCAACGGGCAGTGAAACGACAGCGGTTTGCGACGCTCCGGAAATTGACCGATGTCTTTAGTGTCGTAGAAAGTTTGGATGTGCTTACGCGAGCGTGCGATGGTGACGCTGTCGAGCAGCTCGAAGAAGTCGAAATCCAGTGAGTCGAGGATCGCACGCGCGGTACGTTCTTGCGGGGGGAGCTTCGACCACGCATTGAAGGCTGCTTGTGCGCTCCGGAAAATTTCTTCAACGCTTCTGCCCGTGCGCAGCTTTTTTGAGAGGTTTTCGGAGTCGCCTTCGTAGGCCAGGGCCAGTTGGTTGCGCAAGTCGGTAAAGCGGTTGTTGACTGGCGTGGCCGACAACATCAGCACCTTGGTCTTCACCCCTTCCTGGATCACCTTGCGCATCAGCTTCTGGTAGCGGGTTTCCTTATCCTTGTAGGCGTCGTTGTTGCGGAAGTTGTGCGACTCATCGATGACGACGAGGTCGTAGTTGCCCCAGTTGATGCGGTTCAGCGGCGTACCGAAGGACTCGCCGCTGGTGCGGGACAGATCCGTGTGGCAGAGGACGTCGTAGTTAAACCGGTCGCGGGCGAAGATGTTGGTCTTGAGGTTGCGGTTGTAGTTCAGCCAGTTATCCGCCAGCTTCTTGGGGCAGAGCACCAGCACTGACCGGTTGCGCAGCTCGTAATACTTGATGACTGCCAGTGCGGTGAAGGTCTTGCCCAAGCCGACGCTGTCGGCAAGGATGCAGCCGCTGTAGGTTTCCAGCTTGTTGATGATCCCGGTGGCAGCGTCCTTCTGGTAGTTAAAGAGCTTGTTCCAGATCAGGGTGTCCTGGTAGCCCGTGCGGTCGTTGGGCAGGACGTCTTCGTCGATGTCGTCGAGGAACTCGTTGAAGATGTTGTAGAGCATCAGGAAGTAGATGCTCTCGGGTGAGTTCTCTTGGTAGACCGAGGCGATGTGCTCGCAAATCTGCGCTGTCACGTCCTCGAGCTTTTCGGGGTCATTCCAGATCTGATCGAACAGGCTCAGGTATGTGGCAGCAAAGGGCGCCTCGTCCATCTTGTTGACGAGGTTGGAAACCGCGTTGCCTTGTTGGTACCCGAGATCGACAGCGGTGAACCCGTGCAGGGGCATGTAAGCCGTGCCGGTGCTGCCAGCCTGGACGCAGGCGAACTGCTGCATCGGCGCTTTGGTGCGGTTGCTCTTGAATTTGGCCTTGCGCCGTATCCACTCGGCGCACTCCTTGGCCACCGCCCGCTGGGTGAGCTTGTTGCGCAGCTGGATTTCAAACTCGCTGCCGTAGAGGCTGCGCTCCCGGTCGAGCTTGGGAATGTGGAATTCCTTTCGCTCTTTGCGAATCTTGTCGGTGACCTCGTTAGCAACAAAGGTGGGCGAGGTGAAGATGAAGTTCAGCTCGTCGATCTTTTCCAGCTCGGCTTTCAGCGCCTCGTAGGCGTACATCGAAAAGCATGAGGCCGCGACCTTCAGGCGCGCGCCTGGCTGGAGGGTCTTCTTGAGATCGTCGCCAAGCAACCGGCTGATGTTGTCGATCAGTTCCATCAGTTGCTTGCCCCCGAATTCTTGTTGGTCAGATTGGCGGCAATCCACTCATCCAGGTCGCTGCGGCGGAAGCGCCACGTGCCGCCCAGCTTGAAAGCGGGAAGCTTGCCTTCGGCCGCGAGGCGGTAGACGGTGCGCTTGCCAGCCTTCAAGTAGGCGGCCACCTCGTCCAGGGTCAGGATTTCACCTTCCGGGTCTGCCATCGTCTCGCCTTTGCCGTTGATGAGTAGGGATTGCCAAGAGTTGCCGATGTTCCCATATGACGGCGAACTAGACCAGAGGCTGGGCGAAGAAAAGAATGGCCAAATCGTTGAATCCACGCCCTCAAGGCCAAGGCGTTACTATCTAGCTCGGGTATGGAGCGCGGGTTCGGTTCCGTGTTCCGCCACCACCATTCCACGCCCAACCTCTTTCGGTTGGGCGTTTTGCTTTGTGCGGGGCGCGACGCCACGCGGGGTGGTGGGCCATTGTGCGTGCGCTGCGCGGTGGTTACTTGGCGTCCTGAAGGAGTCCGTCAGAAATTTCGTGTGTGAGCCGGTTGGTTGATCAGTTGTCGATGACGAACCGTTCTTCGAACTGGATGGCCAGCTGCGCCCTGGCAGCATGACCGTAGATCGGTGGGCCTACTTTGCCGAGATGTTCTGCAGGGCCAGCCAGATGAGCTGGGTTGCCGCCTCGTCGTTGGGGAAGTGCCCCTTGTTGCGGATCGCCTTGCGCACTTCGCTGTTCAGGCTTTCGATCGCGTTGGTCGTTTAGATCACGCGGCGGATGTCGGGACTGAACGCAAAGAACGGGATGAGCTCGCCCAGTTGCGCCGCCAGCTCTGCGCGATCGCCGGGTACTTGCGGCCCCAGGGGCCCTCGTCGAAGGCGTCCAGCGCGGCGCTGGCGGCGTCCGCATCGACCGCCCGATAGACGGGCTTGAGCCTGGCGGCGATGGCCTTGCGCGCCTTCCAGGACGCGAGCTGCATCGAGTAGCGGATCAGGTGGACGATGCAGGTCTGCACGACGGTCTGCGGGAACACCGCCATGATCGCCTCCGGGAAGCCCTTCAGGCCGTCGACCACGGCGATCAGGATGTCGTTGACGCCGCGGGTCTTGAGCTCGGTCATCACCCGCAGCCAGAACTTCGCGCCCTCGGTCTGCTCGATCGACAGCCCCAGGATCGCCTTGCGGCCGTCGCAGCGCATGCCGATGGCCAGGTACACGGCCTTGTTGCGGACAATGCCTTCGTCCCGGATCTTGACGCGCAGGGCGCCTAAGCAAAACGGTTAGCTGATGTCGGCTGACCTAACCCCGGGCTCTGGACCCGACCGCTACTCAAAGCGGGCGGACGTCGGAGCTTCAAGTCTCTGTGTCATCCGTGCCGTATAGTCGATGCCGTTGCATCAGCTTGTACAGCTGCTGACGGTGGATGCCGAGGCGTCTTGCGGCCGCGGCGCGGTTGCCGCCGCAGGCCGTCAGCGCGCGTTCGACCATCTCGCGCTCGATCGCGGCGATCGCGGCCGGCAGCTCGCCATCGAGCAGGGCCTGGAGATGCCGGGCCGGCGTTGCCGCCGCGCCCTCGCAGAGAAAGTCCAGATCCTCGGCCTGGATCTGCCTTCCGCGAAAGACCACGCTGAGCCGTTCCATCGCGTTGCGGAGTTCGCGGACGTTGCCCGGCCAGTCGTGCGCCTGCAGCCGGGTCTTGGCGCCGGCGCTCAGTAGGCGCGGCGACGTTGGCCGGAACAGACGCAGGAAGTGCTCCGCCAGCGGCACGATGTCCTCCGGCCGCGCGCGCAGCGGCGGCACCTGCAGCGTCACGACGTTGAGCCGGAAATACAGGTCCTGCCGGAAACGACCTGCCTGGACGTGCTGGTCCAGTGCATGGTGCGTTGCGGCGATGACGCGCACATCGACCGGCAGCGCGCGGGTCTCGCCGAGCGGCGTGATCTGGCGCGTCTCCAGCACGCGCAACAGCTTGGCCTGCATCGGCAGCGGCATGTCGCCGATCTCATCCAGAAACAGCGTGCCGCCATCTGCGGTGCGCACCAGTCCGACGCGATCCGATTGCGCCCCGGTGAACGCGCCGCGCTTGTGACCGAACAGCTCGGCTTCGAGCAGTTCGGCAGGAATTGCGGCACAGTTGAGCGCGACGAAGGGGCCGTCGGCGCGCGCGCTGTGCCGATGCACGAGGCGAGCGACGCACTCCTTGCCGGATCCGGTCTCGCCAAGAATCAGCACGGTGGCGTCACTGGCGGCGGCGAGCCCGATCTGCTTGTGCAGCTCGCGCATCGCCGGTGAGTCGCCGATGAAGGCGTCCGGTGCCACAGGCGCAGCCGTCGAGGGTTCAGCCCCGCCCCCATCGGCGAATGCGTTCGCCAGCACGCGGGCCAGATCCGCGCGCCCGACCGGCTTGGTCAGGTGATCGATCGCGCCCAGGCGCATGGCGCGGATCGTGTTGTCGGCGTCGGCGAACGCGGTCAGCACGATCACCGGCAGTCGCTGGCCGCGCGGATGCTCGCGCAGCGTCTCGAGCAGGCTCAAGCCATCGGTGCCCGGCAGGCGCAGATCCAGAATCATCGCGTCCACGCCCTGCTCGATCATCGACGGAACGGACGCCGCACCGCCGGCCTCGAGCGGCTGGTAGCCGAGGTCCTGTAGCGTCTCGGCGAGGCCCGCGCGGAACTCGCGGTCGTCGTCGACGATCAGGACGCGCTTCATGTCGGGGACTGCTGCGGGATTTCGAGGATCAGCTCCGTGCCCGCGTCGGCCTCGCCCAGCCGGACGTTGCCGCCGTGCGCCCGGGCTATCTCGCGCACCAGCGCCAGGCCCAGACCGGTGCCATCGGGACGTCCGCTGGCGAAAGGCTCGAACAGGGTTGCCCGCAGGGCCTCGGGAATGCCCGGGCCCTGGTCGGTGACGCTGATGCGCAGGTGTTCGCCGTCGGCGATCAGCGCCACGTGGACGCTGCTGCCGGGCGGCGCATGCTGGATCGCATTGCGCAGCAGGTTTTCGACGGCGCGCCCGAGCCACTGGGCGTCGAAGCGCGCGCTGTCCTCGCCGTGGCTCTCGGCCGTGATCGTCACGCCCCGCGCGGCGGCGTGCTCGCGCGCGGCGTCGAGCAGGGCATCCAGCCACGGTCCGATCACCACCGTCGCCGGCTCGATGCGCAGCGGCTGGCTGAAGGTCAGCAGGTTCTGCATCAGCGTCTCGAGCCGCTGCACCTGGACGAGCACGGCCTCGAGTGCCGGCAGCGCACGGGTCTGCGGATCGGCCAGTGCATTTTCCGCGCGCAGACGCAGCGTCGCCAGCGGATTGCGGATCTCGTGGGCGACGGCGGCGGCGGTGCGACCGATCGCCGCAAGGCGCTCGGATTGCGCGAGCTCGCGGCTCAGCCGGCGGGAGCGTCGCCGCGCCTCGGCCAGCCGCGCGTGCAGGGCGTTGATGGCCGAGACGATGCGATCGAGCTCTTGCGCTCCGGTCGGTTCGAGCGGCGGGCCATCGTCCAGCGGATAACTGGCCAGCGCGCGTTCTAACCGCGCCAGCTTGGCAGACCAGCCGGCGAGCGTCACTGCCAGCCACAGACCGGCAGCGACGACGAAGCCCAGCAGCAACGCCATGCCGAGCGAAACGCCGAACAGCAGCTCGCCGGCCACCAGCGAGATGCGCATCATCGTCCAGACCACGCGCTCGCCGGCCGGACAGGCGTGCAGGGCGAAGGCCTCCCGGGTTCCGCGGCGCGCATCGCGCTGAACCTCGCCGAGGCTGTGTGCCGCCTGCACCAGCCGCTCGATCAGCGGCAGCTCGGTGGCAGGCATGTCCTGCTTGGGTGCGCCGCCGACGTGGGTCGGGTAGGCGTAGGCGACGAAGCCGAGCTGCGGTGTCCACAGGCCGCCTTCGACGCCGGCGTAGCGGCGCAACAGACCGTCGAGCGCAGCGGCCGGCGGTGCGCCGTTCTCGACGGCCTGCGCGATCTGCGCGCAGGCTTGCTCGATGGTCCGCTCGGCATCGCGTATCTGCACCTGGGCGCTGTGGCGGTAGAGCAGGAACAGGTCGACTGCAAGCACCGCCGCGACCAGGGCGATCAGCAGCCACAGACCGATCAGGCGGCGACGTAGCGAGATCATGCCGGCAGTGTAGCGGGCGATGGGCAACCACGGTCCGGCATGGACTCGCGCACGCAGCACACGACGAAGACCAGCGCCAGCGCCGCGACGGCAGCAAGAAACAGAAAGCCCGCGTCGTAGCCGAGCGCGGCGACGACCTGTCCGGCCAAAGCGTGGCTCAGCGCCGCGCCGATGCCGTGGGCCACGGCCACAGCGCCGATCGCGGTGTTGAATCGCCCGCTGCCACGGGTCAGATCGGAGACGATGAGCACGGTCAGCACGCCGATCAGGCCGGCGCCGATGCCATCGAGCAGCTGCACCGCCACGATCCACCAGCCGGCGTCATGCACGGTGTAGAGCAGGCCGCGGATCGGCAGCACCGCAAAGGCCAGCAGCAGCAGCGGTCGACGGCCCCAGCGGTCGGCGCGCGCGCCCGCTAGATGCGCGACCGGGATCATCACCAGTTGCGCGACGATGATGCAGGCGCTCATGTACAGCGAGGCGCCGCGCTCGGTGCCTGCGCTCAGGGTCTGTCCGGCCAGCGGCAGCATCGCGGCGTTGGCAAAGTGGAACACCAATGTCGCGACGGAAAAGGCCAGCAGTGCCGGCTGCCGCAGGAGCATGACCAACCCCGATTCGTTCACCGGTGATGTCTCATCGGCAAGGCGCGCGCCGCGCGCCAGCTCGGGGTCGATTTCGTGCTCGCGGATCAGCAGGATCGAGATCACCGAGGCCAGCGCGAACAGGGCCACCGAGTAGAACAGCCATTCGCGCGCCACGAAATGTCCGAGCAGGCCGGCAAGCAGGGCGGCGACGATGTTGCCGGCATGGTTGAACACCTCGTTGCGACCCTGCCGCCGCGCCAGGCCGCGATAGCCGACCAGGCCCTGCGTGATCGCGGTCAAGCCAGGCACGATCAGCGCCGCCGCAACGCCCATCAGGGCCTGGAAGAAGACGATGGCAGGCAGGTTGACGAACCAGGTCATCAGGATGCAGCACAGGCCGATGGTGCCGCTGGCGACCGCGGTCACCAGGCGCCGCTGCTGCACGCGGTCGATGAGCGCGCCGGCGGGCCCCTGCGCGATCAGGGTCGCGATGCCCATTGCCGACATCGCGATGCCGATTCGTCCGGCGTCCCAGTCGTGCGAGGCCAGCAGGTAGATCGCCAGGAACGGGCCGATGCCGTCGCGCACATCGGCCAGGAACAGGTTCGCGGCATCGAGCGCGCGCAGGCTGCGCCGGCTTGCGGTCTGCCTGCTCATCCGCGATCTCCGTCGAGCAGCCGGCGCAGGCGCTCGTATTCCGCCGCATCGATCTCGCCGCGCGCCAGGCGCAGCCGCAGCGTCGCCAGCGCGCTGTCATCGGCAGCACCGGGGCCGGGCCGGCGGCGCTCGTGCCAGATCCGCCACAGGAACACGGCGATGGCTGCCAAGAGCAGTAGTGTCAAGAAATCACGCACGGCCGGGCTGAACAGCGGCCCTGCCCAGGCCACTGTTGGCAGGATGCACAGCAGGGCCATCGGAAGACGTGTGAAAAACATGAGATCCTCCAAGGGTTTCAGGAGAAGACGACAAGCCAGGCGGTGACGATCAGCATCGAGGCGACGGTCACCGGCAATCCGCAGCGGGCGAACTCGCCGAAACCGAGGTGCACGCCGCATGCCTTTGCTCGCTCGGCGACGATCAGGTTGACCACGCTCCCGATCAGCAGGGCGTTGCCGGCCAGCGTCGATACCAGCGCCAGATCACGCAGTGTTTCCTGCGACCAGTCGGCACCGAGCTTGAGCAGCAGCACGGTCAGCGGCACGTTGCCGATCAGGTTTGCGCCGACGAGGTTGACGGCGATCAACCCGCCGATGGAGTCCTGCACCATCGGCACCAGCGGCGAGACGAGATTGCCAAGCGCGCGGGACTCGGCGGCGATCCCGGTAACCACGAACAGTCCGCCGAACAGCAGCAGCAGGTTCCAGTCCACCCGCGCCACCAGTTCGCGACTGGGCTGACCGCGCCGCATCAGCAGCAGCAGCGCGACGCTTAGCACCGCGATTTCGCGCGGCAGGGGTGTGGCCAGCAATGCCAGCAGGCCGGCGAGCGCCAGCAGCAGCGGTAGCGGCGAGTCCGTCGGGGTGGTCGCCGTTGCGGGCGCATGCCCAGCCGTCGCCAGGCGCCAGCGGCGATGCCACACGGCCCAGACCACGGCGTGCACCGCGAGCAAGCTCAGCAGCGCGGGCACGGCCGCGAATGCCGCGTAGTTCCAGAAGTCCAGCCGGCCGGCCTGGCCGATCAGCGCGTTCTGCGGATTGCCGATCAGGCTGGCTGCCGAGCCGGCGTTGCAGGACAGGGCGAGCGCGATCAGGAACGGCCGCGGATCCAGCCCGTGGCGAGGCAAGAAGCGGCACAGTAGCGGTGCCAAGGCGTAGGCGACGATATCGTTGACCAGCACCGCGCTGAGCACGCCGCTGACGGCGATGATGCCGGCCAGCAAAAGGGCCGGTCGCTCGCGCCATGCCGCCAGCGCGTGCTCGATGCGGACGAACAGGCCCGAGGCCTCGGCACGGGCGGCGATCAGCATCAGACCGAGCAGCAGCAGCAGCGTCGGCGCATCCAGATGCGCCAGCGCCGCTTCAAGCGGCAGCGCGCCGCTGATCGAGCCGACGAGCAGCAGCAGGCAGGCGCCGGACAGCGCGATCCAGGCGCGGTCCACGGCCAGCCCGCGCACGCCGCCTGCGGCCATGCCGAGGTAGGTGAGACCGAAGACGGCGAGCGCGAGCGTCTGCATGGCTGGCGTGTCGATCAACGGTGGTACAGCGGCAGATCGCGGCCGCCGGCGCTGACCGATTCGGCTTCCAGCACGCGGCCGTAGGCGTTCTCGGTGCCGTAGCCGTGGGCGCTGAGGGGCTCGCCGACCCGGAGTACACCGGAGAGCATGTGGCTGGTGTGCTTGGGCCGCGGGAAGCGCACGATGGTGCCGTCGTCAAGCACCACGCCCTTGATCTCGCCGTGCTTGCCGAAGAGCAGGTGTTGCACCACGCCCTGCGCCGACATCGGGCTGAGCGTCATCTGTCGCCAGTGCTTCGGCGGCTTGCGCTCATGCCAGGCGGGCGGCCGGTCGACCACGGTCACGCCGCTGCCGCCGGTGATGGCGTAGGCCTTGATCTCGCCATGGCCCTCGCGCCATCCCTGCACACTCACCGTGTCGCCGGGGCGCGCCGTGGCCGCGAGCTCCTCGCCGAGGTGCGGCGGAAACTTCACCTGGCTGCCGTCGTCGAGCAGCAGGCCATCGACTTCGCCATGCGGGTTGAGCAGGTACTGCTTGACGGTTCCGGTGAAGGTCGGCTCGGCCTGCGCCGACGGCACGGCATGAGTTGGCGGCCGGTCATGGGGCGGTTGGGCCATGACGGTACCGATGGCCCCGCTGGCCGTGATCGAAAGCAGAACGATCTGGAGTGTCTTCCTTTTCATGGTCGTGCTCCTATGGGTTGTGGGGACGTTGAAGGCGGGATCAGAACCGCAGTTCGATGCCGGCGCTGAACAGGTCCACGTCCTGCCGCGCGATGTCGAAGCGCTCGTACTCGGCGCGCAGCGACCATCGGGGCAGCAGGCGGACGCGCAGCCCGATGCCGTAGAAGGGCTCGTGGTCCCGCAGCCGCCGGGCGACAGAGCCGCCTTCGGTGCGCGCGAACAGCAGACCAACCCTGGCGTACGGGAAGAGCAGCGGCGTGACCGGCCCCCCGGCGCTCAGCGCCAGCGTGTAGCCCTGGCTGTCGGGCGCGTCACGACCGCCACCGAGACGGGCGAGATCGAGGTAGCCGAGCTCGCTGCCGAACACCGCGCCCTGCGAGCCGAGGAACAGCTTGTAGCCCTCGTTGCGGCCGTCGAACTCGCCGCCATCGACCCGGGCAGTGCCGAGGCTGCCGCCGACGAAGCCATCGTTACCCGGCCGTGCGTGCGCGGTGGACAGCAGCGCAAACGCCAGCACGAGGAATGCGCCAAGACGATGTTTCATGGGACGGGCTCCGAGTGGGGTACACCCATCCACCGCGCAAACCCCGTGCCCGCACCAGACCCATCTCAAGTCATTGATTTACGGAGAGCTAGTCTCGGCCCTGGCGTGAGCGGTGTCCTCCCATCGGACGCTCGCTGTCGGTTTGGCGGACATCAGCCGAGGGCCTCGTGTGCTGCACTGGCGCGCAGGCGCCCGTGTGCGGAGCGCCCGATCGGTGGTCGACGGATCATGAACGGCGCGACGCGCAAGCCCAGCCAGAGCCCTCGGCGGGGGCCGAGGTCGGCGATTTTTACCCGAGCGCCTGGTCGAGATCGGCGCGCAGATCGTCGAGATCCTCGATGCCCACCGATAGCCGGCACAGCGTGTCGCCGATGCCGAGCTGCGCCCGCGTCGCCGCCGGCACGCTCGCGTGGGTCATGATGGCCGGATGTTCGATCAGGCTCTCGACGCCGCCGAGCGATTCGGCCAGCGCGAACAGCTCGCAGCGTTCGAGAAAGCGCCGGGCGTCGTCGAGTCCACCCTTGAGTTCGATCGAGATCATGCCGCCGCAGCCGCGCGGCATCTGCCGGCGCGCGAGCGCGTGCTGCGGATGCGTGGGCAGCCCGGGGTAGTGCACGCGCGCGACGCGCGGATGCCGCGCCAGCCATTCGGCGAGCGCCTGTGCGTTTTCGCAGTGGCGCTGCATGCGCAGCGCGAGGGTCTTGACGCCGCGCAAGGCGAGAAAGCTGTCGAAGGGACTGGCGACCGCGCCGACGGCGTTCTGCAGGAAGGCGAGGCGCTCGGCCAGCCCGGCGTCGTCGCCGACGACGACGAGGCCGTTGACCACGTCGGAGTGGCCGTTGATGTACTTGGTCGCGGAGTGCATCACCAGATCGAAGCCGTGCTCGAGCGGACGTTGTAGGTAGGGGCTGGCGAAGGTGTTGTCCGCGGCACAGAGCAGGCCGTGGCGCTTGGCGATCGCCGCGATCGCCGACAGGTCGGCGAGCTTGAGCATTGGATTCGACGGTGTCTCGACCCAGATCAGCCGCGTCTGTTGCGTGATCGCGGCTTCGATGTTGGCCGGCTCGCGCATGTCGACGTAGCTGAAGCGCAGACCGGCGCTTTTCTCGCGCACGCGTGCGAACAGGCGATAGGTGCCGCCGTACAGGTCGTCGGAAGCGATGACGTGGGCGCCGGGTTCGAGCAAGTCGAGCAGGGTCGCCGTTGCCGAAAGGCCGGATGCAAAGGCGAAGCCGCGCGAACCCGACTCCAGATCGGCCACGCAGCGCTCGTAGGCGAAGCGTGTCGGGTTGTGGGTGCGCGAGTATTCGTAACCTTTGTGTACGCCGGGGCTCTCCTGCACATAAGTCGAGGTGGCGTAGATCGGCGGCATGATGGCGCCGGTGCTCGGGTCCGGTGCCTGTCCGGCGTGGATGCAGCGGGTCGCGAAGGCAGAGGTTTTCTCGTTCACGGGATCAGCCCTGATAAGTCCGCGCGGCCAGCGCGATGTCGGTGCACAGGCTGCGCACGGCCATCAGCAGAAATGTCGATAGGTCCGAGTCTTCGCGGTAGTTGGCCGAATGCAGATTGGCGACGCGGCCATCGCGGACGAACTGGAAGGCGTTGCCCCATTTGTCTTCGCGCTGGCGGTCGTAGACCGCGATCGGCACGCCACCGTGCTGCTTGAGCAGCGAGAAGCACGGGATGTCGGTGTAACCGTCGCCGACGAAGATCATCTGGTTCAGCGGTACGCGCAACCGCTCCGCGGGTAACTTGCGGTTGACCTCGAAGGGCTTGCCGCGGTGCTGCGGGCCGACCAGACCCTTCTGGACGTGGAACAGGTAGCGCGTCTTGTCGGTGAAGCTGATCACGCGCCGCGGGAACACGGCATGACCGCGTTCGTCGTAATGGAACTCCGAGGCCCACAGATCGGTGAGTTCATGGGCGATACGGGTGTGGCGTAGCACGTCGCCGATGCCGCTGGAGATCACGTAGAACTCCAGATTGACCCGGGGGTTGGCATCGCGTGCCGCGCGACGCAGGCGTGCGAACAGGGTCTCGACGCCGGGGTGCAGGGGGGCCATACGCCCCCAGTCGGCCAGACGCTCGCGCGTGATCGGCGGCAACCGGCCGTCGCGCGCCGCGACGATCATCTCGTACAGATAGGCCGGTACCGGATCCCAGTCCTCGCGCGTGACCCGAGGGTCGACGCACTCTCGCCAGAAGCGGCCCACGTCGTCCAGACCGCAGTGGCGCAGAAAACCCGAGGTGGTGTCGGGCGCGAGGGTATCGTCGAAATCGAAGACGACGGCGATGGTTTCGTGCATGGGGTTGGGCAAGGGCGAGGTCGAGCGATCGAGGCCGGGGTGGCCGCACGGATTCGCGTCGGGCCATCGCGTCAGAGTTGTTTGCGCAGATGGTTGAGCAGGTCGATCCGGGTGATCAAGCCGATGAATCGCGGACCGTCGGCGACGATCGCGACGTGATCGCGCGCGAAGATCGGCAACAGCTCGGCGACGGGGGTGTCGGGGGTCACGGTTTCGAGCTGGGTCACCATCGCCGTCGCCACCGCATCGTTGAAGCGCGCCGGTTCCAGGTGGACGTGCTGCACGATGTCGGACTCGTCGACGATGCCGATCAGCCGCTCGCCGTCCATCACCGGCACCTGCGAGACGTCGTGCAGCTTCATGCGCCGGTACGCCGTTAGCAGGCTGTCATCGGGACGGACGGTGACGGCCGAGCCCTCGGCGTAGCGACGCACGATCAAGTCCAGCAAGGAGCCGCTGCGCGGGCGATCGAGCAGGCCCTGATCGAACATCCAGAAGTCGTTGTACATCTTCGACAGGTACTTGTTGCCGCTGTCGCAGACGAAGGTAACGACGCGTCTTGGGGCGGTTTGTTCGCGGCACCAGCGCAGCGCCGCCGCGAGCAGGGTGCCGGTGCTCGATCCGCCGAGGATGCCCTCGCGTGCGAGCAGCTCACGCGCGGTCGCGAAGCTCTCGGCATCGCTGATCGAGTATGCCGACTTCACCCGCGACAGGTCGCAGATCGGTGGTACGAAGTCCTCGCCGATGCCTTCGACCAGCCAGCTTCCGGCGGGCTTCTGAATGCTGCCGGTGCGCACCACGTCGGCGAGGATCGAGCCGAGCGGGTCGGCGAGCACGATCTCGACGTGCGGCGCCACGCGCGCAAAGTAGCGTGACAGGCCGCTGAGCGTGCCGCCGCTGCCGACACCGACGACCACCGCGTCGAGCATCTGGCCCATCTGTGCCCAGATTTCCGGCCCGGTCGTCGCCTCGTGTGCCATCGGGTTGGCCGCATTGGCGAATTGGTTCACGTAGAAGCTGCCCGGCGTCTCGGCGGCGAGGCGCTCGGCGAGGTCCTGGTAGTACTCGGGATGGCCCTTGCCGACGTCGCTGCGGGTGATGCGCACCTCGGCGCCGAGCGCCTTGAGGTGCAACACCTTTTCCTGCGCCATCTTGTCCGGGATCACCAGGATCAGCCGGTAGCCCTTTTGCGCGGCGACCAGGGCGAGGCCCAGGCCGGTGTTGCCCGCGGTGGCCTCGATCAGCGTGCCGCCAGGCTTGATGCGCCCCTCGCGTTCGGCGGCCTCGATCATCGACAGGCCGATGCGGTCCTTGATGCTGCCGGTGGGGTTCTGGTTTTCGAGCTTGACGAACAGCCGGCACGGGCCGGTGTCGAGCCGCCGCAGTTCGACCAGCGGCGTATTGCCGATGGTGTCGAGGATGCTGCCGCTGCCCTGCATGCTGGTTCTCCTCGCTTGTGGCAGTCTGTCGCGCGACTCACGATAGCACCGTCGATCGCGCCATGTCCGTCATCAAACCCGACCCCAGCAACTTGATCTGGATCGACCTGGAAATGACCGGGCTCGTCCCCGAGCGCCACCGCATCATCGAGATCGCGACTGTCGTCACCGACAGCCAGCTCAACGTGCTCGCGCAAGGGCCGGTGCTGGCGATCCACCAATCCGACGACGAGCTCGCCGCGATGGACGAGTGGAACACGCGCCAGCACGGCGGCTCCGGGCTGACCGAGCGCGTGCGCCAGAGCACCGTCGACGAGGCGCAGGCCGAGGCCGAGACGCTGGCGTTTCTGTCGGCCTGGGTGCCGGCCGGTGCCTCGCCGATGTGCGGCAACTCGATCTGCCAGGATCGGCGCTTCCTCGCACGCTGGATGCCGCAGCTCGAACGGTATTTCCATTACCGCAATCTCGACGTCAGCACGCTCAAAGAGCTGTGCCAGCGCTGGGCGCCGGATCTGGCCAAGGGCTTGACCAAGACCTCGTCACATCTCGCGCTGGACGACATCCGCGAGTCGATCGCCGAGCTGGCGTACTACCGCGCGCACTTCATCCGCACCCCGTGACGGCGCTCCGGATCAACGCAGCGGCAGCGCAACGATCACTTTTGCGCCGCCCAAGGGCGAGCGGTCGAGCAGCAGGCGACCACCGTAGGCCCGGACGATGTCGGCCACGGCGGCAAGACCGAGGCCCTGGCCGGGCTGGCGCTCGTCGGCTCGTGCGCCGCGCTGCAGCAGGTGTTCGGCCTGTGGTGGAAAGCCGGCACCATCGTCCTCGACCACGATCAGGCATTGCCGCGAGCCGCTCAAGGCACTGACGCGCAGCTGACCGTTTCCGTACTTGGCGGCGTTGTCGATGAGGTTGCCGAGCAGGTCGTAGAGGTCCCCCTGGTCGGCGCGCAGGCGCAGATGCTCGGGCACCGCGTTGTCCACCTGCAGCCGCTTGTCGGCATAGACCTTCACGATCGCGGTGAGCAGCTTGTCGCACAGGCTGCGCAGCGCGACCGGCTCGGTCAGCGTGCGGGTGCCGGCGGCGGCGGCGCGTCGTAACTGGTGGTCGACGATGTGCTGCATGCGGTCGATCTGCTCGCCGAGCTGGCACCGAAAGCCCTCGTCCAGCCCGCTCTGCGCGGTCATGCCGCGCAGCACGGCGAGCGGTGTCTTGAGCGTGTGCGCCAGATCGCCGAGCGCATTGCGATAGCGCGTCTGCTGGTTGCGCTCCGCGGTGATCATCGTATTGAGATCGCGCGCCAGCGGCTGGATCTCCTGCGGATAGTGACCCTGGATCTGCTGCTGCTCCCCGCGCTCGATGCGCTGCAACTCGCTGCCGAGCTGGCGTAGCGGCTTCAAGCCCCAGCGCAATAGCAGCAAAAGGGCGAGCGTGAGCGCGGCCAGCGTGGCGCCGAGCCAGAACCACAGTGTGCGTCGGAAGGTGCCGAGCTGACGGTCCCAGGCATTGGCGTCTTCGAGCACGACGATGGTGTAGCGTCGCGGATCGTCGGCCGAGTCGATCCAGCGCAGGCCAAAGCTCAAGGCGAAGGCATTGGGATCGGCGAGCCGCTCGAATCGCCACTCGCCCACCTCCGGGCTCGCGGGCGGTCGCAGGCGCAGAAAATCCGCCGAGCTCCAGACGATGACGCCTTCGTCGTCGAACAGCGCGGCTTCCAGCCCGGACAGCGGCTGGCGCAGACGAGGATCGGGCACTGCCTCGAGCGCGATGGTCAGTTCGCCGAAAGCATTCGTCGAGGCTGCACCCAGCAGGGAGTACACCAGCGTCTGCATCTTGTCCTGCTGGGCCTGCAGCATGGCGTTCTGGAACGAACGCTCGAGGATCAGCCCGGTGAGGCTGCCGAAGGCGACGACGATCAAGGCTGCCGCGACCAGCAGGCGCGTGCGTAGGGAGTTCACCGGTGGAGAGGGCGGTTCGCTCAGCTACGCGCCAAGTCCCAGCGATAGCCGGCGCCGCGGATCGTCGTGATCGGGTTGTACCGGCCGTCGGGGTCGAGCTTGGAGCGCAGGCGCCGGATGAAGACCTCGATGACGTTGCTGTCGCGCTCCTCATTCTCGGTGTAGAGGTGCTCGGTGAGCTCGGTCTTGGAGATCACCTTGCCGGCGTGGGTGAGCAGGTATTCGAGCACGCGGAACTCGTAGCTGGTCAGTTCCACCGGCTTGCCGTCTGCGCTGACGGTCTTGGCACTGACGTCGACGACGTACGGCCCGGACGCCAGCTGCGCCGAGGCCCAGCCGCCGCTGCGGCGTAGCAGGGCGCGCACGCGCGCGATCAGCTCCTGCGGGTGGAAGGGCTTGACCAGATAGTCGTCGGCGCCGGCTCCAAGGCCCTCGACCTTGGCCTCCCAGCCGTCGCGGGCGGTGAGGATCAGGATCGGATACTTACGGCCGCTGCTGCGCGCCTTGCGCACGATGTCGATGCCGGGCACGCCGGGCAGGCCGAGGTCGACGATGGCGATGTCGGCCGGGTATTCCTCCGCCATGTAAAGCCCTTGGTCACCGTCGGCCGCGGCATCCACGGCAAAGCCTTCCGCGGACAAAAAATGCACGATCTGCTGGCGCAGCGCGGCGTCGTCCTCGATCACCAATGCGCGCATGTGGATGCCCCCGATCTCATGGCGTGATCTCGTAAATCCGTACCTCACCGTCCTTGAGGATTTTGACGCGATAGCCGCCGTCGCGCCGCTCCTGTACCGACAGCACGCGGCCGCCGTGGCGGCGCTGGACCTCGCGCGCGGCATCGGCGGGTGACAGCCGCGGTTCGCGCAGGCGCGGCAGCGGCGTCATGCGCGGCGGCATCGTCGCCGGTTCGATCAGTTGCCGCGGCAAAAGGTTGTCCTGGTCGGCGCGTACCTGCTGCGGCGTGGCCAGCGGTGCGAGCGCCAGCAGCGCACCGACGACGCCGGCGCCGACCACGCTGCGCGCACGGCCGCCGCATGCGGTGCTGTTTGTCGGCGGGGGGTGCTGCAGCCTTGCCTCCATCGCTTGCCGATCGTTTCGCTTCAATATCACACCCGAGCACGCCGCGGGCATACGCCGGCAGTGTGGTGGTCGTGTCGCCAGACTCCGTTCGCGGCACGGCCTCGCCGTATCGGACCCGCCCCACGGCCGCGCCGTCCTGGGCGAGCGCATGCTGCGGTCGCGCCTGTGATTCCTCGCGCCGCACCGTATGGGACGGCAGCCTAGGCGCGGCAGATGAATTCGCCCTGAATCCTAAGGCGATTGCTCGAATGGCGAGGTGATGATGACCGTGCCGTCGCCGATGTGCTGGATGCCGGAGACGATGAGCTGCTCGCCGGCGCGCAAACCCGAAAGAATCTGCGCATGACCGTCGAGGCGCTGGCCGACGCGGACTTCGCGCAGCCGCGCCTGATCATCGTCGGCCACATAGACGAACTGCTGCTCGCCGCGCGGGAACAGCGCGCGCTCGGGGATGACGATGGCCTCGTCGATGCGTTCGAGCACCAGGCGAATTTGCGCAAACTGGCCGGGCCGCAGGCGCAGCGCGTGATTGGGCACGCGCCCGCGCAGCGCCACCGAGCGCGAGGACTCGGCGATGCGCGGCTCGATCGCATAGACCTCGCCGAGGAAGCGCTCGCCGGGATAGGCATCCACGGCGAGCTCCAGCGGCTGGCCGACGCGCAGCGCCGGCAGATGACGCTGGTCGATGCGAAAGTCGACCTTCATCGTCTGCAGCGCCTCCACCACGGTCAGATCCTGGCCGGCGGCGATGTAGTCCCCTGGACTGACCGTGCGCAGTCCGGCGATGCCGGCGAACGGCGCGAGGATGCGGGTCTTGTCGAGCCGCGCCTCGGCCAAGGCCAATTCCGCCGCGGCCAGTTCGAGACTGGCCGCGGCCTGGTCGCGCTCCGCGGCGGCGAGCAGCTTGCGTGCATACAACTCGTCGGCCCGTCGCGCGCTGCGCTGGGCCAGCGCGTGAGCGGCGCGTGCGCGTTCGAGCTCGGCGCGGGGGATGCTGTCGTCCAGTTCGACGAGCATCTGTCCGCGCTCGACGGCCTGACCCTCGGCAAAGCCGATGCCGACGATGCGCCCGGCGATCTCTGAGCGGACCGTCACCGATTCGTCCGCGCGCAGACTGCCGACGGCCAGCAGTTCGCGCTCCAGCGCCCGCGCGCCGACCGCCATGGTCTTGACCCGGACCGCGGCGGCCGTCTTGGCGCCATTGGTGCCGGGCGCGGCGTCGTTGCAGGCGGCGAGCAGCACGCCGACGGCGAGCAGGCAAGCTGCGGTGCTGCCTCGTGTCATCGTGTCGGTCGCCTCGGTGATGACGGGCGCAGCGCCTGCTCGGCCGCGGCCGTGAGTTCGTCGGACAGGGCGTAGGCACGGAACAGCGTCCGGGCGAGCACGCCGAGCAGACTGCGCACCTCGTCCGGGCTCTGGTGGCGCAGCGGCAACACGCAGGCCTCGATCAGCGAGACGATGGCGCGCGCCAGCGTGTCCAGGTCGCCGGCAAAGTCGAGCAGTCCGCTGTCGGCGCCGCGCTGCATCGCATCGCGCAAGGTCTTGACTGCGAGCGATTCGAAGGCGCGCTGGGTGTCGATGATCGCCGCGGTCTGCGGCGTCGAAGGCGTCAGCCAGTAGCCGGCCACGCCGCTTTCGATCCTGGGATCCTGCAGCATGCGCTGCAAGCCGGTGAACAGGCACAGCAACGCGCGCACCGGTTCGGGCTCCAGGCGCACCGGGTCGAGGATGTAGGCATGGAAGATCGCGTGCAGGCGGCGCAGGCAATCGAGGTAGAGCGCCTGCTTGCCCTGGAAGTGCCAATACAGCGCACCCTTGGAAAGCTTGGCCGCTTTGGCGATGTCGCCGATGGACACGCCCTCGTAGCCGTAGCGGCCGAACAGTTCGAAGGCGCAATCCTGAATCGCCTTGAGTGCATCGAATTGTTCGTGAGCGGGTCTGCGCGGCATCGTGGCCGGAGCTGGCGGGCGGAGCCTACATTGTGAACGATCCGCCGCCGTGTCGTGGCCGACTGCCTCTGCGTCCGCTCAGCCTTCGAGCTTTTTCAGTTCGCGGCGCAGCTCGAACTCGTCGCTGGTGACGCAGGCTTCCATGTTGCGCAGGCGCTCCTCCAGGCGGCGCAAGCGCAGACGCAGCTCCGCCGGTGTCGGCGCGGCCTGCCCCGGCGTCGATGCCGCGTGGCCGCCGACATCGCCGCGATGTGGCGGGGGCGCGTCCTCGTCCATCAGATACCAGAGCGCCAGATAGATCACGCCGACCGGGAAGAAGCCGCTGATGATGAAGGCGGCGACGAACACCAGCCGGATCAGCTTGACGTTCCAGTCGAAGAACTCGGCAAGCCCGGCGCAGACGCCGGCGACCCAGCCGCGTTTCGGGTGGCGGCGCAGGCGATCGAAGAAGCCGGCCTCGCGGGCGCGGTCACGAATGCTCATGGTATTTCTTCCTCCAGCCGGGCGATTCGGCATCGAGGATCTGTTCGAGCGCATCGATGCGCCGTTCCATCTTCTCGGCCAGCGCCAACAGTTCGGCCGTACTGGTCCCGGCGCGCGCGGCGTCGTCCGCCTGCCAACGTCGCCTACGGTCGGCAAAGTACATCGCCATCCCCGGCAGGATCACGAAGATGCAGATGATCGCGACCAGTGGAATGAGTTCGGCCATATCGATTACCGGCTCCCATGCTCAGCGGCGCAGCGACGGCGGAATCAGCGCTTGGCGGAATCGTCGGCGGACGGCGCATCGCCCTTGCCAAACTTCGAGCGCAATTTTGCCAGTTCGGCCTCGACCTTGTCGTCGGATTCCAGTTGCGCGAACTCATCGGCGAGCGAGCGGGTGCCGAGCTCGTAGGCTTCCAGTTCCGCCTCCATGCGGTCGATCTTGCCCTCGTACTGCTCCATGCGCGCCATCGCGTCCGCCATCTTGCTGTCGTTGATTCTCGTCTTGACCTTCAGCCGCGATGACACCGACTGCTGGCGCAGCATGATCGACTTCTGACGCTGGCGCGCATCGGCGAGCTTGGCCTTGAGCTTGGCCGTGTCGTCGTCGAGCTTGACGATCTCGTCGTGGACGTGACTCAGCTCTTTTTCGACGGCCGCCCTGTGGTCGACGAGGCGCTGGCGGGCGGTCAGCGCGCCGCGCGCGAGATCCTCGCGGTCCTTGCTCATGGCCAGCTCGGCCTTGCGTTCCCAGTCCTGGATGTCGGCATCCAGTTGCGTGATCTGCCGTTGCAGTTCCTTCTTGCGCGCCAGCGAACGCACGGCGGTGGACCGTACTTCGACCAGCGTGTCCTCCATCTCCTGGATGATCAGCCGGACCATCTTCTCCGGATCCTCGGCCTTGTCGAGCATGGCGTGGATGTTGGAGTTGATGACGTCGGTGAGTCGCGAAAAGATGCCCATGGGGTTGTCCTCGGTGAAGCTCCAAAACTTGCGTCGCGGTTCGTGCTCAGGCGGCGCGCCCGCTCGGATCCGCAGCCGACGCGTCGACCAGGTTCCGTGAGTCTGGCTTGAACCGTTGCCGGATCTGTTGTCGGATGTGCTCGCGCAGTTCGTTGCGGATCTGCTGCAGCGCAGCGTTGCCCTGGGCGGCGATGGCCGACCCGACGCCGGTGGCCGGGCGCGGTGCCGGTTCATCGGCGCTGGCGCCGCCGCTTTGGCCCAGCAGCAGGCCGGCGAGGGCAAGGGCAGGCAGGATATGACGGTGACGGATGTTCATGGCGGTGGCGCTCCGCGGCGTGGTGCGTGGGTGGCCTCGATGACGCCAAGCCTGTGCCAACTCCGGATGTGTCGATTAAATCATTGATTCATAATTAAAAACGCCTTCGAGATCGGCTCGGCGGCGAAGCGAGAAACGGCCTTGGCGGTCAACGAGTGGCGAACTTCGCCACCATCTAGCAGAATCTGGCAATGGATTACCGCGCCAGCCCCGATCCCATCATCGGCCAGGCCGACAACTTCCTCGCCGTGCTCGAGCGCGTGTCGCGCGTCGCGCCGCTGTCCAAACCGGTGCTGATCATCGGCGAGCGCGGCTCGGGCAAGGAGCTGATCGGCGCGCGTCTGCATTACCTGTCCGAGCGCTGGGCGCGCCCCTACGTTAAGTTCAATTGCGCCGCGCTCAACGAGGAACTGCTCGAATCGGAGCTGTTCGGTCACGTCGCCGGCGCCTACACCGGTGCGGCGCGCGCACGCACCGGGCGCTTCGAGCTCGCCCATGGCGGCACCCTGTTTCTCGATGAGCTGGCGTCGATGTCGGTGCGCCTGCAGGAGAAGCTGCTGCGCGTGGTCGAGTACGGCGAGTTCGAGCGCGTGGGTTCGAGCGAGACGATCAAGGTCGACGTGCGCCTGGTCGGCGCCGCCAACGTCGACCTGCCGGCGCTGGCGCGCAGCGGGAAGTTTCGCGAAGACCTGCTCGACCGCCTGTCCTTCGACGTGATCACCGTGCCGCCGCTGCGCGAACGCCGCGAGGACATCCTGCTGCTTGCGCAGAAGTTCGCCGAGAACATGGCGGTGGAACTCGGGCGCGAGTACTTCGCTGGCTTTGCGCCGGCGGCCCAGCGCGCGCTGCTGGCCTACGACTGGCCGGGCAACGTGCGCGAGCTGCGCAACGTGGTCGAGCGCGCGGTATATCGGCTTGACCACGCGCGCCAGGTCGTCGAGCGCATCGAGTTCGATCCGTTCGCCTCGCCGTATCGTCCGCGTGCCCCGGTGATCCCCGCCGCAAACGCAGAACCCCCAGCCCAGGCCGCGGCGCCCGCCACGGCAAAGGCACCGGCGGCGCCGCAATTACCGCTGGATCTGCAGGCCGAGGTCGCCGCCTTCGAGATGCGCTTGCTCAAACAGGCGCTCGCGGACGGACGCTACAACCAAAAGCGCGCGGCCGAGCTGCTCGGTCTGAGCTACCACCAGTTTCGCGGCATGCTGCGCAAGTACAAGCTACTCGAAGCCGGTCCGCCGCCGGCCTGAGCCGGTTTTCAGACGACGCCATCGCCGCTGGCGCGCGCCTGCGCCGCCAGTTCGGCGGCGTGGCGCTCAGGTGAGCCGGTGCGCCGACACCACAGGCCGTAGAAGGTCGGCACGATGTACAGCGTCAGCACCGTCGAGAACGCGACCCCGAAGAAGATCACGACACCGAGGATTTGCCGCGCCTCGGCACCGGCGCCGGCGGCGAGGATCAGCGGGACGGCGCCGGCAAGGGTGGACAGCGAGGTCATCAGGATCGGACGCAGGCGGATGCGGCCGGCCTCGACCAAGGCCTCGTCGAAGTTGCGGCCGGCATCGCGCAACTGGTTGGCGAACTCGACGATGAGGATGCCGTTCTTCGCCGCCAGGCCGATGAGCATGACGATGCCGATCTGCGAATAGATGTTCATCGTCATGCCCAGGCCCCAGAGCGCGGCCAGCGCGCCGAAGATCGCCAGCGGTACCGTGGTCATGATCACCAGCGGATGCACGAAGCTCTCGAACTGCGCGGACAGGGCGAGGAACACGATCAACAGCGCCATGCCGAAGGTGAACGCCACCGACGCGCTGGCATCGCGAAACTCGCGCGAATCTCCGCGATAGCCGATCTGCACGGTTTCGGGGAGCTCTTCGCGAATCACGTTCTCCAGATAGCGCAAGGCCTCGCCGAGCGTGTAACCGGGCGCAAGGTTCGCCGTCAGCGTGATCGCGCGCATGCGGTCGAGGCGGTTGTACGAGGTGGCGTCCGCGTTCTCTTCGACCCGCAGCAGGCTGGTGACTGGCACCAGCGAGCCGTCGCTGCCGGCGCGCACGTGAATCTGTTCCAGTGCCTGCGGCGAGCGACGGCCGTCCTCGGGTGATTGCAGGATCACGTCGTACTCCTCGCCGTCACGCTCGAAGCGCGTCACCCGGCGCCCGCCCATGAAGGTTTCGAGCGCCGCCGCGATGGCGTCGACGGAAACGCCCAGGTCGCCGGCGCGCTGGAGATCGATCCGCGTCTCGACCTGCGGCTTGGTCCGCTTGAAGTCGGAGTCGAGTCGCAACAGTCGCGGATTCTCGCGCCGTACCCGCGCGACGACGCGGTCGCGCCACGCTGCCAGTTCCTCATAGCTGCCGCCGCCGATCGCGATCTGCACCGGCTGGCCCTGGCCGCCGACACCAAAGCCGGTGCGCTGGAAGATCACCGCGTTCACGCCGGCGAGCTCGTCCAGCATCGGCTCGAAGTCGGCGGCGATCCGTTCGGCGCTGCGCTGGCGCTCGTTCCAGTCGGTCAGCGACACGATGAAACGCGCGGTGTTGACTTCGTCGCCGGCGCCGAAGTCCGGGATCCGAGCGAGCACGCGGGCGATCTCGCCGTCGCCGAGGCGCTCCAGCAGGCTGGCCTCGATGCGATCGACGTAGGACTGCGTGTAGCTCAGGCTCGCGCCCTCGGGCGCGTTGACGCGGATGAAGAAGCCGCCGCGATCCTCGCTGGGTGTGAACTCCCGAGGAATCAGCGCCAAAAGACCGGCGACGCCGGCACTGAGCGCGAGCAGCAGCACGACCGGTAGTGCGGGTAGCCGCAACGAGCGGCGCAGCGAGCGCTGATAGACGGCCGACAGCCACTCGAAGCCGCGGTCGAGCCGCTGCAGCAGCGTCTGGCGACTGTCCATCTTGCGCAGCAGCAGCGCGGACAGCACTGGCGAGAGGGTGAGCGCGACGATCGACGAGCAGACGACCGCGCTCGCCAGCGCCAGCGCGAACTCGCGGAACAGCCGGCCGACGTTGCCCTGCAGAAAGCCGATCGGCACGAACACCGCGCACAGCACCACCGTGGTCGCGACGATTGCGAAGCCGACCTCGCGCGCGCCGCGAAAGGCCGCGAGCAGTGGCGGCTCGCCCAGCTCGATGCGGCGGTGGATGTTTTCGACCATGACGATCGCATCGTCGACCACCAGGCCGATCGCGAGCACCAGGGCGAGCAGTGTCAGGATGTTGATCGAGAAGCCGAAGAGATACAGGAACAAAAACGAGGCGATGAGCGAGATCGGCACCGTGACGGCCGGCACCAGCGTCGCCGCCGCGCTGCCGAGGAACAGGTACAGCACCACGATGACGCTGAGCGCGGCGATGAGCAGCGTCGTCGAGACTTCGCGCAGCGACGCCGAGATGAAATCCGAGGAGTCATAGTTGAGCTGCAGGCTCATGCCCTCGGGCAGTCCATCCTGGAGCTGGGCCATGATCGCGCGCGTGTCGGCCGCGACCTGCAGCGTGTTCGCGTTCGAAGTCTTGATCACCCCGAGTCCGACGTTGGTCACGCCGTTGGCCTTGAAGCTGCCGCGCGGGTTCTCCGGGCCGAGCTCGATGCGCGCCACGTCGCCGAGCCGGATGGGGTAGGCATCCTCGCCGCGGCCGATGATCAGCGCGGCGAAGTCGTCCGCGGTCGCGAACGCGCGCGGCGTGCGCAGGCTGAACTCGCGGTCCGTCGATTCGATGCGTCCGGCGGGCCGTTCGACGTTCTGCCGCCGCAGCGCCGCTTCCACGTCCTCCACGGTCAGGCCGCGCGCGGCAAGTTGGGCCGGATCGAGCCAGACGCGCATCGCGTAGCGACGATCGCCGCCGATACGCACCTCGGAGACGCCGGACACCGCGGTGAAACGGTCGACCAGATAGCGTTGCGCGTAATCGGTCAGCGCCATTGTGTCCAGGCGGTCGCTGGACAGCACCATCCACAGGATCGGGCTGGCGTCACCGTCGGCCTTGGCCACCTGTGGCGGGTCGGCCTGATCGGGCAATTCGGCGAGCACGCGCGAGACGCGGTCACGCACGTCGTTGGCGGCAGCCTCGATGTCGCGTTCCAGGCCGAATTCGATCGTGATCTGCGAGCGGCCGTCGCTCGACGACGACGAGATCGAGCGCACGCCCTCAATGCCGGAAATCGCATCCTCGATGCGTTGCGTGATCTGGCTCTCGACGATGGCCGCCGATGCGCCGGCGTAGTCGGTGCGTACCGAGACGATCGGTGGGTCGATGTCCGGATACTCGCGCACCGAGGTGTTGGTCAGGCCAAAGACGCCGAAGACCACGAGCAGCAGATTGATCACGGTCGCAAGGACCGGACGTTTGACGGCGGTATCGGAAAGCCACACGGCAGCGGATCGCTCGACGATGCTGGAACGGCATGATACGGCGCGTCAGCGTGCAGGCCAGCCCGATCAGCCCCGAGGCGGATGTGGCGGTGGGTCAGGGATTCGAACCCTGGAAGGGGTTGCCCCCTTGCTAGTTTTCAAGACTAGTGCCTTCAACCACTCGGCCAACCCACCGGTGCAGCGACGTGTCCGGAACATGCGCTCGCGCGAGCCCGCGCAGCGGCTGGCGCAGGATGGCGCGATTGTATGCCAAAGTCGTTCATCGCCACGCGCGCATGCGGCAGATCGGGAACTGCCGCGATGCGAAGAGCCGCGGGCCGCGCAGCGCATACTCGGCTGACCGGATGCCGCCGTTGTCGGTAAAATCGCGGCGCTTTGCCGGGCGGCGCCCGGGGAAAACGACAGACGCGGAGCAGACGAGTCCATGAACGAGCAGATCTTGAACGAAACCGCCCGGGCGATGGTGGCCGAGGGCCGCGGCATTCTCGCCGCCGACGAGAGCACCGGTACGATCGAAAAACGATTCAAGAGCATCGGCGTCGAGAACACCGAACCGAATCGCCGTGCGTATCGCGACATGCTGTTCACGACACCCGGCTTCGAGCAGTACACCAGCGGCGTGATCCTGTTCGAGGAAACCCTGTTCCAGTCGGCGCTGGACGGCACGCCGTTCCCCAAGCTGCTCGCATCCAAAGGGGTGATTCCGGGTATCAAGGTCGACAAGGGTGCCAAGCCGCTGGCCGGCGCGGCGGACGAGCTGGTCACCGAGGGACTCGACGGTTTGCGCGAGCGCCTCGTCAAGTATAAGGAGGCGGGCGCGCGCTTCGCGAAGTGGCGCGCGGTGATCACCATCGGCGACGGCATTCCGAGCGACTACTGCATCCACGCCAATGCGCACGCCCTCGCGCGCTATGCGGCGCTGTGCCAGGAGGCGGACATCGTGCCCATCGTCGAGCCCGAGGTGCTGATGGATGCGGACAACACCATCGAGGTTTGCGCGTCCGTCACCGATCGCACGCTCGAGGCGGTGTTCCACGAGCTGCATGGCCAGCGCGTGCTGCTCGAAGGCATGGTGCTCAAGCCCAACATGGTGATTTCCGGCAAGAAGTGCCCGCAGCAGGCCGACCGCGAGACGGTGGCACGGGCGACGCTGCGCGTGCTCAAGCGCCGTGTGCCGGCGGCGGTGCCGGGCATTGCCTTTTTGTCGGGCGGCCAGTCCGACGAGGATGCAACCGCGCATCTGGACATCATGAACAAGCTCGGGCCACATCCCTGGAAGCTGACGTTCTCCTATGGCCGCGCCCTGCAGGCGGCGGCGCTCAAGGCCTGGGGTGGCGGCAATGCCGATGCCGGCCGCAAGGCGCACCTGCATCGCGCGAAGATGAACGGCCTGGCCGCGCTCGGGCGCTGGGAGCCCGCGCTCGAAAAGGCGGCCTGAGTCCGACTCGGATCGACGACCGCTCGCAGCACCGGCCGCGGGCGGTTTTCGTTTGCGCGTCAGTCGTTCGTGCGTTCCAGCAGCGTGAGTACGCGGCGCTCCGCCCAACTGTCGAGACCGAGGTTCTCGATGAAGCCGCAGTGACCGCCGTGCGCGGTGACGTCGAAGGCCTCGAGCGCACCGCGTACGGCCAGTCCGCGGAAGTCGGCGAGCGGGATCACCGGATCGTCGGCGGCGGTGATGATCGCCAGCGGTGATGCCGCCTCGAGAATCTGCTCGGCGCTGAGCGTGTAGGCGGCGAGGTAAGGCTCCAATGCGCCATATTCGGTCTGCTCCTCGGCGAAGCGTGCGGTGATATCGAGCAGCCGGCGCATGCGCAGGTAGGCGTCGGCCGCCGCCGCATACTCGGGCCAGGCCGCCGCCTTCGCCATCACCGTCGCGCGCCACTTGCGCATGAAGTACCAGCGAAACATCGCCGAGCCGCCGTCGATGGCCTCGATGGTCGCGCGTGGATTGATCGCCGGACAGATGCCGATGCTCAGCCGCGGCCGCAGGCCGACCGCAGGGCCGTAGAGGCCGACGCGCAGCGCGAAATTGCCGCCGAGCGAAAAGCCGACGACGAACAAGGGTTGCGTCGGCGTCAGCGCTTGCACGGCCCGGATCGCGCCGAGCACCTCCTTGATCCGCGCCGAGTGGAACACCTCGCGGTTGAGGTGGTGGGTGCCGCCGTGGTCGCGCAGATTGAGGCGGAACACCTCGTAGCCGGCAGCGAACAGCGCGCAGGCCATCGAGTACAGATAGGTCGAGTCGTGGCAGCCCTCCCAGCCGTGGATCAGTACGACCAGGCCGCGGGGTTCGCAGGACGCTTGGTGCGACAGCCAGCCGGTCAGGCGTACGCCGTCGCCGGCGTCGAGCACGTGGTGGGTGGCGAGTGCTTCCATGCGATTGCCGCGGCGCAACCACTTGCGTCGCCGCGGGCTCTTGGTCGCCAGCACCGACTGGATCTGCGCGTGGCGGATCGGCCGTGTCGGCGCAAAGTCGGTGACGTTGATCACAGCAAGCGGTCGATGATGCCTTCGTAGATGGCCGACAGCCGCGGCAGGTCGGCGACGTTTACGTGCTCGTCGATCTTGTGGATGCTGTCGTTGACCGGACCGATCTCGACCACCTGCGCACCCCATGGCGCGATGAAGCGGCCGTCCGAGGTGCCACCGCCGGTGAACAGTTGCGGGTCTAGGCCGGTGACGTCGCGCACGGCCGCTCGTGCGGCCTCGATCAGCGCACCGGGGGCCGTCAGATAGGGCTCGCCGCTGTGCCACCAGTCGGCCTCGACGCGCAGGCCGTGGCGGTCGAGGATGTCGCTGACGCGCGCCTTGAGGCCGTCCGCGGTGGACTCGGTGCAATAGCGAAAGTTGAAAACCAGGTCCGCCTGACCGGGAATCACGTTGTTGGCGCCGGTGCCGGCATGGAGGTTCGAGATCTGGAACGAGGTGGGCGGGAAATGGGCGTTGCCCTCGTCCCAGCGCGTCGCGACCAGCTCGGCGAGCGCCGGCGCGAGTCGGTGCAGTGGGTTGTCGGCTTTCTCTGGGTAGGCGACGTGCCCCTGCTTGCCGAGCACTCGCAGGTTGCAGCCGAGCGAACCGCGCCGGCCGACGATGATGCGATCGCCGAGCCGCTGCGACGCCGTTGCCTCGCCGACGATGGCGTAGTCCGGCCGGATGCCGCGCGATTGCAGCACCGCGACCGCATGGCGGGTGCCGTAGCGTGCCGCGCCTTCCTCGTCGCTGGTGATCAGATAGGCGAGGGTGCCCGTGAGGCGACGCCGCGCGAGCAGACGCTCGGTCGCACAGACCATCGCCGCGAGTCCGGATTTCATGTCGGCGGCACCACGCCCGTAGAGCACGCCGTCGCGGATCGTCGGCTCGAAGGGATCGCAAGTCCACAGCTCGCGCGGCCCGGTCGGTACCACGTCGGTGTGCCCGGCGAGAACCAGCAGCGGGCCGCCGTTGCCGAGCGTGGCCCACAGATTGGTGACGCCGCCGGCGTCGATGTACTCGATGGCAAAGCCGAGCGCGCGCAGCCGATCGGCGATCAGCGCGCAGCAGCCGGCATCGTCCGGTGTCAGCGAGCGTCGCGCGATCAGCGCGCGGGTCAGGTCGAGAACGGCGCAGTCCGTCTCAGATCTCACGTCCGACGTCTCACGAGTCGCGCAGCAAGGCATTGATGCCGACCTTTTTGCGCGTCTGCGCGTCGACGCGCTTGACGATGACCGCGCAATTGAGGTTGTAGCGCTCGTTCTTGGGCAGCGATCCGGCGACGACGACGCTGCCGGCCGGCACGCGACCGTAGAGCACCCGGTCCGCCTCGCGGTCGTAGATCGGTGTCGACTGGCCGATGAACACACCCATCGAGATGACCGCGCCCTTCTCGACGACCACGCCCTCGACGATTTCCGAGCGCGCGCCGATGAAGCAGTCGTCTTCGATGATCGTCGGGCTGGCCTGCAAGGGTTCGAGAACGCCACCGATGCCGACGCCGCCGGATAGATGGCAGTTGGCGCCGATCTGTGCGCAGGAGCCGACCGTGGCCCAGGTATCGACCATGGTGCCGCTGCCGACATACGCACCGATGTTGACGTAGGACGGCATCAGGATCGCGCCCGGGGCGATGTACGCGCCTTTGCGCACCGCCGCCGGCGGTACCACGCGCGCGCCCTGCGCCTTGAACTCGGCGTCGGTCCAGCCAGCGAACTTGAGCGGCACCTTGTCGTAGCCGATGAGGCCACCCAACTCGATCCTGGCGTTGTCGTGCAGGCGAAAGTACAGCAGCACCGCCTTCTTCAGCCATTCGTTGACCTGCCAGCCGCCGGGCGTCGGTTCGGCGACGCGCGCCTGGCCGCTGTCGAGCAGGCCGATGGCGGTTTCGACCGCTTCGCGCAGCGCGGCATCGCCGTGGTCGAGATGCTCGCGTGCATCCCACGCGGTTTCGATTCGGATCTTCAGTTCTTGCACGGTCCAGGATCTCCGCAAGTGCGCAAACGAATGTCAGTCGATGCCGGGGGAACCGATCTGCATACGTTCGCGACGGGTCACAGTCTATTCGCGGGCCGATGCCGATCAGGCCGCCTCGCGGCGGTCCAGGGTGCGGATCAGCACTTCGCGCAGTTCGTCGAGGACTTTTTCGTCGGTGATCGGTCGGTGCATGCGATCGGTGATGTAGAACACGTCCTCGGCACGCTCGCCGATGGTGGCGACCTTGGCAGCGTTGAGCAGGATGCCGCGCCGCTGGAACACACGGCCGATGAGCGACAGCAGGCCGGGCTGGTCTGCGGTGACCAGCTCCAGCACGGTGCGCCGGCGCGCCGGGTCTTGGCTGAAATAGACCTGCGTCGGCGTGTCGAAATGCTTGAGCCGCTGCGGCATGCGACGGTTGACGTCGATGGTCGAGACCTCCGGATCGCTGAGCACCTTGCGCAGCGCCGCGCGGATCTCTTCCTTGCGCATGGTCGACGTGATCGGCGCATTGTCGTTTTCGATGACCACGTAGGAGTCGAGCACGAAACCGTCGTCGGTCGTGTGCAGGCGTGCGTCGAGAATGTTCAGGCCCAGGCGCGCCAGAACCCCGGTGGTCAGGCCGAAGAGATGGTCGCGATCGCGCGTGTAGACGAAGACGGTGGTGCCGCGATCGTCGATGGTGTCCACCATCACCAGCGGCAGCTCGGCTTCCTGCACACGGGCGATCGCCGGCAACTGCCAGACCAGTTCCGCCGGCGTGTGGCGCAGAAAGTAGTCGCGGTCGAAGCGCTTCCAGACCGCCTCGGCGACATCGGCGGAGATGGTCTGATCGGCGAGCAAGGCCAGTGCCTGCGCACGCGCCTGTTCGGCGCGTTCGCGCTCCAGAGAGCCCTGGTCGATACTGCCTTCGAGCAAGCGCGCGCTCTGGCGGTACAAGTCCTTGAGCAAGGATTCACGCCAGGAGTTCCACAGCGCCGGATTGGTGCCGCGGATGTCGGCACAGGTCAGCAGAAAGAGGTAGTCGAGGCGGGTGCGGTCGCCGACCTTGCGCGCGAACTCGGCGATCACGCGCGCATCGCTCAGGTCCTGCTTCTGCGCCGTCAGCGACATCAGCAGATGGTGCTCCACGAGCCAGGCGACCAGGCTGGCGTCCGCATGCGACAGACCGTGCGCCAGACAAAAGGCCTGCGCTTCCTCGGCCCCGATCTGTGAGTGATCCCCACCGCGGCCTTTGGCCATGTCGTGCCAGAACGCCGCCAGGTAGAGCAGCTCCGGCTTGGCGAGACGTTCCATCACCTCGCTGCAGTACGGCAGCTCGTGACGAAAGCGCTGCATCGCGAAGCGACGCGCGTTGCGCAGCACGTACAGGATGTGCTCGTCGACCGTGAGCGTATGGAACAGGTCGTACTGCATCAGGCCGACGATGCGACCGAACTCCGGCACGTAGCGGCCGAGCACGCCGTAACGGTTCATGCGCCGTAGGCTGCGGGTCAGCCCGCGGCCCTCGCGGAACATCGCCATGAACAGCGCGCGTGCCTTGACCGAGTTGCGCACTTCGTCGGTGAGCAGACGTCCGTCGCGTAGGATCATGCGCAATGTCTGTGCGCGTATGCCCTCGATGCGCGGGTGTTGTTGCAGCAGGAGGAAAACTTCGAGCAGCGCCCAGGGCGTGCGCCGGAACACCTCGTCGTCGCGGGTCTCCAGGTAACCGTTTCGGATCTGGAAGCGCGCGTTGATCGCCTCGGGCTCGGCGGCGGCCCGGTCGGCGTGCACGATCGCCTCCTCGAACAGCTGTAACAGCATGTCGTTCAGGCACGACAAGGTCTTGATCGTGCGGTAATAGAGCTGCATGAACTGCTCGACGGCCTTGTTGGCGTCGGTGTCCACGTAGCCGAAAAGCTGCGCGATCTTGAGCTGGCTGTCGAACAGCAGACGGTCCTCGCGGCGGCCGCTGATCATGTGCAGCGCGAAGCGCACGCGCCAGAGAAAGTCCTGGCCGGCGAACAACTCGTCGCATTCCTGCTTGGTCAGAAAGCCGCGCTCGCGCAGCTCCGACAAGGTCTGGGCATTGAAATGGCGCTTGGCGACCCAGGCGATGGTATGGATGTCGCGCAGGCCGCCCGGACTTTCCTTGACGTTGGGTTCGAGCTTGTAGCCGGTGTCGTCGAACTTGCGGTAGCGCGCCGCCTGCTCGGCTTTCTTGGCCTCGAAGAAGGCCGTGACCGGCCATAGCTTGTCGGGGGTGAGCGCCTGCTGCATCTGCCGGAACAGGTCGCCGTCTCCGGTCAAAAGGCGCGCTTCGAGCAGGTTGGTGATGACGGTGATGTCCTTGGCCGCCTCGGCGACGCAGTCCTCGACGGTGCGCGCGCTCTGACCGATCTCAAGGCCGATGTCCCAGCCGAAGGCGGTCAAGTGTTCGAGCGCTTTTCGATGCTGTTCCAGCGCATCGCCGCGGTGCAACAGCAGGATGTCGATGTCCGAGTGCGGCAGCAGTTCGCCGCGGCCGTAACCGCCGACCGCGACCAGCGCGAGTCCCCCGGTGATCTCCGGCAAGAACTTCTGCCAGGCGGCGCGCAATACTTCGTCGACCAGGTGGGCGCGTGCGTGCACCAGCGAATCCGCCGGGACCCCGTCGTGAAACAGGGCGTACAAGCGTTCACGGCCCCAGTTCAGGGTCTCGCGGAACGCGGCGATCGAGTAACCGCCCTTGGCCAGCCGCGAACGGATGCGCGGCGCGCTGAAGATGGTCGCCGCTTCTTCCTCGGCGAGGTCGATTTCGGCGCCCATCACATCTCGCCGTCGCGCAGTGTCAGCACTTCGTATCCGGTTTCGGTGACGAGCACGGTGTGCTCCCACTGCGCGGACAGCGAGTGGTCCTTGGTCACGACGGTCCAGCCGTCGGGGAGCAGTTTCACGTGAGGCGCTCCGGCGTTGACCATGGGTTCGATCGTGAAGGTCATGCCGGGTTGCAATTCAAGACCCGTGCCAGGGCGGCCGTAGTGCAGGATCTGTGGGTCCTCGTGGAATACGCGGCCGATGCCGTGGCCACAGTATTCGCGCACGATCGAGAAACCGCGCTGTTCCGCATACCGCTGGATCGCATGGCCGATGTCGCCGAGGCGTACGCCGGGCGCCACCTTGCGGATGCCCTCGATCATCGCCTCGCGCGCAGTCTCGCACAACCGCCGCGCGAGGATGCTCGGCTCGCCCACATAGAACATGCGGCTGGTATCGCCGTGGAAGCCGTCCTTGATGACAGTGACGTCGATGTTCACGACATCCCCTTTCTTCAGTACCTTGGGACCAGGAATGCCGTGGCAGACCACGTGGTTCACCGAGGTGCAGATCGATTTGGGGAAGGCGGGCCGGGTCGGGGTGGCGCCGTAGTTCAACGGCGCGGGAATGCAACCCAGTTCGCGCACGATGTAGTCGTGGCAGATGCGGTCGAGTTCCTCCGTGGTGATCCCGGCGCGCACGTGCGGCGCGATCATCATCAGCACCCGTGCCGCCGCTGCGCCAGCCTCGCGCATCTTCTGCTGTTCTTCGGCCGTCTTGATCGTGATCACGTCGTTTCTGCCGAAGCAGCGAAAAGCATTGTTTGCCAACGTTGTTTGCGAGGGGGCGCTATGGTATAAAGCGCGCCCTTCAAAGGCAATGCGGCCGCGCCGCAGGCCCTTGAAAATCCATCCGCGTCCTTACCTGGGTGAACTCGACTCGGACGCGGTCTGCCCTCAACCCAAGGAGCTTCATCACCATGGCGAACGTCACCATGCGCCAGTTGCTGGAAGCGGGTGTCCATTTCGGACACCGCACCCGCTACTGGAACCCGAAGATGCGCGAATTCATCTTCGGCGACCGCAATCGCATCCACATCATCAACCTCGAGCAGACTCTGCCGATGCTCAAGGACGCCTGTGCGTTCGCCGGCAAGGTCGCCGCCAGCGGCGGGCGCGTGCTCTTCGTCGGCACCAAGCGCGCAGCCCGTGACGCGATCGAGGAAGAGGCCAAGCGCTGCGGCATGCCCTACGTCAACCAGCGCTGGCTGGGCGGCACGCTGACCAACTTCAAGACCGTCAAAGGCTCGATCAAGCGACTGATCGAGATGGAAAAGCAGGTCGAGGACGGCTCGATCAACCGCCTCACCAAGAAGGAGCAGCTCAATTTTCAGCGGGAACTCGACAAGCTGCGTCGATCCCTCGGCGGCATCAAGGACATGCCGAGTCTGCCGGACTGCCTGTTCGTCATCGACACCGGCTATGAGAAGAACGCGGTGGCCGAGGCGCGCAAGCTGGGCATCCCCGTGATCGCCGTGGTCGATACCAACAACGATCCCGAGTTGGTCGATTACGTGATTCCGGGCAACGATGATGCCACCCGCGCGATCAAGGTCTACGCGCAATGTATGGCCGACGCCATCATCGAAGGGCGCGGCAGCAACACCACGGGTCGTGTCGAAGAGTTCGTCGAAGTCACCGAGGAACGCCCGGCACCGCGCAAGCCGCGCAGCGCGCCGCGCAAGCCCGGTGGTGAAGGCCGCGGCTCGCGCACGCGGCGTGGCGAACCGGCGGAGGGTTGAGACGATGGCGCAGATCACTGCCGCACTGGTCAAGGAGCTGCGGGACCGCACCGGGGCCGGCATGGGCGATTGTAAGAAGGCGCTCGAAGCCACCGGTGGCGACATCGACGCCGCGGTCGAGAAGCTGCGCATGGACGGCGCGGCCAAGGCGGACAAGAAGGCCAGCCGCACCGCGGCCGAGGGCGTGCTCGCGTTTGCCGCGGACGCCACGGCCGTCGCCGTCGTCGAACTCAACTGCGAAACCGACTTCGTCGCCAAGGGCGAGGAATTCCGCAACCTCGCCAAGCGCGCGGCCGAACTCGCCCTCAAGCACAGGCCGGCCACGGTCGAGGCGCTGGTGCAGATCGAGGACGGCAGCGAGACGCTCGACCAGACCCGTCGCGCGATGGTTGGCAAGATCGGCGAGAACATGACGATCCGCCGCTTCGAGATCGTGGCCAAGGCCGGCGGTCCGCTGGTGACCTATATGCACCCGGGCGACAAGATCGGCGTGATCGTGTCGATGGAGGCGGGGGACGAGGTCACGGGCAAGGACGTGGCCATGCACATCGCCGCGATGAGCCCGCGCTACCTCGATGCGGCGTCGGTTCCGGCCGAGGTGATCGAGGCCGAGCGCCGCATCATCGAGGCGACCGTGGCCCAGGAACAGGCCGACGCCAAGGCGGAGTCCGAGAAGCTCGCCGCGGTGCTCAAGGAAATGGAGGCCGAGAAAGCCAACGGCGTCTACGACGCCCTGACGGCCGACGACAAGAAGCGCTGGGACGAGGACTACGCGACGATCAAGAAGAAGTACGGCGGCGGCTTCAAGCCCAAGCCGGCCGAGATCCTCGCCAAGATGATCGACGGCAAGGTCAAGAAGTTCGTGGCCGAGAGCACGCTGATGGGGCAGGCGTTCGTCAAGAACCCGGATCAGACCGTCGAGCAGATGCTCAAGGACAAGGGCGCCAAGGTCGCACGCTTCGTGCGCTTTTGCGTCGGCGAGGGTATCGAAAGGCAGCAAACCGACTTCGCCGCCGAGGTCATGGCACAGGCGGGCATCAAGGCCGCGACTTGAGGCGCGTTCCGCGCTACCATTGCGGCGGACGAGGTGAGGGCCCCGGTTCACGGGGCCTTCTTGTATGACAAGCTCGTATCCAAGACCCAAACGGCGAAAGACCATCCAGTCCCCATGAGCGGCAAGCCCGTATTCCAGAGAATCCTGCTCAAGCTCTCGGGCGAGGCGCTGATGGGGCCGCTCGCCTTCGGCATCTCGCCGGACGTCATGGGCTTTCTCGCGCACGAGATCAAGGGTGTGGTCGAATCCGGCGTGCAGGTGGCGCTGGTCGTCGGCGGCGGCAACATCTTTCGCGGTGAGGGTCTGGCGCACGCCGGTATGGACCGGGTCACCGGCGATCACATGGGTATGTTGGCGACGGTGATCAACGCGCTGGCGCTGCAGGACGCGATCGAGCGGGTCGGGGTGCCCGTCCGGGTACAGTCCGCGCTGCGCATCAACGAGGTCTGCGAGGACTATATCCGCCGCAAGGCGGTGCGGCATCTGGAGAAGGGGCGTGTCGTGATCTTCTCGGCCGGTACCGGCAATCCGTTCTTCACCACCGACTCGGCGGCGGCGTTGCGCGCGATCGAGATCAACGCCGACCTGATGCTCAAGGCGACCAAGGTCGACGGCATCTACACCGCCGACCCCAAGAAGCACGCCGACGCCCGCAAATACGAGCAACTCACGTACGACGAGGCTTTGTCCAGGCGCCTGGGCGTGATGGACCAGACGGCGATGGTGCTGTGCCGCGATCACGGCGTGCACCTGTGCGTCTACGACATGGAGCGGCCGAAGGCGCTGCAGGCGATCGTCTGCGGGGATGCGACCATCGGCACACACGTACGTAGTTGAAGTCTGTCACCGACGCGGCCATCTGTGGTCGCGCCTTCGAGAACCAGCGAGAGTCCAGACATGAGCGACGTGAACAGTATCAAGAACGACGCCACCAAGCGCATGCAAAAGAGTGTCGACACGCTCAAGTCCGAGCTGATGAAGCTGCGCACCGGACGCGCCAATGCCGCATTGCTAGACCATGTGCGCGTCGAGTATTACGGTTCGGAAGTGCCGATTTCTCAGGCGGCCTCGGTCACGGTCGAGGACGCACGCACGATCTCGATCACGCCCTGGGAGAAGAGCCTGGTCGGCGCGATCGAGAAGGCGATCCTGACCTCTGACCTTGGACTGACGCCGAACACCGCCGGCACCACGATCCGCATCGTCATGCCGCCGCTGACCGAGGAGCGGCGCCGTGACCTGACCAAGGTGGTGCGCAGCGAGGCCGAGAGCGCCAAAGTGGCGATCCGCAACGTGCGCCGCGACGCCAACCAGGCGATCAAAGACCTGGAAAAGGCCAAACAGATCAGCGCCGACGACGTCAAGCGCGCCGAGGCCGAGATCCAGAAGCTCACCGATCAGTTCGTCGCCAAGGTCGACGAGGTGGCTGGGGCCAAGGAGAAAGAGCTGCTGTCGATGTGAGCAGCGGCTGTACGTCCATGTCCCAGCAGCCTCCGAGCCCGCGCGATCCCGAGGTGCCGCGCCACGTCGCCGTCATCATGGACGGCAACGGCCGCTGGGCGCAGGCGCGCGGCCGCGCGCGCACCGTGGGCCATCGTGCCGGTCTGCGCGCGGCACGCAGAATCGTGCGCGCCGCCGGGCGCGCCGGCGTCGAGGTGCTGACGCTGTTCGCGTTCTCGCAGGAGAACTGGAAGCGCCCGCAGACCGAGGTCAGCCTGCTGATGCAGTTGTTCGTCAGCACGCTGTCGCGAGAGATGAATTCGCTGCACAAGAACAACATCCGCGTGCGCTTCATCGGCGAGCACGGCGATTTCGCGCCGGACCTGCGCGCCGAGATGCAGCGAGCGCAGGACCTGACTCGTGACAACGACGGGATGCACTTGCTCGTGGCCGTCGGGTACGGCGGTCAGTGGGACATCGTGCAGGCCGCCCGGCGGCTGGCCGAGCGCGGTGTCGAGATCACCGCGGAGCGACTCGAAGCCGCACTCGCGACCGAGGGCACACCGCCACCCGACTTGCTGATCCGCACCGGGGGGGAGAGCCGGATCAGCAACTTCCTGCTGTGGCAGCTCGCGTACACCGAGTTGTATTTCTCGCCGATTCTGTGGCCGGACTTCGACGACGACGCCTTTGCCGAGGCGCTGCGCTGGTATGCCGGGCGGCAGCGCCGCTTCGGCCGCGTGCCGGAAGCGGCGTGATGAAGCAGTTTCCAGCCGGTGGTTTCCGGTTTCCGGTGAAGGCGGCCAAGGTCGCTGTTTCGCTGTTGTCTGGAAACTGCGCACTGGACACTGGAAACGGCGGTTCATGCTGATTCAGCGTCTGGCCACCGCGATGGTCTTGCTGCCGGCGCTGCTGGCGCTGGTCTGGTTCGCGCCGACGCCGGTGGTGTTCGTCGTGTTCGCGCTCACTGGCACGGTGATCGCCTGGGAATGGGGCGGACTGATGCATTTGCCGGCGCCGTGGGCGCGCCGTGGCTATGCGGCACTCACCGGGGTGATCCTGGGGCTGGCATGGTTCACGCCACTGCGGGATGCCTGGCTCGCCTGGCTACTTTTGCCGGTCGCCCTATGGTGGCTGCTGGTGCCGCTGCTGTTCCGCGGCTTTCCCGGCAATCTGCAGCGCCATCCGATCGCACCACCGCTGATGGGGCTGCTCGGCCTGCTGCTGGTGGCTTCGACCATCCTGTCCCTAGCCTGGCTGCACGCCCAGCCGGACGGCGCGCTCAAGCTGCTGTACCTGCTGTTTTTGGTGTTTGCGGCCGACACCGGCGCGTTTCTGGCCGGGCGCAACTTCGGCCGGCGCAAGCTGGCGCCGATGATCTCGCCGGGAAAGACCGTCGAAGGCGCGATCGGCGGCCTTTTGTTGTGTGCCGCATGGGCGCTGACCGGCGGTGTCTACGCCTTTGGCGTCGCCGGCAGTGAGCTCGGCTGGCTGCTGGCGCTGTCGCTGCTGGTGGCGCTCGCCAGCATCGTCGGCGATCTGGTCGAGTCGATGTTCAAGCGCCTGGGCGGCATCAAGGACAGCGGCAACATCCTTCCCGGGCATGGCGGTCTGCTCGACCGCGTCGACAGCATCCTCGCGGCGGCGCCGCTGATGGTGCTCGGCTTGCAGCTCACGGGCCTGTGATGCAGCGTCTGGTGATTCTGGGGGCGACCGGCACCATCGGCCGCAACACCCTGGACGTGGTCCGTCGCAACGCGCAGCGGCTGGAGGTCTTCGGCCTAGGCGCACATCGCGATGTCGAGACCCTGTACGCGCAATGCGTCGAGTTCCGGCCGCGATACGCGGTGCTCGCCGATGCCGCCGCGGCCGCGGCGCTCGAGCGGCGTTTGCGCGCCGCCGGTGTGGACACGCAAGTCGACGCCGGTGCCGATGCACTCGCCGCGCTCGCCGCGCAGGCACAGGTCGATCAGGTGATGGCGGGCATCGTCGGCGCCGCCGGCCTTTTGCCGACGTTGGCCGCCGTGCGTGCCGGCAAGCGCGTGCTGATCGCCAACAAGGAACCGCTGGTGATGGCCGGCGCGCTGCTGCTGGCCGAGGCGCGCCGCAGCGGTGCGACGCTGATCCCGATCGACTCCGAGCACAACGCGATCTTCCAGTGTCTGCCGCCGGGCAGCCGCTGCGGACAGGCGCCGGCCGGCGTGCGCCGGCTGATCCTGACCGCCTCCGGCGGACCGTTCCGGCAGACGCCGCTGACGGAACTGGCGCGCGTCACGCCGCAGCAGGCGGTGCGTCATCCCAATTGGGTCATGGGTGCGAAGATTTCAGTCGATTCGGCGACGATGATGAACAAGGGCCTGGAGCTGATCGAGGCTTCGGTGCTCTATGCGCTGCCGGACGCGCGGCTCGACGTGGTGATCCATCCGCAGAGCACGGTGCATTCGCTGGTCGAGTACGACGACGGCTCGATGCTGGCGCAGCTCGGCGAGTCGGACATGCGCGTGCCGATCGCGCATGCGCTGGCCTGGCCCGAGCGCTGGGAGTCGGGCGTGCGTGGGCTCGATCTCGGCCGTCTCGGCAGCCTGCAGTTCGAGCCGCCGGATGCGCAGCGCTTCCCGTGCCTGAACCTCGCGCGCGCGGCGCTGCGTGCCGGCGGTGCGATGCCCAACGTATTGAACGCGGCCAACGAGATCGCGGTCGAAGCTTTCCTGAACGGGGCCTTGCCCTTTACCGGAATCGTGTCCGTGATCGAGAGAACCCTGCAGGCGGCGGTGCATCAGGTGGCGACGGCAGACGAGGATCTGGCGTCGATACTCGCAGTCGACGCGTGGGCGCGTGCGCGCGCCCGGGAGCTGATCGATGTCTGAGATGATCTGGTCGGTGGCCGGTTTTGTGGTCGCCATCGGCGTGTTGGTCGCGTTTCACGAGTTCGGTCACTACTTCGTCGCGCGTCGTTGCGGCGTCAAAGTGCTGCGCTTTTCGATCGGTTTCGGCCGGCCGCTGTGGATGCGACGCGATCGCGAAGGCGTCGAATGGACGATCTCGCTCATTCCGCTCGGCGGTTACGTGAAGATGCTCGACGAGCGCGAGCAGGACGTGGCGCCGGCCGAGCGTCACCTGGCCTTCAACAACGCCAGCGTTTGGCGGCGTATGGCCATCGTCGCCGCCGGGCCGTTGTTCAACTTTGCACTCGCGGCCGTGCTGTACTGGGCGGTGTTCGTGATCGGTGCGCCGGGCATGCGCCCGCTCGTTGCGACGCCGCCGGCGGGCAGCGTCGCCGCCGCGCTCGGCTTGCAAGGCGGCGACGAAGTGCTCGCGGTTTCCGGCGAGCCGGTCGCGACCTGGACCGAGCTACGCACTGCGCTGATCGACCGCGCGCTCGAGCGCAAGACCCCGATCCTGCGCTGGCGAACGGCGCACGGCGAGCAGCGTGAGGCGCCGCTTTCGCTCGACGCGGTGCGCATGGACCCGGAACATCTGTTCCACGACATCGGTCTTTCGCCGTACCAGCCGGCGATCCCGCCGGTGCTCGCCGAGGTGTTCCCGGGGGAAGCCGCGCACGCGGCCGGCTTTCTGCCCGGCGACGAGCTGCTGCGGCGCGACGGCGAGCCGATCGCTTCGTGGCAGCAGTGGGCGAGCTGGCTGCGCGAGCATCCGGGCGAGGTGGTGCAGATCGAGCTGCGTCGCAATGGCGAGGTGATGAGCCTGCCGTTGATCGTGGGGCGTCATGCCGAGGACGGACGCGTGATCGGCCGCTTCGGCGCTTCCGTGGCGAACCCACCGGAGTTGTGGCAGGATTTGCGCGCCGTGAGCCGGCTCGGCGCGCTCGACGCGGTGCCCGCGGCGCTCGCGCAGACGTGGCGAATGTCGTGGCTGACCTTACGCATGCTGGGGCGGATGGTGACCGGCGACGTGTCGCTGAAGAACGTCAGCGGTCCGATCCAGATCGCGCAGGTTGCCGGGTACTCGGCGCAGATCGGGCTGGTGTCCTTCCTCAGCTTCATGGCCATCGTCAGTGTCAGCCTCGGCGTGTTGAACCTGCTGCCGGTGCCGGTGCTGGATGGAGGGCATCTGCTGTACTACGCGGTCGAGGCGGTCAAGGGTTCGCCGCTGTCGCAGCGTGCGCAGGAGGCCGGTCAGCGAGTGGGGCTGACCATGCTCGTGGCGCTGATGGGACTGGCGCTCTACAACGATGTCGTGCGTCTGTTCAATTGAGCTTGCCAAGTTTTAGAACCGACCGAACAACCAGACACGCATCCCGGTGAGATCCCTCAAGTATCCGAAGACCGCGATGGCCTGCGCGGTCGCCGCCCTGGCTTTGGCAGGGCAGGCGTTCGCGTTCCAGCCGTTCCAGATTCGCGACATCCGTGCAGAGGGGCTCCAGCGCCTGGAAATCGGCACGGTGCTGACCTATCTGCCGCTCGCCGTCGGCGACGAGCTCAACCCGTCCACGTCGCGGCAGGCGATTCGCGCGCTGTATCGCTCCGGCTTGTTCCAGGACATCCAGTTCGAGCGCGACGGCGATGTGCTGGTGATCCGCGTGCAGGAGCGCCCGGCGATCACGCGCTTCGAGATCGACGGCAACGACAAGGTCGGCGGCAATGAGCTCAACGAATCGTTGAAAAACCTCGGTCTGGCCGAGGGCGAGCTGTTTCGCCGCGACCTGCTCGATCAAGTCGAGCAGGAGCTGCGCCGCCAGTACTACGCCAACGGCTACTACGACGTCGAGATCGACACTCAGGTCACCGAGGAGCCGAACAACCGCGTCAGCCTCAAGATCGACGTGACCGAGGGCAAGGTCACCAAGATCGCCGACGTCAACATCATTGGCAACACCGCCTTCGACGACGAGACGCTGCTCGAACAGTTCGAACTCAAGGCCACCAACTGGATGCCGTTCCAGCGCTCGGACCGCTACTCCAAGCAGAAGCTCGGTGGCGATCTGGAGAAGCTCCAGGCCTGGTACCAGGACCGCGGCTACCTGAAGTTCAACGTGCGCTCGGTGCAGGTCGCGCTGACGCCGGAGAAGGAATCGATCTACATCACCGTCAACATCGACGAAGGCGAGATCTACACGGTCAAGGACAGCCGTTACTCCGGCGAGACCATCCTCAACGAAAGCTTCCTCGAAGCCCTGACGACCACGCGCGCGGGCGACATCTTCTCGCGCAAACAGGCCACCGATACCGCCGACCGCATCGAAGCGGCGCTATCGGACATCGGCTATGCCTTCGCCGAGGTCAATCCGATCCCAGAGATCGACGAGGAAAAGCGCGAGGTCCGTATCAACTATTACATCCAGCCGGGCAAGCGCGCCTACGTGCGGCGCATCAACTTCGTCGGCAACGTCGGCACCAACGACGAGACGCTGCGTCGCGAAATGCGCCAGCTCGAAGCGGCGCCGTTCTCCAAGTCGGCGGTCGAGCGCTCGCGCGTGCGTCTGGCGCGCCTGCCGTACATCGAGGAGGCGGAGGTCGAAACGCAGCCGGTGGCCGGCAGCGACGATCTGGTCGACATCGTATTCCGCGTCAAGGAGCGCCCGCCCGGTTCGGTGCAATTCGGCGTGGGTTACTCGGGTGCGGCCGGCTTTCTGGTGACCGGACAGATCACGCACACCAACTTTCTCGGCACCGGCAATCGCATCGACGCGTCGATCGAGAACAACACGATCGCGCGCGCGATCAATCTGGGTTGGACCGACCCGTACTTCACCGAGGATGGCATCAGCCAGACGATCTCGCTGTTCTATCGCGAGTCCGAGTCGGTGATCCGCTTTTCGTCCGGGTTCAACTCCAACATCGTCGGCGCGAACCTGACCTACGGCATTCCGCTATCGGAATTCGTCGCCTTGCGCGCCGGTTTCGGTTTCGAGGAGGTCGCGCTGGAGACTTTCGCCGGCACCACCTCGGACGAGGTGCTCGAGTTCGTCGTGCGCAACGGCACGCGCTTTTCGACTTACCAGGCGCGCACCGGCATCAGCTACGACTCGCGCAACCGCACCTTCTTCGCGACACGCGGCGCGCTGCACGCGCTGTCGATCGACATCGCCGTGCCGGGCAGTGACATCGAGTATTTCAACGCCAGTTACCGCGGACAGCTGTTCCTGCCACTGCCGTTCGATTTCGTCATGCAGTTCAACAGCGCGGTCGGTTACGTCGATGGCTACGGTCGCAGCAGCGACGTGCCGCCCTACGAGAATTTCTTTGCCGGCGGTCCGCGCACGGTGCGCGGCTATCGGGACGGTTCGCTCGGTCCGCTCGACAGCCCGTTCGGCAATCCGTTCGGCGGCAAGCTGCGCACGACGCTGCAGTCCGAGCTGATCATCCCGCTGCCGATCGAGAGCGACGGCCGCTCGACACGTTTGTATGGATTCTTCGACATCGGCAACGTGTTCGCCGAGCCGCGCGATTTCGAGTTCAACGAGCTGCGGCAGTCAGCGGGACTGGCGTTTTCCTGGTTCACCCCGTTCCTTGGCCTGCTGGAAATGAGCTATGCGTTCCCGCTGAACGCGCAAGTGGGTGACCGCACCGATCGCTTCCAGATCACCTTCGGCGCCGGCTTCTGACCGGCGCCGCCGACTTCAGGACTATCGATGAGAGAGACCATGACGATGCTCAAGACCGTACTCTTTGCCACCGCCGTCGCCGCCTGCGCGTGGGTCGCCACGCCGGCACTGGCGCAGGAGCTGAAGATCGCTTCGATCCGCTCCAACGAGCTGCTGCAGCAGTCGCCGCAGTTCAAGCAGGGGCAGGAAAAGATGAAGCAGGAGTTTGAGCGGCGCGCCAACGATCTGGAGGCCGAGGCCAAGAAGCTGGGCGAGGACATCAAGGCGTTCCAACGCGAAGCCGAGTTGCTGAGCTCCGCAGATCGGGCGCGCAAGGAAAAGGACCTGAACACGCGCAAGATCGACTTCGAGTACAAGACCCGTCAGTTCCAAGAAGAGCGTCAGACCCGTGAGCGTCAGCTCTTCGCCGAGATGATGACCAAGATCAAAGGCGTGATCGAGGCGGTGGCCAAGGAAAAGGGTGTGACCATGGTGATCGAAAACCCAGTCTACGCGGCCGATGAGCTCGATATCACCGATGAGGTGCTCGCGCGCCTGCAATCGGCCAACTGAGGTCTTGCCGTCGCTCTCGGGCGTGAGTGGACAGGATCGTGCCGACCGCGCGGCTGCGCATCACGTCGATCGTGGGGTGAAGCCATGCCGGCATTGACTCTCGGTGAGATCGCCCAGCGCCATGGGCTGAAGCTGGTCGGCGATGCCGACGTCGTGATCGATGGCGTCTGCACGCTACTGCCGGGTCGTGCCGGCGGCATCGCCTTTCTCAGCGACGCCAAGTTGCGCGCTCGGCTCGCCGAGAGCGCCGCCAGCGCGGTCATCGTCAGCGAGCGCGACGCTGCGGGTCTGCGCAGTGCGGGCCTGATCGCCGCCGATCCCTATCTGGCTTATGCGCGGATCGCGCGCCTGTTCGATCCGGATCGCGCGTTCGCCCCGGGGCGGGACGTCAGCGCGCGGATCGCCGCCGATGCCCGCATCGGCGAAGGCTGCTGGATCGGTCCGCAGGCGGTGATCGAGTCGGGCGTCGAGCTCGGGCCGGGTGTGTTCGTCGGGCCGGGCGTGGTGATCGGCCGCGATGCGCGCGTCGGCGAACACAGCCGCCTGCTGGCCAACGTCTACGTCGGCCCGCGCGTGCGGCTCGGCGCGCGGTGTCAGGTGCAGCCGGGTGCGGTGATCGGCGCGCGTGGCTTCGGCAATGCGCGTGGTCCGGATGGCTGGGAGGAGGTGCCGCAGCTCGGTAGCGTGCGTGTCGGCGACGACGTCGAGATCGGCGCCAACACCTGTATCGACCGCGGCACGATCGAGGACACGGTGATCGAGGACGGCGTGCGCCTGGACAACCTGATCCAGATCGGACACAACTGCCGCATCGGCGCGCACACCGCGATCGCCGCGTGCACCGGTATCGCCGGCAGCACCCGCATCGGTCGGCGCTGTATGATCGGCGGGGCGGCCGGCATCGCCGGGCACATCGAAATCGCCGACGACGTGGTGCTGCTGGGTCGCGCGATGGTCACCGGTTCGATCACGCGCAAAGGGGTGTACGGTTCGGGCTTGCCGCTCGACGAGGTCCGCGAGTGGCGCAAGACGGTCGCGCGCGTGCGACGACTGGGGCGTCTGGACGAGCGCGTTCGGGCGCTGGAGCGCGCGCGGGGCATGGCAGCCGTCTCCGACACCAAGGCCAACGAGGACGGTGCTTGAGGCGATGTCTGGAACGATGCTCGATATTGGCGAGATTCTGAACCTGCTGCCGCACCGCTACCCGTTCCTGCTGGTCGATCGGGTGCTGTCGATCGAGGACGATGGGCGGGTGCTCACGGCCATCAAGAACGTGACCTACAACGAGCCGTTCTTCCCCGGTCATTTCCCGGGGCTGCCGACGATGCCGGGCGTGCTGATCCTCGAAGCCATGGCCCAGGCCTGCGGCATTCTCGCGATCCAAAAATCCGGCGTGCGCAAGGATTCGGGGTTCATCCTCTACTTCGCCGGCATCGACGCCTGCCGCTTCAAGCGGCCGGTGGTGCCGGGCGACCAGTTGCGTTTTCGCGTCGAGCTGGACAAGCAAAAACGCGATCTGTGGAAGTTCAAGGCGCAGGCCAGCGTGGACGGCGAACTCGCCTGCGCGGCCGATATGATGTGCGCACTCAAGAACGCCGGCCGCGATACCACCACGGACACATGAGTCGCATCCACCCCACGGCGATCGTCGATCGCGAGGCCGAACTGGACGATACCGTCGAAGTCGGCCCGTACACGGTGATCGGTGCCGGTGTGCGCATCGGGGCCAATACCTGGATCGGGCCGCACGTGGTGCTGCGCGGTCCGATGACGATCGGCCGTGACAACCGGATCTTCCAGTTCGCCTCCCTCGGCGAGATCTCGCAGGACAAGACGGCACGCCACGACGACGACACGCGCGTGGAGATCGGCAACGGCAACACCATCCGCGAGTATGTGACCATCCAGCGGGGCACGCTCAAGGAGCAGGGCCTGACCCGGGTCGGCGACGACAACTGGATCATGGCGCAGTGCCATATCGCGCACGACTGCCTAATCGGCTCGCAGACGGTATTGGCCAATGGCACGACGCTGGCCGGGCACGTGACCGTCGAAGACCATGTCGGTCTCGGCGGCTATACGCTGGTACACCAGTTCTGTCGCATCGGCGCGCATGCCTATACCGGTGGCGGTGCGGTCGTGCTGCGTGACCTGCCGCCGTTCGTGATCGCCGAGGGCCAGCCGGCGCGTCCGCGCGGCATCAACACCGAGGGTCTGAAGCGCCGCGGCTTCACGGCTCAGGACATCGAGGCGATCAAGGACGCCTACAAGGTGATCTATCTATCGGGCGCGCTCATGAGCGAGGTCAAGCTGCGGCTGGCCGAGATGGCGAAGCGCTCACCGCACGTGGGCCGCATGCTCGCCTTCATCGAGTCATCGAAGCGCGCGCTGTCGCGATGACACGCGCCGCGCCGCGCGTCGCCTTCATCGCCGGCGAGATCTCCGGCGACATCCTCGGCGGCGCGATCATCCGCGCCTTGCGCGCGCGACGAGCCGACGTGCACTGCTATGGCGTCGCCGGTCCGCGCATGGTCGCCGCCGGCTGCCAGGCCATCGAGTCGATCGAGGCGCTGTCGGTCATGGGGCTCGCCGAGGTGCTGCGCGAACTGCCACGGTTGCTGCGGCTGCGTCGCTCGCTGGCCGAGCGCCTGCTGCGCGAACGTCCGGATCTGGTCGTCGGCATCGATGCGCCGGATTTCAACCTGGGCCTCGAACGGCGCCTGCGGGAAGCCGGCCTGCGCACGGTGCACGTGGTCAGTCCCACTGTGTGGGCGTGGCGCGCCGGTCGGGTCAAGACCATCGCGCGCGCGGTCGAGCGCATGCTTTGTCTGTTCCCGTTCGAGCCGGACTGGTACGCCGGGCACGGCGTGGCCGCGGATTACATCGGCCATCCGCTCGCCGACGAGATCGAGGCGGACACGGACGCCGCCGCCGCGCGCCGAGCGCTGGCGCTGCCGTCCGGCGGCCCGTTGCTGACGGTGATGCCAGGCAGCCGTGGCAGCGAGATCCGCTATCTGGCGCCGGTGTTCGCGCAGGCGGCCGCGGCGCTGCATCGCGTGCTGCCGGATCTTCACGCGATCACGCCGGTGGCCAAGCCCGCGCTGCGCGCCGGCATCGAGCGCGCGATCGCAAAGCACGCACCGGCGCTGCCGTGGACGCTGATCGACGGCGATTCGCGCGCGGCCCTGCGCGCCGGCGATGCGGTGCTCGTTGCCTCGGGCACGGCGACGCTGGAGGCGCTCCTGACCGGGCGGCCGATGGTGGTCGCCTACCGCGGCAGTGCGCTGACGGCGTTCTTGATGCTGCGTCTGGGTTTGCTCAAGACCCGCCATGTGAGCCTGCCGAACCTCTTGTGCGCGGCCCCGGTCGTGCCGGAGCTATTGCAGGATGCGGCGACGCCGCTGGCGCTGGCGAACGAGCTGCTCGCGTTGTTGCGCGAACCGTCGCTGCGCGCGCGCCAGCTCGATGCCTTCGTGCCGGTACGCGCCAGCTTGCGCTGCAATGCCGGCGCGCGCGCCGCGCAGATCCTTGATGCCATGCTGGATCCGGCATGAGCGGGACAGCGCCGCGGTGCGAGCTGCCGAGCGCCGGGCAGTCCACGCTGCCGGTGGGCGCCATCGCCGGTATCGACGAAGCCGGGCGCGGCTGTCTGGCCGGTCCGGTCTATGCGGCGGCGGTGGTGTTCGGCGCGCGGATACCGCCGGGCCTCAAGGATTCGAAGAAGCTGTCGGCGGCTCGACGCGAGGTCTTGTTCGACGAAATCCACGCCTGCGCGATCGACCGCAGCATCGCCTGGGCCGATGCGGCTGAGATCGATTCGCTCGACATCTTGCGTGCAACCTGGCTGGCGATGCAGCGCGCGGTCGCCGGCCTGCGCAGGCCGCCGCAGGAGGCCTGGGTCGACGGCAACCAGGCGCCGCCGCTGGCCTGCCCCGTGCGCACCATCGTCGGCGGCGATGCGCTCGAACCGGCGATCATGGCGGCGAGCATCCTCGCCAAGGTCGCGCGCGACCGCGCGATGTGCGCGCTCGACCGCAGCCACCCCGGTTATGGTTTCGCGCAACACAAGGGCTATGGCACGCGCGCGCATCTGGCGGCGCTGCGCCGACTGGGTCCGAGCCCGATTCATCGCATGAGCTTCGCGCCGTGCAAGCAGGGCTCGCTCGATCTGACGGTGCGCGCATGAGCGATTTCGTCCACTTGCGCGTGCATACCGAGTTTTCGCTGACCGACGGCATCGTGCGCGTCGAGCCGCCCAAGCGCAAAGGCGGCGGTGTCGGCGATACCCTGACTTCACGCGCCGCAGAGCTGGGATATCCGGCGATTGCCATCACCGATCGCAACAACCTGTTCGCGATGGTGAAGTTTTACAAGGCTGCGGAGCAGCACGGGATCAAGCCCATCGTCGGCGTCGACCTGTCACTGGAGGAACGGATCGTCCAGGAGGGGCCGGAGCGTCTGACCCTGTTGGTACAGAACCAGACCGGTTATGCGAACCTCGCGCGCCTGATCTCGCTCGGCTACACCGAAGGTCAGGCCAGCGGCCAGCCGCTGATCCGCTGGGACTGGCTCGCCGCGCATGCCGATGGTCTGATCGCACTCAGCGGCCGCGACGGCGGCGTGTTTCGTGCGGCCCGCAACGATAGGGTCGACGCCGCGCTGGCGCACCTGCAAGCGCTGCAGGCGATCTTTCCGCAACGCTTGTATCTGGAGATCGCCCGCTGCGGCCGGCCGGGCGACGAGGACTGGGTCGATGCGGCCTGTGCGCTGTCGCGGCACAGCGGCGTGCCGGTGGTGGCGACGAACGACGTGCGCTTTCTCGACGCCGCCGACTTCGATGCGCACGAGGCGCGCGTGTGTATCGCCCAGGGGCGCGTGCTCGGCGATGAACGCCGGCCGCGCGAGTACACCCCCGAGCAGTACCTCAAGTCACCGGCGCAGATGGCCGAGCTGTTCGCCGACATCCCCGAGGCCTTGCGCAACAGCGTCGAAATCGCACGCCGCTGTTCGCTGACGCTCAATTTCGCGCCGCCGTACCATCTGCCGAACTTCCCGGTGCCGGACGGGCACAGTACGGACTCATGGCTGCGCCAACGCGCGCACGCGGGTCTGAAGGAACGCTTCGAGGAGCGCCGGGCGGCGTCAGGGCTCGCCGCCGAGCCCGAGGTCTATCTCGAGCGGCTCGACTACGAACTGGGCATCATCGAGAAAATGGGCTTCGCCGGATACTTTTTGGTGGTGTCCGACTTCATCCAGTGGGCCAAGCGCAATGGCTGCCCGGTGGGCCCCGGCCGCGGTTCCGGCGCCGGTTCGCTGGTCGCCTATGCGATCCGTATCACCGATCTGGACCCGCTGCCGTACAACCTGCTGTTCGAGCGCTTCCTCAATCCCGAGCGCGTGTCCATGCCCGACTTCGACGTCGACTTCTGCATGGACAACCGCGACCGCGTGATCGACTACGTCACGCACAAATACGGACGCGAGCGTGTCGGTCAGATCATCACCTACGCGACGATGGCGGCGCGCGGCGTCGTGCGCGATGTCGCGCGCGTGCTTGGTCACGGCTACGGTTTCGGCGACTCGATCGCCAAGCTGGTGCCGGCGACCCCCGGCGCGACGCTGGCCGAGGCGATCGAGACCGTGCCGGAGCTCAAGCGCCGCTACGAGGCCGAGGAGGACACGCGCGCGGTGCTCGATCTCGGGCTTGCGCTCGAAGGCATCACGCGTGGCGTCGGCGTGCACGCCGGCGGCGTGGTCATCGCGCCGCAGCCGCTGACCGACTACGCGCCGCTGTTCTGCGAGCCCGGTGGCGGGGGCATGCGCACACAGCTGGACATGAAGGATCTGGAGATGGTCGGGCTGGTCAAGTTCGACTTTCTCGGCCTCAAGACGCTGACGGTGATCGAGGAGGCGGTGTCGAACATTGCGCGCCGATGCGGCGAGCGCATCGACATGCTCCGGCTACCCCTCGACGACGCCGAGACCTATGCGCTCTACGCCTCGGGCCGCACGGGCGCGGTGTTCCAGATGGAATCGCCGGGCATGCAGCGCGCCTCGACCGATCTCAAGCCCGATACCTTCGAGGACATCATCGCGCTGGTCTCGCTGTACCGGCCGGGGCCGATGGAGCTGATCCCCGAGTACTGCGCGCGCAAGCGCGGCGACGCGCCGGTGGAATACCTACATCCCGACATGGCGCCGGTGCTGGCCCCGACCTACGGCATCTTCGTCTACCAGGAACAGGTGATGCAGATCTCGCAGCGCCTTGCCGGTTACACGCTCGGTGGCGCCGATCTGTTGCGCCGCGCGATGGGCAAGAAGAAGCCCGACGAGATGGCCAAGCAGCGTCAGATCTTCACCGACGGTGCGGTCGCGCGCGGAGTCGATGCCCAGACTGCCGGCAAGATCTTCGACTTGATGGAGAAGTTCGCCAACTACGGCTTCAACAAGTCGCACGCCGCGGCCTACGCCCTGGTGTCGTACCAGACGGCGTGGCTCAAGACTCATTACCCGGCGGAGTTCATGGCCGCGGTGCTGTCCTGCGAGATGGCGCATCCGGACTCGGTGGTGGCGATGCGCGAGGAATGCCTGCGCATGGGTTTGCAGGTATTGCCGCCGGACATCAACCAGAGCGAGATCCGCTTCACCGTGCCGGCGCCGGGCCAGATCCGCTACGGTCTGGGGGCGATCAAGGGCGTCGGCGAGGGCATGCTCGAAGGCATTCTCGCCGAGCGCAGCCGCAGCGGAGCATTCCGCGACTTGTTCGACTTTTGCAAGCGCATCGACACGCGCAAGGCCAACAAGCGTGTACTCGAAGCGCTGATCTTCTCCGGCGCACTCGACGGCCTTGGGCCCAATCGCGCCACGCTGCTGCGCAACCTACCCAAGGCCCTGCAGGTCGCCGAGGCCGCGGCGCAGCAGGCCAGCACCGGCCAGGAAGACCTGTTCGGCTCGGTCGCCAACGCGATCGAGGCGCCGGGCGGCATCGAGCTCGAAGTCGAACCGGAATGGCCGCTGCGCGAGCGCTTGGCGCGCGAGCGCGAGACCCTGGGCTTTTACCAGTCCGGTCATCCGCTCGATGCCCATGCCGAGCTCATCGAGCAGGTGTGCAGCGGCCGGCTGCCCGAGCTGCTGCGGCAGCAGTTGCCCAGTGCGCCCGCCTCAGGCCGCAATGGCTGGCAGCCACGCAACAAGGTCTTGTTCGCCGCCTGGGTCAAGGACCTACGCTTCTTCCGCGGCGATCCCGCCGCAGAAGGGCGTAGTGCGCGTGCCAGCTACCGGGTGACGGTCGAGGACGCCGGCTGTGAGCTGTCGTGCTGGATCGACGCCGAGGAGTTCGAGCCGATGCAGGCCGCGGTCAAGGCCGACTCCCTGGTTTTCGTCCTGGGCGAGATCGGCCTGTCGCCGCCGCGCGAGGGACGGGATCCGGAACCCAGGCTGTACGCGCCGGAGTTTTATGGACTCGACCAGATCCTGCGGGACTACGCGCACCGGCTCACACTGACCTGGACGCGGCCGGCCGGCGACGTGATGGCGTTGCGGCGCATGCTGATGCCGCGGCGCGTACCGGATGGGTTGAGCACCGAGGTCTTGTATCAAAACGGTGCGATCGCCTGTGTGCTCGATTTTCCGGGCGAGTGGCGCTTGCGCCTGGACGACACGCTGCTGCAGGAACTGCGCCGACTACTGGGTGAGGACTGCGCTAAAGTCTCGTTCCGCAAGTACGTGGCTCCGGCCGGCGAGCGTCGCTACGCGACGGCGGCTGGCGGAACCGACGATGACGAGTAGCCGAGCCGCCCTGCGGACCGGCTCGGGGAGCGTCAAAGGCATTCCATGAACCTGAACTACCTGGAATTCGAGCAGCCGATCGCGGAACTCGAGCAGAAGATCGAGGAGCTGCGCTTCGCCACCTCTGGCTCGGGCGTCAACCTGACCGAGGAGATCGAGCGCCTGCAAATCAAGAGCCGCGAGCTCACCGAACAGATCTTCAGCCGGCTGACACCGTGGCAGATCGCCCAGGTGGCGCGCCACCCGCAGCGGCCGTATGCGCTCGATTACATCAAGGCGCTGTTCACCGAATGGGAAGAGCTGCACGGTGATCGTCACTACGCCGACGATCCGAGCATCGTGGGCGGCCTCGCGCGCCTCGACGGGCGCGCGGTGGTCGTGATCGGACAGCAGAAAGGCCGCGACGCCAAGGAGCGCGTGTTCCGCAACTTCGGCATGCCCAAACCCGAGGGTTATCGTAAGGCGCTGCGCCTGATGAAGCTGGCCGAGAAGTTCAGTCTGCCGCTTTTGACCTTGATCGACACGCCGGGCGCGTATCCGGGTATCGGTGCCGAGGAGCGCAACCAATCCGAGGCGATCGCGCGCAATCTGTTCGAACTGTCGCGGCTGCGCACGCCGGTGCTGGCGACGGTGATCGGCGAGGGCGGGTCCGGCGGTGCGCTCGCGCTCGGCGTCGCCGACCACGTGATGATGCTCCAGTACAGCATCTATTCGGTGATCTCGCCCGAGGGCTGCGCGTCGATCCTGTTCAAGAACGCCAGTCGCGCGCCCGAGGCGGCCGAGGCGATGCGCATCACGGCCAGCGATCTGTATCAGCACAAGCTGATCGATGAAATCGTGCCCGAGCCGCTCGGGGGCGCACACCGCGATGCCACGGCGATGATGAACGCGCTCAAGCAAAAGCTCAAAGCCAACCTCGAGCGGCTGTGCCAACAGCCGATGAGCAAGCTGCTGGCGGCGCGCTACGACAGGCTCTTGGCATACGGCGCGTTCACCATCACACGCTGAGCGCAGCGTCGTGCCGGCGCTCAAGCTGCCGCCGCCGCCGCTCGGGCCTCGTGGGCGCCTCTGGGTCGGCTACAGCGGCGGCTGCGATTCCGCCGTTCTGCTCGATCTGCTGCACGCCTGCGGCCTGCCGGTGCGTGCCGTGCACGTGCACCACGGCCTGCAGCAGCCGGCCGACGACTGGGCGCGCCATTGCCGGCGCTTCTGTCGGATGCGCGGGATCGCGCTGCGCGTGCTGCGTGTGGCACCGGACCGACGTCATCCCCAGGGGCCGGAGGCGGCGGCGCGCGCGGCGCGCTACGCGGCCTTCGTGCCGCTGCTGCGCGCCGGCGACGTGCTGGCGCTGGCACATCATCGCGACGATCAGGCCGAAACCGTGCTGATGCGGGCGCTGCGCGGTTGCGGCATCGCCGGTCTGGGCGCGATGCGGGCGACCGAGCCGCTGGGCGAGGGTCTGCTGTGGCGGCCGCTGCTCGCGGTGAGCCGCGCACGGCTGCGCGAGATCGCGCGCGAGCGCGGCATCGACTGGATCGAGGATCCGCACAATGACGATCCGCGTTATACCCGCGCCTTCCTACGCCGGCAGGTGATGCCGCTTTTGGCTGCGCACTTTCCGTCGGCACCGACGCAGCTCGCCAAGCTGGCGGCGCACGCACAGGGCGCCGAGCGCCTGCTGGCGCAGCTCGCGGACGAGGACGCCGCGCGCTGCGCCGACGGTGATGCGCTCGACGTCGCCGCGCTGCTGAGGCTTACGGCCGAGCGGCGCCGCAACCTGATCTATCACCGCTGGTGCGCGCTCGGTCTTCTGCCGCCACCGCAGTCCTGGTACGCCGAACTGGAGCGCAGCGTGCTGCGCGCACGCGGCGATGCCACGCCGCTGCTGGTGTGCGGGGACGGTGAGGTGCGCCGACATCGCGGCCGCTTGTATCTGTCGCGGCGCGTATCCAATTGAGTGAACGCGCGAAGCTCACGTAAAATTCGCGAAACCCACCGCCGTTATGTCCCATGGCCGACGCGCCGCATCAGACGCGATACATTTTCGTGACCGGGGGCGTGGTGTCTTCACTGGGCAAGGGCATCGCCGCGGCGTCGCTGGGCGCGATCCTCGAATCGCGGGGCTTGAAGGTCAGCATGATCAAGCTCGACCCGTACATCAACGTGGATGCCGGGACGATGAGCCCGTTCCAGCACGGCGAGGTGTTCGTCACCGAAGACGGCGCCGAGACCGATCTGGACCTGGGGCACTACGAGCGCTTCTTGCGGGGCAAGACCACGCGCTGGTCCAACCTGACCACCGGCCAGGTTTATCGCAACGTGCTCGACAAGGAGCGTCGCGGCGATTACCTGGGTAAGACCGTCCAGGTGATTCCGCACATCACCGACGAGATCCAGGCCAGCGTGCTCAAGGGTGCGGCCGGCGCCGACATCTGCATCGTCGAAATCGGCGGCACCGTCGGTGACATTGAGTCGCTCCCGTTTCTCGAAGCGATCCGCCAGATGGGGGTCGAGCTGGGGCGTTCACATGCCCTGTACATGCATCTGACGCTGGTGCCCTTCGTCAAGGCCTCGGGCGAGCTCAAGACCAAGCCGACGCAACACTCGGTCAAAGAATTGCGCGGCATCGGCATCCAGCCGGACGTGCTGGTGTGCCGCACCGAACGGCCCTTGCCCGACGGCGAACGCCGCAAGATCGCGCTGTTCACCAATGTCCCGTACAAGGCGGTGATCGCCGCCGTCGATGTCGATGACATCTACAAGATTCCCGGCTGGCTGCACCAGCAGGGCCTCGACGATCTGGTCGTGCAGCACTTCGGGCTCGAATGTCGCAAGGCCGACCTCACCGCCTGGGAGCGCCTGGTCGAGGCGCGCCTGTCGGCGGACATCGACGTGCAGATCGCCATGGTCGGCAAGTACGTGGATCTGGCCGACGCCTACAAGTCGCTCAACGAGGCGCTGCACCACGCGGGCATGCACACCGCGACGCGGGTCAAGATCCGCTACGTCGAGTCGGAGACGCTGGAGACGCAAGGTCTGCGCGCCCTGCAGGGTGTCGATGCCATCCTCGTGCCCGGTGGCTTCGGCGAGCGCGGCATCGAGGGCAAGATCTTGGCCGCACGCTACGCGCGCGAGAACCGCATTCCCTACCTCGGCATCTGCCTGGGCATGCAGGTCGCGGTGATCGAGTTCGCGCGCAACGTCTGTGGCCTGGAGAGGGCACACAGCACCGAGTTCGATCCGAAGACGCCGCATCCGGTGATCGCACTGGTCACCGAATGGCGCGATGCCCAAGGGCGCCTGCACACGCGCACGCTGGAGTCCAACAAGGGCGGCACCATGCGCCTGGGCGCCCAGGCCTGCCGCCTCAAGGCCGGCTCCAAGTCGCGCGCGCTGTACAATGCCGAGATCATCAACGAGCGACATCGCCACCGCTTCGAATTCAACAACAACTACAAGCAACGCCTCGCCGATGCCGGTCTCGATCTGGTCGCCGAATCGGTCGAGAACGAGCTGGTCGAGATGATCGAGCTACCCCAGCATCCGTTCTTCATCGGCTGCCAGTTCCATCCCGAGTTCACGTCGACGCCGCGTGACGGCCATCCGCTGTTCGAGGGCTTCGTGCGCGCGGCGCGCGAGCATCATCTGGCCCACCAGAGCGCGGCCGACGCCGCGGCGAAGGTCGCATGAAGCTGCTCGGGCGCGACGTCGGCGGCACCGCGCCGATCTTCCTGATCGCCGGTCCCGATACGCTGGAATCGGAAGCCCTGGCGCTGGAAGTGGCCGGGCATATCAAGCCGATCGCCGAGCGTCTGGGCGTGCTGTATATCTTCAAAGGCTCTTTCGACAAGGCCAACCGCAGCTCGCACCAGAGCTACCGCGGCCCCGGCCTGCAGAAGGGCCTCGAGATCCTGGAGAGCGTCAAGCGGCAGATCGGCGTGCCGGTGCTCACCGACGTCCACGAGGATACGCCACTCAATGAGGTCGCCAGCGTCGTCGACGTGATCCAGACGCCGGCCTTTTTGTGCCGGCAGACCAACTTCATGCAGAACGTCGCGCGCACCGGCCGGCCCGTGAACGTCAAGAAAGGCCAGTTCATGTCGCCGTGGGAGATGGGCAACGTCATCGACAAGATGACGGCCGTCGCCCCCCATCAATTCCTGCTGTGCGAACGTGGCTTTTCCTTCGGCTACAACAACCTGGTTGCCGACATGCGCGGCCTGGCGATCATGCGCAAGTTCGCACCGGTGGTCTTCGACAGCACCCACACCGTGCAACTGCCGGGCGGGCAGGGACACGCCTCCGGCGGCATGCGCGAGATGATTCCGGTGCTGGCGCGCGCCGCCGTCGGCGCCGGCGTCGCCGGTGTGTTCATGGAAACCCATCCGCGTCCGGACCAGGCACTGTGCGATGGACCCAACTCGCTGCCGCTCGGGTACATCGAGTCACTGTTGACGACGCTGGTCGAGCTCGACCGCACGGTGAAGGCCAGCGGGATGCTCGAAGCACAATTGTCCGCAGACCGGGGCGGATGAACACGGATCCCGCATCCGGTTCAGCGCGCCCGTGCGTTCGTCTGCGGACGGATTTCGTCGTCGTGAAAGGAAAGCCATAAGCCGATGTCTGCCATTACAAACGTAACCGCTCTGGAAATCATCGACTCGCGCGGCAACCCGACGGTCGAGGCCTGCGTCACGCTCGCCTCCGGCGCGCGCGGCATCGCCGCGGCGCCCTCCGGTGCCTCCACCGGCACGCGCGAGGCGGTCGAGCTGCGCGACGGCGCGCCCGCAAAGGGCAAGGCCCGGTACCTCGGCAAGGGTGTGCAAAAGGCAGTGAAGAACGCCGAAGGGCCGCTGGCCAAGGCGATCATCGGCCTGGACGCGCAGGACCAGGCGCGCGTGGATGCGACGATGATTGCGCTCGACGGCACGCACAACAAGGCCAAGCTCGGCGCCAATGCGATTCTCGCGATCTCGCTGGCGACGGCCAAGGCCGCGGCCGCCGAGAAGGGCGTGTCGCTGTACCGGCATCTGGGCGGGCTCGGCAGTCGCACGCTGCCGGTGCCGATGATGAACGTGATCAACGGCGGCGCACACGCCGACAACAATGTCGACATTCAGGAGTTCATGATTCTGCCGGTCGGCGCAGCGAGCTTTTCCGAGGCGCTGCGCTGCGGCGCCGAGATCTTCCACACCCTCAAGAAGGTGCTGCAGGCCAAGAAGCTCAATACTGCGGTCGGCGACGAGGGCGGTTTCGCCCCGGATCTGCCGTCGAACGCCGCGGCGCTCGATTGTCTCGTCGATGCCATCGCCAAGGCCGGCTACAGACCAGGCAAGGACGTCTACCTGGGCCTGGACGTGGCGTCGAGCGAGTTCTACGACAAAGGGCAGTACCACCTGCACGGCGAAGGCAAGTCGTTCACCTCCGAGCAGTTCGCCGAGTTTCTCGCCGGGCTGTGCGCGAAGTACCCGATCATTTCGATCGAGGATGGCTGCGCCGAGAACGACTGGAAGGGCTGGAAGGTCCTCACCGACAAGCTCGGAGGCAAGGTGCAGCTCGTCGGCGACGATCTGTTCGTCACCAACACCAAGATCCTTGCCGAAGGCATCGCCAAGGGCATCGCCAACGCGATCCTGATCAAGCCGAACCAGATCGGCACGCTCACCGAGACGCTCGATGCCATCGAGATGGCGACCGTCGCCGGTTACTCCAGCGTCGTCTCGCATCGTTCGGGCGAGACCGAGGATGCGACCATCGCCGACATCGCCGTGGGTTCCACTGCCACGCAGATCAAGACCGGCTCGCTGTGTCGCTCGGATCGCATGGCCAAGTACAACCAGTTGCTGCGCATCGAGCGCGAGCTCGGCAGCCGTGCGCGCTATCCGGGGGCGTCCGCGTTTCCGGTGGCCTTGTAGTGATGATGGCCAGTCGCGTCGCGCTCGGTGGGTTGATGCTGCTCTTGCTGGCGCTGCAGTGGCGGCTGTGGATCGCCGACGGCGGCATCGCCCACACCCACCGACTCAAGCAGCAAGCGCAAGCGATGCGCGACGAAAATGACGTGCTGCGCGCGCGTAATGCCGCGCTCGACGCCGAGGTGCGCGATCTGGGCGAAGGCACGGCCGCGATCGAGGCGCGGGCGCGCACGACCCTGGGCATGATCAAGGACGGCGAGACCTTCTACCTCGTCGTCAATCCCTGATCGTGCAGCCATGCCCGCGGGGTTGATGCGGCCGTGACCCGGCAGGCACGCAACGGTGTGACGCGCTACTGGGCGGTGGTCCCGGCGGCCGGTGGCGGCACGCGCATGAACCTGGGGCGCCCCAAACAGTACGTCGAGCTGCGCGCGCGGACTCTGCTCGAATGGAGCGTCGCACCGTTTCTGGATCTCGGCTGGATCGATGGCGTCGTTCTCGTGCTGGCGCGTAACGATGGCGAGTACGCGCGGCTGCCGCTCTCGCGCCATCCGCGCGTGCACACCGCGATCGGCGGCGCCGCACGTGCCGAGTCGGTGCTCGCCGGTCTGGCCGTCGTCGCCGAGCACAGCCGCGGCTTTCGCGACGTGCGCGTGCTGGTGCACGACGCCGCGCGCCCCTGCGTGGCGCGCAGTGACATCGAGCGTCTGCGCGACGAGGCCGACGAGCGCCACGGCGGCTTGCTGGCGCTGCCGCTGACCGACACGCTCAAACGCAGCCAGCACAACCGCTCGGTCGAAACCCTGGATCGTCGCGAGTTCTGGCGCGCGCAGACGCCGCAGTTGTTCGGTCTGGAGGCGCTGCGCGCGGCGCTGCGCGAGAGCATCGACGCCGGCATCGAGGTCACCGACGAGGCGAGCGCAATGGAGCGCGCCGGTGTGCAGCCGCGCCTGGTGCGTGGGCGCGAATCCAACATCAAGGTCACGTTCCCGGAGGATCTGCGGCTCGCCGACTTCTGGCTCGCGCGGCAGGAGCAAGCGCCATGAACGCCTTACGTATCGGTCACGGCTTCGACACGCACCGACTCGAAGCCGGCGACGGGGTGACGCTGGGCGGCGTGCGCATCGCCTGTCCGTACCGCATCGTCGCGCATTCAGATGGCGACGTGCTGATCCACGCGCTGTGCGATGCGCTGCTCGGTGCGATCGGCGGCGGTGACATCGGACGCCTGTTCCCGGACAGCGACCCGCGGTTCAAGGGTATCGATAGCCGTCGCTTGCTCGCCGAGGTGATGCGGCGGGTGTGCGCCGCCGGCTATGCCGTCGTCAACGCCGACCTCTGCTTGATCGCGCAGGTGCCGCGCGTCGCGCCGCACGTCGATGCGATGCGTGCGGCGCTCGCGGCCGAGCTGGGCACGACGGCCGATCAGGTCAACGTCAAGGCGACGACCAACGAAGGCATGGACGCCATCGGCGCGCGCAAAGGCATCGCCGCGCACGCCGTCGTGTTGCTGCAACGCGTCTAGCGCGCCGCATCCTGCGGGACTACACTCAGCCGATGCTGCACGCCGCCACCGAAGCCCAAGCAGACAAAGGTCGCCGCTGGAGTCGCCGCGACACGCGCGAGGCGATACTCGAATGCGCCGAGGAGCTGCTGCAGCGACGCGGCTATGGCGGCTTCGCCTATCAGCACATCGCCGTGCAGCTCGGCATCCGTAACGCCGCGATCCACTACCACTTTCCCGCCAAGGAGGATCTCGGCGTGGCGCTGGTGCGGCGCTACCGCGAGCGTTTCGCACAGTGGGTGGCCGCGTTGCCGGCGCAGCTCGACGCCTGGTCGCGGCTGCAGGCCTACTTTTCGACTTACCGAGCCTATCTCGCCGAACGCAAATCCAGCGACGACTGCCTGCTGTGCCCTGGTGGCGCGCTGGCTGCGGAGTTCTGCACGCTGCCGGAGCCGATGCGCCTGGAGATACGCCTGCTGATGCGCGACGTGCAGGATTGGCTTTGTGCGACGCTGGAGCAGGGGCGGCGCGACGGCGAGCTGCATTTCGAGGGCGATGCGCTCGACAAGGCAGTCGAGATCGGCGCCGCCTTGCAGGGTGGCCTGCAGATCGCGCGCATGTCCGGTGCGGCGCGCTTTTACCGGTTGCTCGACCAGCTCGCGCTCGAACTCAATCCGCTACGGGTCGAAGCCGCGGGCGGTTCCCTGCCGTAAGCGCGCGTGCGCTACGCCGCACGCAGCAAGACGTAGATCGCGCCGCTGCCGCCGTCGACCGGGCGCGCGCTGCAATAGGCCAGTACGTCGCGTCGACGCCGCAGCCAGCCGTCGAGCAGGCGCTTGAGTACCGGGCCGCTGTTCGGTGAGCGGTTGCCCTTGCCGTGGACGATGCGCACGCAGCGCTGGTCGCGCGCTGCGCAGTCGGCGAGAAAGACGCTGACCGCATGCTGGGCCTGGGCGCGGTTCATGCCGTGCAGGTCGAGGTCGCGCTCGATGCGGTAGTGGCCGCGACGCAGCCTGCGCAGCACGCCGTCCTGGACGCCGGGGGCGCGAAACTGCAGCGTCTCGCCGTGTTCGAGTCCGTCCGGGTCGGGCTCGGTGAGCAGTGAAGCGATCACCTCGCGGTCGTCGGCTTCGCGCTGGCGCGCACCCGGCGGCGGCCGGGGGGCGTGGGCAGCGGTGCGATCCGACGGCGGCAGCCGGCGCACGCCGCGCATGGCGTGTCGGAATAGCTTGACTTCCTCGTCCACGGCTATCTCCAGTGCAGGATCACCCGTTCGGCCCCGGCGAGCCGGCGGCCGCCCGATGCCTCGCAGCGGCGTGGTGCCGCAGCCTCAACCGCCCGTGATCCAGGCTGATGGGCATCGGGGCTGATAAACTTACACGAATCGATTCGCCCCCATGAAAATCCTACTTTCGAACGACGACGGCTGTATGGCGCCGGGCCTTCTGTGCCTGCGCGATGCGCTGCGCACTCGGCACGAGGTTACCGTGGTGGCCCCCGACCGCAACCGCAGCGGCGCCAGTAATTCGCTGACGCTGATGCACCCGCTGCGCGTGCAGCGCCACGCCGACGGCACCCTGTGCATCGACGGTACGCCGACCGACTGCGTGCACCTGGCGTTGTCGGGCCTTTTGGAGACTCGCCCGGACATGGTCGTCTCCGGTATCAATGCCGGCGCCAATCTCGGCGACGATACGCTGTACTCGGGTACGGTGGCGGCGGCGATGGAGGGGCGGCATCTGGGCTATTCGGCAATCGCGGTGTCGAACGTGTCCATCACGCCGCGCCACTATGACACCGCCGCTCGTGTGACCCTGCGCTTGGTTGAGCGCCTGCAGGCGGCGCCGCTTCCCGGCGATACGATTCTTAACGTGAACGTGCCCGATGTTCCTTTCGACGAGCTTCGCGGCTTCGAGGTCACCCGCCTGGGCAATCGTCACCGCGCCGAAGACGTGTTCGAATCCAAGGATCCACGCGGCCGAAAGATCTACTGGATCGGCGCTGCCGGTTCCGAGGCCGATTGCGGTCCGGGCACGGACTTTCATGCCATTGCGCAGGGCCGTGTCGCGATCACGCCGCTGCTGGTCGATCTGACGCGGCACGCCAGTCTGCGCCAACTCGGCGAGTGGGCCCAGGGCCTGTGAACGCGCCGCGTCCGATGCCGCAGACCGCAGGCGGAGCCATGCTCGCCGGCGCCCAGCAGCGCCTGGTCGACGAGCTGCGCCGGCAGGGGATCGACGACGAACGTGTGCTCGCCGTGATCGCCAAGGTGCCGCGCCACGAATTCGTCGACGATGCGCTCAAGAGCCGCGCCTACGAGAACAACGCGCTGCCGATCGGCCATGCGCAGACGATTTCGCAACCGCTGGTCGTGGCGATGATGACGATGGCCCTGCTGCGCGGCCGCAAGCCGCAGCGCGTGCTCGAGGTTGGCACCGGCAGCGGCTATCAGACGGCGATCCTCGCCGAGCTGGTGCCGACGGTGTTCACCGTCGAGCGGATCAAGCCGTTGTCCGAGCAAGCGCGTCGCCGGCTCGCGGCGCTGCGCTATCGCAACGTGCATTTCGGCTATGCCGACGGCATCAACGGCTGGCTGCCGTACGCGCCCTACGACGGCATCCTGGTGACCGCCGCAGCCGATGCCGTGCCGCCGGCGCTGATCAGCCAGCTCGCCCCCGGCGGTCGCCTGGTGATTCCGGTGGGAATGCAAGGTGCGCAAAGCCTGAGGCTGATCGAGCGTCGCGGCGCTGGCATCCATGAGCAGGATCTGGGGCGCGTCAGCTTCGTGCCGCTGTTGCCGGGCAAGCATTGATGCGCCTGTTCGCTCGGCTCTACGACTGGACCATGCGTGCCTCGCGGCATCGCCGCGCCAATTGGTACCTGGGCGCGGTCAGCCTCGCCGAGTCCTCGTTCTTTCCGATACCGCCAGACGTGATGCTGGCGCCGATGACGCTTGCGCGCCCGCGCGACTGGCTGGCACTGGCGGGTCTGACCACGGTGACCTCGGTGATCGGCGGCTTGTTCGGCTACGGCATCGGTTACTTTTTGCTCGACGCGAGCTTGCCGCTGATCGAGCGTCTCGGATATCTGCCCGCCTATGAGCAGGCCACGACTTGGTTCGAGCGCTACGGCTTCTGGGCGGTGTTTGCCGCAGGCTTCACGCCGATACCGTACAAGATCTTCACCGTCTCGGCCGGTGGTGCGCAGATGGCCTTGCTGCCATTTTTGCTCGGCTCCTTGATCGGTCGCGGCGGCCGCTTCTTTCTCGTCGCCGGCCTGGTGCGTGTACTCGGTCCGCGCATCGAGCCGAAGCTGCGAGCGTACGTCGATGCGATCGGCTGGATCGTGCTGGTGCTGCTGGTGCTCGGATTGCTGATATGGCAAGTCAGTCGTTGATGCGCGGCGTCGCCCTCGCCTGTGCCGTCGTGCTCGGCGGCTGCGCCGGTTGGTCGACGTGGGAGGAGGAACGCACGGTCGTGGTCCCCGAGCGCGTCGCCGGCGCCGACGAGTACGTCGTCGTGCGCGGCGACACGCTGTACTCGATCGCCTTTCGCAACCAGCTCGACTACCGCCAGCTCGCGCGCTGGAACGACATCGGCCCCAGCTATCTGATCTATCCGGGACAGGTGTTGCGGCTCAAGCCCAAGCCCGGCGTCGTGGTCGAACGCGAGCGCATCGTCACCGGCGAGATCGAGTCGGTCGGCATCGACGACGTCGCCATCGGCAAGCCGCGCGCGGCCAGTCCGGACAGTCCGCCGCCGCGCATGCCGCCTGCGCCCGAGGAGCCGCCGCAGACCGCCGTCGGCGGTTATCGATGGGGCCTGCCCACCGCCGGCAGCGTGATCCGCGGTTTCGGCGAGGGTGGCAATCGCGGCATCGATTTCGGCGGCAGCGATGGCCAGCCGATTTTCGCTGCGGCGCCCGGTCGCGTGGTCTACAGCGGCAATGCCTTGAAGGGCTACGGCGAGCTGATCATCATCAAGCACGACGAGCTGTTTTTGTCGGCCTACGGCTACAACGCGCAGCGCCACGTCAAGGAAGGCGATGTGGTCACGGCCGGCCAGCCGATCGCGACGATGGGGCGCGGTCCCGAGAACAGGCCGATGCTCCACTTCGAGATCCGCCGCAGCGGCAAGCCGGTGAACCCGGCCAAGCTGCTGCCGATGCCCACGGCCGCATCCGCGCGCTGAGCGCGCGGCTTTGCAAGTCGCAGGCGGCGACTCGATAATACCGGCCCTTTGCGTTCCGCCCGCCGCCGTCGGCGTCCCGAAGAACCGCCGTGAATACCGATTTCCCGCGCATCCAGCGCCTGCCGCCCTACGTTTTCAACATCGTCGGCGATCTGAAGAAGGCGGCACGAGCCCGTGGCGAGGACATCATCGACTTCGGCATGGGCAACCCGGACCAGCCGGCGCCGCGCCACATCGTCGACAAGCTGGTCGAGGCTGCGGTGCGCGGCACAGAGTCGGACTATGTCAAGCCCGAGCACTTGAACGAGGAAGGGGTGCATACGCATCGCTACTCGCTGTCCAAGGGCGTGCCGCGGCTGCGCCGCGCGATGAGCCGCTGGTACAAGCAGCGCTACGATGTCGATCTCGACCCAGAGTCGGAAGTCATCGCGACGATCGGCTCCAAGGAAGGCCTCGCGCATCTGGCTTTCGCCACGCTCGCCGCCGGCGACGTCGTCTTGGTGCCCAACCCGGCGTACCCGATCCATCCCTACGGCGTCGTACTCGCCGGCGCCGACGTGCGCCATGTGCGCCTGACGCCGGAAGTCGATTTCTTCGAGGAGTTGCAGCGCGCCATCAAGGAAACCTGGCCGGCGCCGAAGATGCTGATCCTCAATTTCCCGGGCAACCCGACGACGCAGTGCGTCGACCTGGCGTTCTTCGAAAAGGCAGTGGCGCTGTGCCGCGAGCACGGCATCTGGCTGATCCACGATCTGGCCTATGCCGACATCGTCTTCGACGGCTACACCGCACCCAGCGTGCTGCAGGTGCCGGGCGCCAAGGACGTCGCCGTCGAGTTCTTCACGCTGTCGAAGTCGTACAACATGCCGGGCTGGCGCGTCGGTTTCATGAGCGGCAACCCGACGCTGGTCGCCGCGCTGGCGCGCATCAAATCGTATCTGGACTACGGCATGTTCACGCCGATCCAGGTCGCCGCGATCACCGCGCTCGAAGGACCGCAGGACTGCGTCGGCGCGATCCGCGACATGTACCGCTCGCGTCGTGACGTGCTCTGTGAAGGGCTCAACGCCGCGGGCTGGAAGGTCGAAAAACCGAAGGCGACGATGTTCGTCTGGGCCGAGATTCCGGAGGCGTTTCGCGCGATGGGCTCGATCGAGTTCTCCAAGAAGCTGCTCGAAGACGCCAAGGTCGCGGTGTCGCCGGGCATCGGCTTTGGCGAGTACGGCGACGGGCACGTGCGCTTTGCATTGATCGAGAACGAACACCGCACGCGCCAGGCCGTTCGCGGCATCAAGCGCATGCTCAAGCGCGCATGATGGCCACTCCCGTTCGCGTCGGCGTCATCGGACTGGGCACGGTCGGGCAGGGCGTGCTGCGCCTGCTGCACGAAAACGCGGCGGAGATCACGCGCCGCGTCGGCCGGCCGGTCATCGTCACCGACGCGGCGACGCGCACGCCTTCCCGCGCGCGCGACTGCAAGCTCGACGGCATTCATCTGTGGCCGGATGCGCAGCGGCTCGTCGCCGAGGCCGAGGTCGATATCCTCGTCGAGCTGATCGGCGGCACCGGTGTCGCGCGCGAGCTGACGCTGGCGGCGATCGCACGCGGCAAGCCGGTGGTGACTGCGAACAAGGCACTACTCGCGGAACACGGCAACGAGATTTTCGGCGCGGCAGCGGCCAAGGGCGGTGTCGTCGCCTTCGAGGCCGCGGTGGCCGGCGGCATCCCCATCATCAAGGCGATCCGCGAGGGCCTCGCCGGCAATGTCATCGACGGCGTCGCCGGCATCATCAACGGCACCTGCAACTACATCCTCACGCAGATGGCAGCCAAGGGGCAGTCGTTCGGCGACGCGCTGGCCGACGCGCAGCGCCTCGGCTATGCCGAGGCCGATCCGACTTTCGATGTCGAGGGCGTGGATGCCGCGCACAAGCTGGCGATTCTTGCCGCGCTGGCCTTCGGCATGCCGCTGGCGTTCGACGCGATCGCGGTCGAGGGCATCACCGCCGTGACGCCGCAGGACATCGAGATCGCCAAGGTGTTCGGCTATCGCATCAAGCTACTCGGCATCGCCAAACGCCACGGCGGCGGCGTCGAGCTGCGCGTGCACCCGACGCTGGTGCCGGACGATGCGCTGCTGGCCAAGGTCGACGGTGTGCTCAATGCCGTGGTCGTGCACGGCAACGCGGTCGGTCAGGTCGGCTTCTACGGTCGCGGCGCCGGCGGCGACGCGACCGCCTCCGCGGTGGTCGCCGATATCCTCGACATCGCGCGCGCGCTGTCGGCCGACACGCGTCATGCGGTGCCGGCGCTGGCCTATCAGCCCGATGCGCTGCGGCCGCTGCCGGTGGTACCGATCCGCGACGCGCCGAGCGCGTTCTATCTGCGTCTGCGCGTCGCCGATGAAGCCGGCGTGCTGTCGCAGATCACCGCGATCCTCGCCGCGCATGACATCAGCGTGGAGGCGATCCTGCAGCGCGAGCCGCGCGGCGGCGAAGATGCGACCATCGCGCTGATCACCTCGATCATCCCCGGGCATCGCTTCGACGATGCGCTCGCCGAGATGCAGAAGCTGCCGTTCGTGCGCGCCGGCGCGACGCGCTTCAGGGTCGAGAAGTTCGACTGAACGTTGCCATCATGACACGCTACACCGGTCTCATCGAGCAGTACCGCTTTCGTCTGCCACTCGCCGCCGAAGCGCGCGCGATCTCGCTGGGCGAGGGGCGCACGCCGCTGATCAAGCTCGAGAACATTCCAAGGCAGATCGGCTTCGACGGCGAGCTGTACGTCAAGTTCGAGGGGCTGAACCCGACCGGTTCGTTCAAGGATCGCGGCATGACCGTCGCCGTCACACAGGCGGTGCATGAGGGCGCGCGCGCCATCATCTGCGCGTCGACTGGCAACACCTCCGCGGCCGCGGCGGCGTATGCGGTGCGCGCCGGCCTCACCGCCTTCGTGCTGATTCCCGACGGCAAGATCGCGCTGGGCAAGCTCGCACAGGCCATCGTGCACGGCGCCGTCGTGATCCAGATCCAGGGTAATTTCGACGATGGCATGCGCCTGGTCAAGGAGATCGGCCAGACCACGCCGGTGGCCATCGTCAACTCGATCAACCCGTATCGCCTGCAGGGGCAGAAGACGGCGGCCTTCGAGATCGTCGAGGCGCTCGGCCGCGCACCGGACTATCACTGCCTGCCGGTCGGCAACGCCGGCAACATCAGCGCCTACTGGCTCGGCTACTGCGAAATGGCCGGTGTGGCCGCCTCGTACTGTCCGTACCACGCAGAGGGTCGTTTCCTCGACGCGCCGCTCGCCAAGACGCGCCCGCGCATGGTCGGCTATCAGGCCGCCGGTGCGGCGCCGTTCTTGCGCGGCGCTGCCGTGAAGCATCCCGAGACGGTGGCCACCGCGATCCGCATCGGCGACCCGCAGTCCTGGGATTTGGCCTGGGCGGCGCAGAGGGAATCGAACGGCTGGTTCGATGAATGTAGCGACGCCGAGATCCTCGCGACGCAAAGGCTGCTCGCGGCGAACGAGGGCGTGTTCTGTGAGCCGGCCTCCGCGGCCTCGCTGTGCGGCGCGCTGCGCGACATCAAGGCCGGAAGGATCGCGCAGGGCGCGACGGTGGTCTGCACGCTCACTGGCAACGGATTGAAGGATCCGGACGTCATCATGAAGGACGGGCTCAAGGGTCTGATCCAGGTGCCGGCCGAACGCGCGGCGGTCGAAGGCGCGCTGCTCGCGCACATGGCGTGATGCCGACGTTGCGCCGCCGGCCGCCGGGTGACCCGGAGCGGTTGCCGGCGTCGCTGCCGGCCGTGCTGCGCCGCGTGCTCGCCGCACGCGGCGTGCGCGCCGACGAACTGGCGCTCGATCTGGCGCATCTGCTGCCACCGTCCGGTCTGGCCAACATCGACGCCGCCGCGACCCTGCTCGCCGAGGCGATCCGCGCGGGCGAGCCCGTCGTGATCGCCGGCGACTACGATGCCGACGGTGCGACCGGCACCGCGCTCGCGGTCCTCGGCTTGCGCGCGCTCGGCGCAGCCGCCGTTCACTACGTGGTGCCGGACCGCTTTCGCATGGGCTACGGCTTGTCGCCGGCGCTCGCCGAGCAGGCGGCGGCCACCGGTGCGCGCGTGCTGGTGACGGTGGACAACGGCATCAGCAGCGTATCCGGCGTCGCCAGCGCGCGCGCGCTGGGCCTGCGTGTGTTGATCACCGACCATCACCTCGTTGGTGCCGAGCTGCCGGCGGCGGAGGTGATCGTCAACCCGAATCTGCCGGGCTGTGGCTTTGCGTCGAAATCCCTGGCCGGCGTCGGGGTGATGTTCTACGTGCTGCTGGCACTGCGTGCGCGGCTGCGCGCGGATGGCTGGTTCGATGCGGCGCGGCGCGAGCCCAACCTGTCCGAGTTCCTCGATCTGGTCGCCGTCGGCACCGTGGCCGATGTCGTGCGCCTGGACCGCAACAACCGCATCCTCGTCGAGCAAGGCTTGCGCCGCATGCGCGCCGGCCGCATGCGGCCGGGCCTGGCCGCGCTGCTGCAGGTCGCGGGCCGCGACCCGGCGCGGCTCACGGCGCAGGACCTCGGCTTCGTGCTCGGCCCGCGCCTGAATGCCGCTGGTCGCCTCGACGACATCCGCACCGGCATCGAGTGCCTGCTGACCGACGATACCGAGCATGCGCTGGCGCTGGCGCGTCAACTCGATGCCTTCAACCGCAATCGCCGTGAGATCGAGGCGCAGATGCACGACGATGCGCTCGAACGGCTCGCCGGTGACGATGCGATCGGCGTCTGCCTTTATTCCGACGACTGGCACGAAGGCGTCGTCGGTATCGTCGCCGGACGCCTCAAGGAGCGCCTGCATCGCCCGGTCATCGCCTTCGCCCGCGCACGGCAAGCGGATCTGCTCAAGGGCTCGGGGCGCTCGATTCCCGGACTGCATTTGCGTGATGCGCTGGCGGCGATCGACGCGCGCGCGCCGGGGCTGATCGAGCGCTTCGGCGGCCACGCGATGGCCGCGGGCCTGAGCCTGCGTGCGGACGCGCTCGATGCCTTCAGTGAGCACTTCGATGCCCTGTGCCGGGAATGGCTCGATGAAGCCGCGCTGGCGCAGTGTCTGGACACCGATGGCGAGCTGGCGGCGGACGAAATGACGCTGGACACCGCGCGCGCACTCGAAGCCGCCGGTCCCTGGGGCCAGGGCTTCCCGGAACCGGTGTTCGAGACCATCGCGCGCGTGATCGAGGCACGGCCGGTGGGTGGCGACGGCGCGCACGTCAAGTATCGACTGGCGCATCCCGCCGGAGTGCTGTCGGCGATCGACTTCAACGGCGCCGAACGCCTGTGCGACCGCGGCGAGGTACACCTTGCGTTCACGCTGTCGATCAATCGCTGGCAGGGGCGCGAATCGCTGGATCTGCGTATCCTCGCGCTGACGCCGCTGTGAGCGCGGGCGAGCCGCCGGCTGCGCCCGAGCGCCGATCAGGCCGTCGCCGCGGCGCGGATGCGCTGATGGGGCAGATTTTGCTATGCACGCGCTGCGCGCACCGATCCTAGAATCGAGGCTTGCGCGCGGCGCGCTGGCAGGGGGAGAGCATGCGTAGATCGTGGATGGGGATGTTGTGCGGTGCGACGCTGGCGCTGGCCGCCTGCCGTGATTCCGATCCGCCGTCCGGCGGGCCCGCGGATCCCGATCCGGCGGGCGCGCCGCAAAACCGGTACGAGCTGGCCAACCGGTGTTTCACCGTCAAGGCATTGGACAGCGGGCGTTTCATTGCGCGGCAGGGCAATGGCTACGCCGCGACTGCGACCTCGGCCGATGCCGCGGAGCGTTTCTACATGAAGCCGACGGCGCTCGGCGACTACCTGTTCCACGGTCGGGATGGCCGCCTGCTCGCCAGCGCCGGCGACGCCGTGGTGGCCGCGGAGTCCGCCTCCGATGCGGCGAACTGGACCATCGATACGGTGGCGCCGGGCCGTTACACCGTCGTCCTCAAATCCGACGGCACCAGCGCCCCGCCACTCGGCGACGGCGCAGCCAGCGGGGAGTTCGCCTTCGTACCTGCGCAGGGCTGCACGCCCTATCCGGAAATCTCCACCGACAGCCGTGGCGAGACCTACAAGGGGCGCGGCATCGACCAGCCCGTCGTGGGCTTCGCCGAGGTGCACACGCACATGGCGATGGGGCACGAGATGTCGGACGGGTCGCTCGATGTCGGGCCATCGGCGGGCGGCGTGCTGTACGGGCAGATGTATCACCGCTTCGGCGTGCCGCATGCGCTCGCGGACTGCGAGGCGCATCACGGTCCGCAGGGCATCCAGGACCCGGAGGCATTGATCCTCGATCTGACGCCGCTGACCACGCACGACACCGTCGGCTGGCCGGATTTCATCGACTGGCCGGCCTATGACTCACAGTTGCACCAGGCGATGTACTACAAGTGGGTCGAGCGCGCGTGGAAAGCCGGCCTGCGCATCCTCGTGTCCGAGGGCACCAACATCGCCGCGCTGTGCGAGATCGCGGTGATCTATGCGACGACGATCAATCCGCAAGCGTTGGGCTACGACTGCAACGACATGAGCCTGGGCATCAAACAGGTGAAGTACCTGAAGAGCTTGCAGGATTACGTCGACGCGCAGGAGGGCGGGCCGGGCAAGGGCTGGTTTCGCATCGTCGGCGATCCGGCCGAGGCAAGGCGCGTGATCAACGAGGGCAAGCTCGCCGTCGTGCCGGGACTGGAGTTCTCCAACATCTTCGACTGCACGCTGCGCACCGTCGCCGGCGTCGGCGAGGTGGTCGGCTGCACGCGCGAGGACATCGATCGCCAGATCGACGAGATCTGGGAGTTGGGCGTGCGCGAGCTGTTCCCGTATCACGACGTCGACAGCGCGCTGGGCGGCACCGGCATCTTCAACGGGGACGCGCTCAATCTGGTGGGCTTCTGGGGCACCGGCCATTTCTGGCGGACCTACGACTGCCCGGACGGCGGCGAGGGCGAGGCGTACTTCTACGACGCCGGCGCATACATGACGACCGCCATTCCCGGTACCGGAGGCGATCCGCTCAGCCAGATCGTGCTCGGTGCGCTCAACGGCATCGTGCCGTTGTACCCCGCGGGCAAGCGACAGTGCAATGCGCGCGGCATGACCGAGCTCGGCCGCTACGTGATCGAAAAGTTGATGGAGAAGAAGTTCATCATCGACATCGATCATGCCGAGCTGTCGATCAAGCAGGACATGATCGACATCGCCAAGGCGCAGAATCCGCCGTATCCGCTGATCTCGGCGCACGGCGGTCACGGCGGCATCTCGATCCAGCAGGCCAAGGACATCCTCGCGCTCGGCGGGCTGATCTATCCGTTCAAGCCCAACGGCAGGGGCCACGTCGAGTTCATGCGCAAGCTCAAGCCCCTGTGGGACGAGGCCCGGCCGGGGGAGCCGCTCGCGGTCGGTTACGGCATGGACGCCAACGGGATCGCCGACCGTTCGCCGCCGCGCGGCGCCACCGACAAGCCAGTGCAGTATCCGTTCACCCTGTTCCAGGGCGAGGACTGGGGACCGCAGTTCGAGGGCTTCGCACCGCTGACCTTCGATCTGCAGACGATTCCACAAAGCGGCAAGAGCTGGCACATCGACGAAGTCGGCACGGCGCACTACGGCATGGTCGCCGATTACGTCGAGGAGGTTCGCCTCGAAGGCGGGCGCGAGGCGCTCGATGCGCTGTATTGGTCGGCCGAGGCCTACCTCAGGATGTGGGAGCAGGTGGTCAATCGCTAGGCGCCGGCGCGATGCGTTTGGGGATCTTCCTGTTCGTCGCGGTGGTGTTGCTCGCCGCACTGTGGGCGCTGTTGCGGCCCTTGTCGCCGGCGCCGCCGGCCACCGAAGTAGAGACGGCCGTGCCCGTCGCCGCCGCGCCGATCGTGCGACGCCTGCATATCGAGGTGCCGCCGCCGGCCGGGGCGCCGGCGATCGCCGTGCTCAAGGCGCGTGCCGGCGACGAGATTGAACTCGACGTGCGCAGCGCCGAGGACGACGAGCTGCACCTGCACGGGTACGACCTCAGCCTGCCGCTGCGCGCCGGCGAGCCGGCCACGCTGCGCTTCACCGCCGAGCACGCCGGGCGCTTCGAAATCGAGCTACACGGCGCGCACACGCAGGTTGCCGTGCTCGAGATCAGCCCGCGCTGATGCGAACACTGCCGTTCCCGTGCAAGCGGGAAGCCACCGTGGCGAGGTCTGCGCGCGCGCTGGCGCAGGACCGCTCGCGCCGGCGCGACGTCGGCACGGCGTGCCGCAGCGGCGCCGCAATCTTCGCGCTGCTCGCGCTCAGCGCGCAGGTCCCGAGCGCGGCGGCGCATTCCTTCGGTCGCATCTACAACCTGCCGGTGCCGTTCTGGATGTATGCCTGGGGCGGCGCCGCGGCGCTCCTGCTGTCGTTTCTCGTCGTCGCCTGGTTCGCGACAGCGCCCGCCGGATCGCGTGCACCCCGCAGCATCGACCTGCAGCACAGCGGCGTGGTGCGCGCGCTGCGCTGGCTGCGGCTGCGTTGCGTGCTGCGCGCGCTCGCCCTGATCGGTCTGATCGCCTGTGTGCTCAGTGGCTGGTTCGGCACGCGCGATCCGTACCGCAACTTCAACATGACCTTCTTCTGGGTCGTGTTCGTGCTCGGTTTCGCCTATCTGACGGCGCTGATCGGCGACGTCTACGCGCTGCTCAATCCGTGGCGCACGCTCGCCGAACTGCTCGGGCGCGCCTGGCGCGGCTATCTGCAAGGCCGCGTGCGTTATCCATCCTCACTGGCGTACTGGCCGGCCCTTGCGCTGTACATGGCGTTCATCTGGGTGGAGCTGTTCGCGCACACGCGCCCCCTTTCGCTGGCGCAGTTGCTGCTCGGCTACAGCGTGCTGAACCTGGTCGCGGTCTATGTCTTCGGCGCCGCGGCCTGGTTCCGTTACGGCGAATTCTTCGCAGTGTTCCTACGACTGCTCGCGCTGATGGCGCCGATCGATTATCGGCCGGGGCAGGGCATACGCCTGCGCCCGCCGTTCTCCGGGCTGCTCGAAGCGCACGCGGAATCGTGGAGCCTGCTCGTGTTCATTCTGTTCATGCTGTCGTCGACCGCTTTCGACGGCCTACGCGCGACGGTGCCGTGGTTCAAGCTGTTCTGGTTCGATCCCACCGGCTGGTTGACCGAGTGGATGGGCAAGCCGCCGATCCATGCCTACATCGAATTGCGGCCCTGGTATCTCGTTTACGAGACCATGTGCCTTTTCCTGTCACCGTTGCTGTACCTGGCGATCTATCTCGTCTTTGTGTGGCTGGCGCGCGTCTGCGGCGGGTCGCGGCGATCGCTGCGCGAACTGGCGCTGGGCTTTGCGTACTCGCTGCTGCCGATCGCGCTGGTCTACCACTTCACCCATTACTACACCTTGCTGTTGACGCAGGGCCTGAAGATCGTGAGCCTGCTCTCCGACCCGCTCGGCAACGGCTGGAATCTGTTCGGCACCGCGGGATTGCTGCGCGCGCCGATCCTGCCGGATCTGAAATGGATCTGGCATACGCAGGTGGGTCTGATCGTGTTCGGTCACATCGTCAGCGTCTGGATCGCGCACGTCGAGGCACTGCGCCTGTTCCCGAGCCGCCGCGCTGCGGTACTGAGCCAGATCCCGATGCTGCTGCTGATGGTCGCGTTCACGACCTTCGGCCTGTGGATTCTGGCGCAGCCGATCCAGAGCGGACGCTGAGCTGCCGATCAGGCGAACAGGCGTCGGACCTTCTGCAGCGCGGCGACGAGCTGGTCGATGTCATCGCGGTCGTTGTAGACCGCGAGCGAGGCGCGCGCCGTCGCCGGTACGCCGAAGCGCTGCATCAGCGGCATCGTGCAATGGTGGCCGGTGCGGATGGCCACGCCTTCCATGTCGAGAATCGAGCCGATGTCCTGCGGATGCGGCCCGTTCATGACGAAGGACAGGATGCCGGCCTTGTGCGGCGCAGTGCCGATCAGGCGCAGTCCGGGAATCCGCGACAACTGTTCGGTCGCGTATTCGAGCAGTGCGTGTTCGTGCGCGGCGACACGCTCGACGTCGAGCGCATCGAGCCAGTCGATCGCCGCGGCGCAACCGATCGCGCCGGCGATGTCCGGCGTACCGGCCTCGAACTTGTACGGCACGTCATTCCAGGTGCTGCCTTCGAAGGCGACCGTGCGGATCATGTCGCCGCCGCCGTGCCACGGCGGCATCGCTTCGAGATGTTCGCGTTTGGCGACCAGAGCACCGAAGCCGGTAGGGCCGTAAAGCTTGTGCGAGGAAAACGCGTAGAAGTCGATGTCGAGCGCGGTCAGATCGGTGCGCAGATGCGCGATGCCCTGTGCGCCGTCGACCAGCACCGGAACGCCGCGCGCGTGCGCTGCGGCGACGATGTCGGCGATCGGGTTGATCGTGCCGAGCGTGTTGGAGATCTGCGCGACCGCAACCAACTTCGTGCGTGCCGAGAGCCGCTGCTTCCACGCATCGAGGTCGAGGCTGCCGTCATCGAGCACCGGCGCGGCGACGGTTTTGGCGCCGACGAGCTGCCACGGCACGATGTTGGAGTGGTGCTCCATGCCGGTCAGCAGCACCTCGTCGCCTGGCTGCAGGCGCGGTTGCAGATAGCTGCGCGCGACGAGATTGATGGCCTCGGTGGTGCCGCGCGTGAAGACCACCTGCTCGCGCGCGACCTTGACGAAGGCACCGATGCGGTCGCGCGCTGCCTCGTATTGCGTGGTCGCGCGGCCGGCGAGCTCGTGCACCGCGCGATGCACGTTGGCGTTGGACGTGCGGTAGTAGCGGTCGATGGCCTGCAATACCGCCTCGGGCTTTTGCGTCGTCGCGGCGTTGTCGAGATAGGCCAGGCGCCTGCCGTGCACCGTCTGCCGCAGGATCGGGAACTGTGCGCGGATGGCGCCGATGTCGAGCGTCGAACTCATGACTGTGCGTCCATCCGCAGGCCTTCCATCTGCAAGGCCCGCATCTCGTCGCCGCCGGGCATTTGCCGCAAGAGGCGCTGGGTCACGCGCGCGCGTACGTCCTCGGGCCGTATGTGTTGCAGCACGTCGTGGGCGAAGGTGCAGGTCAAGAGCGTGCGCGCGAGTGCCTCGGGTACGCCGCGCGTGCGCAGATAGAACAGCGCCTGCTCGTCGAGCTGGCCGAAGGTCGCGCCGTGCGTGCACTTGACGTCGTCGGCGTGGATTTCCAGCTCCGGCTTGGCGTTGATCTCGGCCGTGGGCGACAGGATCAGATTGGCGACGCGTTGCTCGGAATCGGTCTTCTGGGCGTGCGGGTGCACGCGCACCAGGCCGTCGAACACGGCGCGCGCCTTGTCGCGGGCGATGCCACGAAACGCCAGGCGGCTGGTGCAATGCGGCGCGCGATGCTCGATCCAGATGTGGTTGTCGACATGGCCGTTGCCGGTCGGGGCGTACAGGCCGTTGAGCGTGACGCCGGCGCCGGGCTCGGCCAGATCGACGTGCAGCTCGTGGCGCGACAGGCGCCCGCCGAGATCGACGCAGACCATGTCGATGTTCGCGTCGCGGGCAATGCCAAGGCGCAGGCGTGTGATCCGATGCGCATCGCTGCCGGCGTCATTGAGGCGGATCAGGTGCAGGCGTGCGCCGGCATCGAGCGTGATGTCGGCGAACACCGTCTGGAACGGCGCATCGCCTGAGGTGTTGAGAATCAGCGTCGCCTCGCTGCCGCGGGCGAGGTGAAGGCGGTGGCGCTGATGCGCGCGTGCAGTGGGGCGCAGCGGCGCATCGAGGCGGGTGTTGGCGTCGATCGTGCGATCGAGGCCGCCGGCGGCGAAGGCGCGGTTGAGAGCGTCCAGGCCATCGACGAACGTGCTCGGCGCGTCGTCGGTCGAGGCCGAGGCGTCGGGGCCGAGCGCGTCGGGCGGCAGCGCCGCGAGCGGCGCGAGGTCCGTATACCGCCAGTCCTCGAGCGCGGTGGACGGCAAACCCTCGGCGAGGAAGGCGTCGAGGGCCGCGCGTCGGGCAGCGGTGCGCGCGGCTTCGGGCAGCGCCTCGAAGGCGGCGCGGAAATGATCGAGTGTGCCCATGATCAGGCTGCCTGCTGCAGCCAGCCGTAACCCTTTTCTTCAAGCTCGCGCGCCAGGTCCGGGCCGCCCGACTTGACGATGCGCCCACCGGCGAGCACGTGCACGAAGTCCGGCTGCACGTGATCGAGCAGGCGCTGGTAGTGGGTGACCAAGAGCACCGCACGCTCGGGCGAGCGCATCAGATTGATGCCGTCGGCAACGACCTTGAGCGCGTCGATGTCGAGGCCCGAGTCGGTTTCGTCGAGCACCATAAGCTTGGGTTCCAGCACCAGCATCTGCAGGATCTCGTTGCGCTTCTTCTCGCCGCCCGAGAAGCCTTCGTTGACACCGCGCGACAGCATCGCCGGGTCCATCTTCATCTGCTTGACGCGATGGCGTACCCAGGCGATGAAGTCCGCGGCTTCGAGCTCTTTTTCACCGCGCGCCTTGCGCTGGGCGTTGAGCGCAGCCTTGAGAAAGACCATGTTGGAGACGCCGGGAATCTCGACCGGGTACTGGAAGCCGAGGAACACGCCCCTGGCGGCGCGCGCCTCGGGGTCGAGCGCGAGCAGATCCTCGCCGCCGAAGCGCACGCTGCCCTGGGTCACGACGTAGTCCGGGTGTCCGGCGAGCAGTTTCGACAGTGTCGACTTGCCCGAACCGTTCGGCCCCATGATCGCGTGGACCTCGCCGGCTCGGATGCGCAGCGTGATGCCTTTGAGGATGTCCTGGCCGTCGATGCGGGCGTGCAGGTTGTCGATATCAAGCATGGCTGATGACTTGGCTAGCTTCGTGGGTCTGGGGCCGTCCGTGGCGGTGCGTGCGGGCTAGGCCCGACCGGTGGCGTGGGCTGCGCCGGCGCCGACGGCCCTTCAAGGCGATCGTCGAAAGCCCGGGTTCATCCGACGGCGCCTTCGAGCGAAACGGACAGCAGCTTTTGCGCCTCGACGGCGAATTCCATCGGCAGTTCTTTGAAGACGTCCTTGCAAAAGCCATTGACGATCATCGACACGGCGTCTTCCTCGCCGATGCCGCGCGAGCGCGCGTAGAACAACTGGTCCTCGCCGATCTTCGAGGTCGTGGCCTCGTGTTCGACGATCGCACTCGGATTGCGGATCTCCGTATAGGGAAAGGTGTGCGCCGCGCACTGATCGCCGATCAGCAGCGAATCGCACCGGGTGTGGTTGCGCGCGTTCGCGGCGCTCGGCAGCACGCGCACCAGACCACGATAGGATTGCTGACCGCGCCCGGCGGCGATGCCCTTGGAGACGATGGTCGAGCGCGTGTTCTTGCCGACGTGGATCATCTTGGTGCCGGTGTCGGCCTGCTGGCGGTGGTGCGTCAGCGCCACCGAGTAGAACTCGCCGATGGAGTCGTCGCCGCGCAGGATGCAGCTCGGGTATTTCCAGGTGATCGCCGAGCCGGTCTCGATTTGGGTCCACGAGATCTTGCTGCGCGCGCCGCGGCAGTCGCCGCGCTTGGTGACGAAGTTGTAGATGCCGCCGCGGCCTTGCTCGTCGCCCGGGTACCAGTTCTGCACCGTCGAGTACTTGATTTCGGCGTCATCGAGCGCGACCAGCTCCACGACCGCGGCGTGCAACTGGTTCTCGTCGCGCTGCGGAGCGGTGCAGCCTTCCAGATACGAGACGTGGCTGCGCTCCTCGGCGATGATCAGGGTGCGCTCGAATTGTCCGGTGTTGCGCTCGTTGATGCGAAAGTACGTGGACAGCTCCATCGGGCAGCGCACGCCTTTGGGAACGAACACGAAGGAGCCGTCGCTGAACACCGCCGAGTTCAGCGCGGCGAAGAAGTTGTCGCCGAAGGGCACGACGCTGCCGAGGTACTTGCGCACCAGTTCCGGGTGCTCGCGCACCGCCTCGCTGATCGAGCAGAAGATCACCCCGGCCTCGGCGAGTTTTTTCTTGAAGGTGGTGCCGACCGAGACCGAGTCGAACACCACGTCGACGGCGACGCCGGCGAGCATCTCCTGCTCCTTGAGCGGGATGCCGAGCTTGGTGTAGGTCTCCAAGAGCTTGGGATCCACCTCGGCGAGCGACTTCGGCCGGTTCTTCATCGATTTGGGCGCCGAGTAGTACGAGATCGCCTGGTAGTCGATCGGCGGGTAGTGCAGGTGCGCCCATTTCGGTTCGCGCATCGTCAGCCAGCGGCGATACGCCTTGAGGCGGAACTCGAGCAGCCAGTCCGGTTCCTGCTTCTCGGCCGAGATGTGACGGATCACGTCCTCGCTCAAGCCCGGCGGCAGGGTTTCGGCATCGATGTCGGTGACGAAGCCCGCGCTATAGCTGCGGTTACGGACCAGTGCCTGGATGTCCTGGGGGTGGCTCGACATGGGTTCAGCTCTGCGGCAGCCCGTTTGCCGCCGTGCGGTGGAAGGTCAGCGGGAACTCGCCACGGGCGCGGCCGGGGGCGTCGTCGCGGGACGGCGCGGGCGCGGCCATCTGCGCGAGGCTCACCGCCTCCAGCGCCTCGCGGATCGCGATGTTGATCAGCCGCCAGTTCGCGCGCGTACTGCAGCCGGCCTCGTGGGTGCAGCCGCCGGGGTGGCTGGCGCACTCGGTGACGCCGATCGGCCCTTCGAGCGCGGCGATGATCTCGGCAACGCTGATCGTCTCCGGCGGCCGCGCCAGCCGGTAGCCGCCGTGGGCACCGCGCAAGGATTGCAAGAGGCCGCCGCGTGCCAGCATTTTCAACAACTTGGCAACCGTCGGCGCCGGTAGCTGGCTGCGCTCGGCGAGCTCCAGGCCGCTGTGCAGGCGCTGCGGCTCGCGCGCGACGAGTGTCATCAGCACGGTGGCGTAGTCGGCGAGCTTGCTGAGCTTGAGCATCAAAAAAGACTGGATCGGTACGAAATGAATTTTACGCGTCCGGCCGCACTCGCCGCAACGGTGGGCTCGCCGGGATTCGTTAAGCTCGCGGCTTTGGCCCGGATGCCGATACCATGACGCCAGAGCAAGCCGCGACCGCGTTCGATTGGGACGTCGACCGACCCCACCTGCTGCCGGTCACCGTTACAGCCGAACATCTCGACCGCTTCGGTCACACCAACAATGTGATGTACCTGCACTGGCTGGAGCAGGTGGCGTGGAGCCATTCGGTCAGCCTGGGGCTGGATTTCGAGGCCTACGAGCGGCTTGGTGCCGGCTGCGTCGCACGCCGTCACGAACTGGACTATCTGGCGCCGACCTTCGCCAACGACCGGCTGTGGCTGGCCACCTGGGTGCACGAGAATGACTTTCGCTTGTCGATGTGGCGGCGTTACCAGATCGTGCGCGAGGCCGACGGCAAGACGGTGCTGCGCGGCGCCACGCAGTGGGTCTGCGTGGACATGAAGAGCGGCCGCCCGCGGCGCATGCCGCCCGAGTTCCGCGCCTACGCGCCCTGGCCAGTGAGGTCACGATGAATCGCATCGAGATCGGTTACTGCCCCCGCTGCAAGTGGCTGCTGCGCGCGGCCTGGCTCGCACAGGAGCTGCTGTCCACGTTCGAGGACGAAGTCGATCAGGTCACGCTCAGCAAGCAGGCGAGCGGGGTTTTTCGCGTCATGCTCAACGGCGAGATCATCGCCGACCGCGAGCGCGATGGTGGCTTCGTCGAGCTACCCGAGCTCAAGCGGCGAGTGCGTGACCGCATCGCCCCGGGCCGCGATCTGGGGCATATCGATCGGCGTACGCGCTAGCTGCGCGGGTCGTTCGTCCACAGCAGGCGAGGCGCTGCGCCCAGCCGCCCGAACACCCACGCGAGCTGACCGAAGCGGCGCGCCAGACGCTCGACCTGCCGCGGCGGCGCATCGAGCAGGCACAGACCAGGCTCGATCCAGCGTCCGTCCGGACTCGCATTGCGCGCGGGCAGGGCACGCCAGCCGTGGCGGCGCACGAGCTGCTGCAGCAGATGCAGGCGCTGCGCGTTGCTCTGCGTCGCCAGGCGCCGCGAGTGCGGATTACAGGGCGTCAGCAGGCACCAGTGTGACCGGCAGCCGCAGCGCCGCAGGGCGGCGTCCAGCGACGGGCAGGAGCGGCCGATCGTTGCCGCGTGCCTGCGTCCACGAACAAGGACCGTGTAGCGCGCCGCCGTGTAGGCTTGGGTGAGTGCGTCGCGCCGCGACATCAGCTCGCACGCACGCGTTGCAGAAGATCGGCGAACAGTGCCGCGATCAGATCGATGCGTGCGTTGAGCGTATGCTCCGCGTCGATCAGGTGCAGCTCGGCGCCGTGCGTCTTCGCAAAGCGCAGGCTGCGCTCGGCCGGCACGATGTCGTCGCGAAGGCCGTGAACGGTGCTGCACAGCGCCGGAATGCCTTCGGGTTCGGCGTCCCAGCCGGGGAAGTACAGCGCCGGGGCCATCAGGAACAGGGCCTGTGGCCGCAGTGCGGCGCAGGCCATCGCCGACACGTAGCCACCCATGCTCGAACCGGCGAGCACCAGGCGCCGAGCCCGCGGGCGCAGCGCCACGAGCATCGCCACGCGCTCGTCCGGATTCTGCGTCTGTCTATAATCCGGACTCATCACCTCGAAGCCCTGCTGCCGGGCCACGTCGGCCAGCCGTGTGATCTTCAGACCCCAGGGTCCGCTTTCCTTGCCATGGGCAAAGCAGACCAGATCGGCAGCATCGGCAGGCAGGGTCATCGGGCGGGTCTTCAGCAGGGGATAGCGATGATAAGCAAGCCACCGCGGTCGCGGTCGCGGTCTGCGAAGCAGCAGGATCCGCTGGAGGTCGACCTCACGGTGAGCTTGCGCTTCGGCGACGAGACGGACGAGCGCATCACGCCGATCAACCGGCAACGCATTCCGATGGTCAACTCGGTGTTCCAGAATCGCGATCGTATCCTACGAACCTTCGTCACGCTGATGTTCCGGGCCGGGCTTTCCAGCCCCAAGGTCGTCGGCCACCTGATCCCCAGCGGCGCTCGCAAGCGCAGGCGCGGATGAAGGCCGTCCAGATCTTCAACGCCGTTGCGCTGGCGCTGTGCGCGACCTTCGCGGTCACGCTGGGCGTCGTCGCGCTGATCTACGCGATCTATCTCGATGCCTCGCCGCGCATGCGCGCGGAGTGGCCGACCGTCGCCGCCGTGACCGCCGTGTTCTGGGTATTGAGCGTGTTCACGGGGCTCGCGTTCCTCGCACAGCGCCGCCTCTGGTCCTTCCGATGGCCGGCGCAGGCCGCGAGCGTCCTCGCGCTCGTCGTCGGCGCGCTGCTGTTGATCGATCTCCTCAGGAGCTGATCCGCATGGCTGTCGTGCATCTGCCGCCGCCGCGGCCACGCGAGTGGCTCGCTTTGCTGCCAATCGTCGCCGGCCTGTACTGGCTGCTTGCCGACAGCGGCGGCACCTGGCTGCTGCTGGCGCTGGCGCCCGGCTTGCTGCTGCTCGGCGGTGGCCTGGGGCTGCTGCTGTTCCCTGGCGATGCGCGCACGCTCGGTCCGATCGCGATCGGCAGCGCCCTCGGTGCCGTGCTCAGCCCGCTGGCGTGCTGGGCCGCCGGACTCGGCGATGCGTTCTGGCTGTTGCTGTTGTCGGCGGCGAGTTTCGTTATCGCTGGCCGCCTCAGCTGGCTGCGCACGGCGAGCTACGAGGGGGTGCCGGAAGTCGAGCGCTCGACGTCGATGGACTTGAAGCTCGCGCTCGATGAATTGGTGCTCGGCTATTTCGTCACCGCGGCGTCGATCCCCGGCGGCGCACTGGCGACGCGCATCTGCGAGGACGCGGCGCGACTGGAAAAGGCAATCACCGAGAACGGCTGGGACGACGACCCGGCGGCGCTGCATCTGCCGCCGCCACCGCCGGACGACACGCAGGTCGAGCGTGCACGGCTGTGGGGCATCGACTACGAGATCCTCAGGTTCGAGTCGGGTTTTCGCACACCGCCGTCCTTGCCCGGTGACGACCGCTGGCTGCAGCATGACGCCAATCGCCATTGCCACGTGCGCCTGTTGCGCCACGCCGGCGCGCCGCGGCCGTGGCTGCTGTGCATCCACGGCTACCGCATGGGGCGGGCGTGGATGGACTTCAGTCTCTTCTCGCCTAACTGGCTGCACCATCGTCTGGGCCTGAACCTGATCCAGCCGGTGCTGCCGCTGCACGGCCCGCGCAGCGTCGGCACCAAGTCCGGCGATCACTTCCTGGACGGCGATCTGACCGACCTTTTGCACGCCGAGATGCAGACGCTGTGGGATCTGCGGCGCACGCTGGCCTGGCTGCGTCAGCACGAACCCGGGGCGCGGGTCGGCGTGCTCGGCTTTTCGCTGGGCGGCTACAACGCCGCGCTGCTCGCGACCTACGAGGCCGACCTCGATTTCGTCATCGCCGGCATTCCGGTGATCGACCTCGCCGCGGCGCTGTGGCGCGTGTTGCCGCCGGCGCATCTGCGCTACTTCGCCGCGCACGGCCTCGACGAACATCGCTATCGCCGGCTGCTTGCGCCGGTCTCGCCGCTGGCGCGGCCGCCGTTACAGCCGATCGAGCGCCGCCACATCTTCGCCGCGACCGGCGACCGCCTGGTGCCGCCCGAGCATCCGCTGGCGCTGAGCGCACACTGGCAGGTGCCGGTGACCTGGTATCAGGGATCGCATCTGTCGGTGCGGCGCGAGCGCACGATGCGCCAGGCGGTGCGCGCGGCGTTGGATGGGGCCGGCTGGACGCTGCGCTAAACTCCGATCCCCCGGCCTTACCCTATCCTCCCCATGATCCCAGTCGCGATTACCGGCACCGGCCTGTACACGCCGTCGCAGTCGATCTCCAACGACGAGCTGGTCGCTTGCTACAACGCCTATGTCGAGCGCTACAACCGCGAGCATGCCGACGAGATCGCTGCCGGGCGCACGCCGGCGCTGCAGGCGTCGAGCAGCGAGTTCATCGTCAAGGCCTCGGGCATCAAGTCGCGTTACGTGATCGACCGCGAGGGTGTGCTCGATGTCGAGTGGATGCGTCCGCGCATCGAGATGCGCGGCGACGATCAGCCCTCGCAGATGTGCGAGATGGGCGTCGCCGCCGCGCGCGAGGCACTGGCCGCGGCCGGGCGCGAGGCCGCGGACGTGGATCTCATCGTCGTCGCCTGCTCGAACATGCAGCGCGGCTATCCGGCGGTCGCGGTCGAGATTCAGCATTATCTGGGCGCGCGCGGCTACGCCTACGACATGAACGTCGCGTGCGCATCGGCGGCCTTCGGCATCCAGGCGGCGGCGGATGCGGTGCGCATCGGCAATGCGCGTGCGGCGCTCGTGGTCAGCCCGGAGATCTGTAGCGGCCATCTGAACTGGCGCAATCGCGACTGCCATTTCATCTTCGGCGATGCGGCGACGGCGGTGCTGGTCGAGCCGGCCGACAACGCCGGCGCAGGGCGGGGCTTCGAGATCCTGGGCACGCGCCTCAAGACGCAGTTCTCCAACAACATCCGCAACAACTTCGGTTTTCTGAACGCCTGCGAGCGCCCGCAGCGCCGCTGGGACGATGTGCTGTTCCACCAGGAGGGGCGTAAGGTATTCAAGGAGGTCGTGCCGCTGGCGGCGGAGTTGATGCTCGGCCATCTCGCCGACCTGCGTATCGATGCGGCCGGCGTGCGCCGCTTCTGGTTACACCAGGCCAATCTGGGCATGAACCAGCTCATCGCCAAGCGTGTACTCGGGCGCGAGCCCAGTCCCGATGAGGCGCCGGTCATCCTCGACGAATACGCCAACACCAGCTCGGCCGGCTCGGTGATCGCCTTTCACAAATTCCATCGCGATTTGCAGCCTGGCGACGTCGGTGTACTGTGCGCCTTCGGCGCCGGTTACTCGGCCGGCTCGGTCGTGATGAAGCGCCGTTGATTCCAACCGATCCCATAGCCGCATGAGCGAGAACAAACCCCTGCTGCGCCGCGCCTTCGATCTCGTCTGGGGCGCCGTCGTGTTGCTGTACCGCGTGATCGTCATCGCCTCGCTGTTGCTCGGCTTGGGGTTGCTGTGGATGGTGCTGCGCAGCAGCTCGCCGGTGATGGTGGAGGACAACGTCGCGCTGGTGCTGGCGCCGAGCGGCGTGCTCGTCGAGCAGATCGACATCGACCCCGGTCAGCAGTTCTTCGAGAACATCACCGGCGAGATGCCCTCGCAGTCGAACCTGCATGACTTGATCGAAGCGCTGGATGCGGCACGCGAGGATGAGCGCATCCGCCTGGCCGTGCTCAAGCTCGACGGTCTGTGGTCCGCGGGCCTTGCGCAGCTCGACGAGCTCCGCGCCGCGATGCGCGCGTTTCAGGCGGCGGGCAAGCCCATCGTCGCTTGGGGGCCGTGGTACGACCAGGCGCATTATTACGCCGCAGCCCAGGCCGACGAGATCAGCCTCGATCCCTACGGCATGGTCTACATCGAGGGCTTCAGCGTCTACCACAACTACTACGCCGAGGCGATCGAAAAGATCGGCATCGACATGAACGTGTTCCGCGTCGGTGCCTTCAAATCCGCCGTGGAGCCGTTCACTCGCAATGACATGTCGGATGAGGCGCGCATGGCCAACCGCGAGTGGCTCGGCGATCTGTGGACGGCTTACAGCGCCGCGGTGGCCGAGGGGCGAGGGCTTGCCCCCGATGCTGCCGATCGCTACGTCGACGGCCTGCGCGCCGGGCTCGAAGCACTCGGTGGCGATGCGGCGGCCTATGCGCGTGACCAGAGTCTGGTGACGCGCCTTGAGAACCTCACCGAGTTTCGTGCCCGGATCGGCGAGACCGTGGGCTTCGACGAGGATCATGGCAGCTTTCGCCAGATCCACTATCTCGATTATCTCAACGCCGTACGCGGCGCGAAGAAGGTGTCCGCCGGCAAGCGCGCCAAGAAGGTCGCGCTGGTGGTGGTGCAAGGGGAGATCGTCGATGGTCCGGGCGAGCCCGGCCAAGCCGGCGGCGATACGATTTTCGAGCTGCTCGACGAGGCGCGTCGGGACGAGACGGTCGCTGCCGTCGTGTTGCGCATCGATTCCCCCGGTGGCAGCGTCTGGGCGGCGGAGCAGATCCGCCGCGGCGTGCGCAACCTGCAGGCGGCCGGCAAGCCCGTGGTCGCGTCCATGTCCAGCGTCGCCGCCAGCGGCGGCTACTGGGTGGCGATGGACGCCGACCAGATCTGGGGACACGAGACGACCATCACCGGATCGATCGGCGTGTTCGGTCTGGTGCCGACTTTCGACGGCACCCTGAACAAGCTCGGCATCCACACCGACGGTGTCGGCACCACCCGGCTCGCCGGCGCCTTTCGCCTCGACCGCCCGCTCGGCGAGGACGCGCGCGCGATCATCCAGTCGGGCATCGAGAAGGTCTACCGCGACTTCATCGAGGGCGTGGCTGCCGGCCGCGAGCTGGACCTGGCACGCGTCGACGAAATCGCGCAGGGGCGGGTGTGGAGCGGCGCCGATGCGCGCGCGCTCGGTTTGATCGACCATTTCGGTGGCCGGCGCGACGCCGCCGACGCCGCGGCGACGCTGGCCGGACTTGCCCTCGATGCCTACGTGCTCGACGAGCGTCGCCCCGCGCGCGGCTTCACGGCCGAGATCCTGTCACGGTTCTCGGGGCGCGTCTCCAGTTGGGTGCCGGCACCCTGGCGCACTTGGTTCGAGGGCGCCCAGGCGCGCGTCGATCTGCGTCGTGTGCTGGCCGCGTTCAACGACCCAAATGGACAGTACGCACACTGCTTCTGCGGCGTCGAGGGTGGACGCGCTCGGCGCTGATGCCGGTTCCGACTGGGCGCCGACGGTCGTGCGGGCGCGAGTGCGTGTGGGCGATGTCGATCTGCACTACGCCGAGGCCGGCTGCGGCAGCCCGCTGCTGCTGCTGCATGGCTTGGGCGGCAGTCACTTCGACTGGGAACACCAGATACCGTTCTTTGCCCGGCGCTACCGCGTGTTGGCGCCGGACCTTCGTGGCTTTGGCGCCAGCCCGCGCGGTCGCCGCGGCCTCGGCGTGCCGGAACATGCCAGTGACGTCGCCGCGTTCCTCGATGCGCTCGGCGTTGCGCGCTGTCGCCTGATCGGACATTCGATGGGCGGGGCGGTGGCGCAGCAGTTCACCCTCGACCACCCCGATCGCGTCGAGCGGCTGGTGATCGCCAACAGCGCGCCGAGCTTTCGGCCGCGCTCGCTGCGCCATCACATCGAGTTTTTCTACCGGTTCGCGGTGATGGGGCTGCTCGGCCCCGAACGGCTCGCCCGCATCGGCGCGCAGCGTTCTTTTCCGGCACCGGAGCAGGCTGCGCAGCGCGCACGCGCGATCGCGCGTGGCGCGCGCAACTCGCGCCGCAACTACTTGGCGGCGCTGCGCGCGTTGGCGGCATGGTCGGTGATCGAGCGACTCGGCGAACTGCGCTTGCCGGTGCTGGTCGCCGCATCCGAGCACGACTACTTCGGCCACGACCAGACGGTCATGTTCGCGCACGCGCTGCCGCGCGCGCGCCTGCACGTGTTCAAGGGCGCGCACCACGGTTTGCCGAGTGAACAGCCACAGGCGTTCAACGCCGTGGTCGAACGCTTCCTCGACGGCCCGCCGCCGGCGTGGCGCAAGGCCGGCGCGTGAGCGACGCGCCCATCGGCGTGTTCGACTCCGGTGTCGGCGGCGTTTCGGTGCTGCGCGAGATCCGTGCGCTGTTGCCCGGCGAAGAGCTGATCTACTACGCCGACAGCGCGTACTGCCCCTACGGTGGCCAGCCGCGCGAGGCGATCCAGGCACGCGCCTGCGCGATCACCGAGCTGCTGCTCGCGCGCGGCTGCAAACTGATCGTCGTCGCCTGCAACACGGCGACGATCGCCGCCGTCGAGCACCTGCGCGCGACCTATCCGGTGCCGTTCGTCGGCATGGAGCCCGCGGTGAAGCCCGCAGTCGCGGCGACGCGCAGCGGCGTCGTCGGCGTGCTCGCGACCGGCGCCGCACTGGCCGGTGAGAAGTTCCACCGTCTGCTGGCGGCGCACGCGCGCGATGTTCGTGTGATCACCCGGCCCTGTCCGGGATGGGTCGAACAGGTCGAGGCCGGCGAACTCGACGGCGTGCGCACCCGCGCGCTGGTCGAGCGCGACGTGCGGCCGCTGCTCGCCGAGAATGCCGACGTGCTCGTCCTCGGTTGCACCCACTATCCGTTCCTGCGGCCGATCATCCAGCAGATCGCGGGCGCGGATACACGCCTGATCGACACCGGCGCGGCGGTCGCGCGGCAGGTGCGGCGCGTGCTTGAACGCGAAGGCCTGCTCGCCCGAGCCGCGAACGGCCGATTGCAGTGGTTGACCAGCGGGGATGCCGCCGAGGTGCTCGGATTGTGCGAGCGCCTGTTTGCGGTCGGCACCACGGTGTGAAGCACGCGCTTGGTCGGCGAGCGCGCGATGGCGCGCCCGAGTCAGATCAAGCGCATGGACAGGTCGATGGCGCGCAGGTGCTTGGTGATGGCGCCGACCGAGATGCGGTCGACGCCGGTTTGGGCGATCGCGCGCACCCGCTCCAGGCTGGCGCCGCCGGAATATTCGATCAGGGTGCGGCCGCCGGCGGCACGGTGCGCGCGCGTGCGGCGCACGGCTTCGCGTAAGGCATCGAGGGTGAAGTCGTCGACCAGCAGCAGGTCGACGTCGGCGGTCAGCGCGGCATCGACCTCGTCGAGGTTCTCCGCCTCGGTCATCAGGGGCACCCCGGCGTCGAGCGCACGTGCCTGGGCGATCGCCTGCGCGATACCGCCGGCCGCGGCGATGTGGTTTTCTTTGATCAGGATGCCGTCGTACAGGCCGATGCGGTGATTCACGCCGCCGCCGCAGCGCACCGCGTACTTCTGTGCGTTGCGCAGACCAGGCAGGGTCTTGCGTGTGTCGGCGATGCGACAGCCGGTGCCGGCGACGGCATCGACGAAGGCAGCGGTCGCGGTCGCCGTACCGGACAGCGTCTGCAGGAAGTTGAGCGCGGTGCGCTCGCCGCTGAGCAGGGCGCGCGCCGGCCCGCGCAGCGTGAACACAGTGGCATCGGGGTCGACGCGCTGGCCCTCGGCCACCTGCCAGTCCAAGCTCACCCGCGCGTCGAGCTGCCGGAACACTTCGTCGACCCAGGGGCGCCCGCAGATGATCGCCGCTTCGCGGGCGATGACGCGTGCGCGTGCCTGTGCGTGATCGGCGACCAGGCGTGCGGTGACATCGCCGCTGCCGAGGTCTTCGGCGAGCGCGCGCGCGACCGTCTGCGCGAGATCGTCGACGTACGCTGGCAGGCCGTGCTCGCGATCGGAACGGCTCATGCCCAGAGGAATTCGAGCAGCGCCATCTGCGCCCACAGCCGGTTCTCGGCCTCGTCCCAGACCACGGATTGCGCACCGTCGATGACCTCGGCGCTGACCTCCTCGCCACGGTGCGCCGGCAGGCAGTGCATGAAGATCGCATCCGGCTTGGCCAGCGCCATCAGCGCGGCGTCCACCTGATAACCGGCGAAGGCAGCGAGGCGCTTGGCGGTTTCGGCTTCCTGGCCCATGCTGGTCCAGGTGTCGGTCACGATCACGTCGGCGCCACGCGCGGCGCTGCGCGCGTCGGCGGCGATCTCGACATGCGCGCCGGCGGCGGCGAGGATGTCCGCATCCGGCCCGTAGCCATCCGGTGCGGCGATGCGCAGCATAAAGCCGAACATCTTTGCTGCCTCGATCCACGAGTGGCAGACGTTGTTGCCGTCACCGATCCACGCCGCGATCTTGCCGCGCGGATCGCCGCGATGCTCGATCCATGTCTGCAGGTCGGCGAGCATCTGGCAGGGGTGATGCAGCTCGGACAAGCCGTTGATCACGGGTACGCGTGAATGCGCGGCGAGCTCGATCTGGTCGGCCTGCGAGTCGTTGCGGATCATGATCGCGTCGCACATCCGCGACAGCACACGCGCGGTGTCGGCGATCGGCTCGTCGCGTCCGAGCTGGGTCGCGCTCGATTGCAGGAACAGTGCGTGGCCGCCGAACTTCGCCATGCCGGCCTCGAAGCTCACGCGCGTGCGCGTCGAGTTCTTCATGAAGATCATCGCCAGCGTACGGCCGGTGAACTGGCGCCGATGATGTGCCGGGTCGGTGCGCAGGACGATCGCGCGTTCGACGATCGAACGCGCCTCATCCGCACTCAGGTCCGACAACTTGAGGAAATGCCGCAGCTTCACCGCCATGTCCGTGTACCGTTGCAGAAACGAAAAGGGCCGCGGCGCGCCGCGGCCCCGTTGGAACGCGAACCGGATTCAGCCGAGGTTGCCCTCGACGAACTCCCAGTTCACCAGCGCCCAGAAATGTTCCAGATAGCTCGGGCGCGCGTTGCGGTAGTCGATGTAATAGGCGTGCTCCCAGACGTCGCAGGTGAGCAGCGGCTTCTTGCCGTCGGTCATCGGATTGCCGGCGTTGCTGGTGTTGACGATGGCGAGGCTGCCGTCGCTGTTCTTCACCAGCCAGGTCCAGCCCGAGCCGAAGTTGCCGAGCGCCGATTCGGTGAACTGCTTCTTGAAGTCCTCGACCCCGCCGAAAGCCTTGACCAGCGCATCGGTCAGCTTCTTGCCGGGCGCGCCCTGCTTGGGCGTCAGGCAGTTCCAGAAGAACGTGTGGTTCCACACCTGTGCGGCATTGTTGAAGATCTTGCCCGAGGACTTCATCACGATGTCTTCGAGCGACATGTTCTCGAACTCGGTGCCGGCAATCAGCTTGTTGCCATTGTCGACGTAAGCCTTGTGGTGCTTGCCGTAGTGGTAGTCCAGGGTCTCTGCCGACATGTGCGGTGCCAGGGCATCGCGGGCGTACGGGAGTTCGGGGAGCGAAAGAGCCATGATCGTCGTTCCTTGGTATGTCCGGCGCATGCAGGCGCCGGCGCCTGGGGGTTTTCAGGGGGTGAACAAAATAGGCGACGGGGGAGTCAAATTCAATAGTCGTTCAACGGCCGCCGACCTCGGCGCGTATAATCCGCGACCGTCACCACTCCCATCCGCTGGAGACCTCGATGGATGCACTCGAGCGCATCAAGAAGCAAGTCACCGACAATCCCATCATGCTGTACATGAAGGGCACGCCCGATTTTCCACAGTGCGGATTCTCGGCACGCGCGGTCCAGGCGATCAAGTCCTGCGGGGTTCCATTCGCTTACGTCAACGTCTACGAGGACGAGGAGATCTATCGCGCGCTGCCGAAGTTCGCGAACTGGCCGACGTTCCCGCAGCTCTACGTCAAGGGTGAACTGATCGGCGGCTGCGACATCACGCTCGACCTACACCAGTCGGGCGAGCTGGAGAAGATGCTCAAGGAAGCGGTCGGCGCAAAAAAAGCCGCGTAGCGCGCAAGCGCGCTGCAGAGCGAGGCGCCCGCAGATGCGGGCGCTTTCGTTTTACGGGCGGTGATGCAGTAGGGCTTCGGCGACGCTGCGCCGCTTCGCAGCACCGCAGAGTGCCTCGACCAGTGCGAGTGCGAAGGCCATCGCCGATGCCGGTCCCTGACCGGTGATGCAGTGGCCGTCGACGACCACCGGACGGTCGACCCAGTGCAACAGCGCGTCGCGAAATGCTGGGTAGCAGGTGGCCTGCTTGCCGTCGAGCAGGCCGCGCGGTGCCAGCGCCAGTGCCGGTGCCGCACAGATACCGCCGTACCAGCGGTGCTGCATGCGCTGCGCCGCGATCTTGTCCATGACGCCCTTGTGCGCGCCGAGCGCGCGTGCGCCGGCCTCGCCCCCAGGCAGAACGATCAGGTCGAAGTCCTGCGCGGCGATTTCGTCGAAGAGGCAGTCGGCGTACAGGTGGACGCCGCGTGTGCCCTCTACGCGGCAGGTGTCGGCGATGCTGGCGAGCGTCACCTCAACCTCGGCGCGGCGCAGGACGTTGACGATGGTCACCGTCTCGATCGATTCCGATCCGTGACTGACCGGGACCAGGGCATTCATCGGTGCGCTCCTCGTGCCGCCGCAGCGGCGGCGGTCGTCAGCATGCATGGTGCCTGAAGTCTTGGAAAGCGGCGTAGAATCCGACGGCCTGCTTCGCGGTCATGACCCATCGTTTCAACGGAGTTTGCCTGCATGTCTGTCTATCGGCACATCAAGATCCCTACCACCGGCGAAAAGATCACCATCCGCAACGGCAGGCTGCACGTGCCGGACCAGCCCATCATCGGCTATGTCGAAGGGGATGGCATCGGTCCGGACATTACCCGCGCCTGTCTGCGCGTCTGGGATGCGGCGGTCGAAAAGGCGTATGGCGGTAAGCGCAAAATCCACTGGTGCGAGACCTATCTCGGTGAAAAGGCCGCCAGCCTTTATGACGGCAACTATTGCCCCGACGAGACCCTGCAGGTGCTCAAGGATCTGGTCGTCTCGATCAAGGGGCCATTGACGACACCCGTCGGCGGCGGCTTTCGCAGTCTCAACGTCGCGCTGCGTCAGGAGCTCGATCTCTACGCCTGCGTGCGTCCGGTACGCCACTATGCCGGCGTGCCTTCGCCGCTCAAGCGTCCGGACAAGGTCGACGTAGTGATCTTTCGCGAAAACACCGAGGACGTCTACGCGGGCATCGAGTACAAGACCGGCACGCCCGAGAACGAAAAGCTCGCCCGCTTCCTGCGCGAGGAAATGAATGCAAAGTTCTTCGACGGTGCCGGCCTTGGCATCAAGCCGATCTCCGAGTTCGGTTCCAAGCGCCTGGTGCGCAAGGCGATCCAGTACGCGATCGACAACGGCCGCGAATCGGTGACCCTGGTGCACAAGGGCAACATCATGAAGTTCACCGAGGGCGCTTTCCGTAACTGGGGTTACGAGGTCGCGCGCGAGGAGTTCGGCAGCGTCACCATCACCGAGGAGCAGCTTTACGGCGAGTACAAGGGCAAGCAGCCCGAAGGCAAGATCGTCATCAAGGATCGCATCGCCGACATCATGTTCCAGATGATGCTGTTGCGGCCGGAGGAGTTCGACGTGATCGCGACGATGAACCTCAACGGCGACTATCTCTCCGACGCGATCGCGGCCGAGGTCGGCGGCGTCGGCATCGCTCCCGGCGCCAACATCGCCGATCACGTCGCCGTGTTCGAGGCGACCCACGGCACCGCGCCCAAGTACGCCAACCTCAACAAGGTCAACCCCGGGTCACTGCTGTTTTCCGGTGTGATGATGCTGGAGTACATGGGTTGGAAAGAGGCCGCGGACCTGATCACCCTGGTCTATCCCGAGGTGGTGTCCGACGGCATCGTCACCTACGACTTCGCGCGGCAGATCGACGGTGCCACCGAGGTCGGCACCTCGCAGTTCGCCGATGCCTTGATCGAGCGTATCCGCGGCGGCGTCGATCTCGAAGCCAAGCGCAAGGCACAGCAGGCGCAGCTCGCCAAGGAGCGCAAGCAGCGCGAGATTCGCCGCCTGCTGCAGCCGCTGGAGGAGATGGTCGACACCGGACGTGTACCCACCACGGTCGGTGACCTGATGACGCGCTCGCTGATCACGGTCAGCGACGGCGAGACCGTGGAAAGCGCGATGCACGTGATGACCGACAACGACATCAGCTCGGTCGTCGTCGAGCCCGATGACGAGGGGCGCTGGGGCATCCTCACGCGCCGTGACATCGTCACCCGCATCGTGCGCATGAACAAAAATCCGGCGACTACGCGCGTGCGCGACATCTGCAGCCGGCCGGTGACGTCGGTCCCGGCGGAGATGAGCATCCGCGAGGCAGCGGCGATGATCTCCGACACCAACTTCAGCCGCCTGCCCGTGGCCCAGGGCGACAAGATCATCGGCATCGTCACCGAGACCGACATCTTCAATGCCGTGGAGAAATTCGCCTGGACGCAAGAGTGAACGGTGGTCAGGCCAGCGGTATGCCTCGGCAAACGCCCCGTATCGGCCTGATCGTCGTCGGCGACGAGATCCTCTGCGGCAAGCGCCAGGACCGGCACTTGCCCACGGTGATCGAGCTGCTGCGTACGCGCGGCCTCGAGCTGGCGTGGGCGCGCCTGGTCGGTGACGACGAGGACGACATCGCCGACGCGCTGCGCTGGGCGATCGCGCGCGGCGATCTGGTGCTCAGCTGCGGCGGCATCGGCGCGACGCCGGACGATCGCACGCGCCAGGCGGCGGCGCGCGCCTTCGGTGTGCCGCTCACGCGCCACGCCGAGGCCGAGGCCCTCATCGTCGCTCAGTATGGCGCGGCGGCGCGACCGAACCGCGTGCGCATGGCGGACTTTCCGCGCGGCGCCGGGCTGATTCCGAATCCGGTGAATCGCGTCCCCGGTTTTTGGTGCGGCGACTGCCACTTCGTGCCCGGCTTCCCGGAGATGGCCTGGCCGATGCTCGAATGGGTGCTCGACACGCGCTACGCGCATCTGCACCGCAGCGCACCGCCGGTGGAGTACCGCATCCGCGTGCTCGGCACCAGCGGCGAGGGCGATCTGCTGCCGCTGATGGAGGACACCTTGGCGCGGCATCCCGGCATCAAGCTGTCGAGCCTGCCGTTTCGCGGCGATGCGACGCGTCCGCGCCAGATCGAGTTCGGCTTCAAGGGCGAGGCGGCGCTCGCGGCTCGGGCCTGCCGTCATTTCCACGAGGGCCTGCGTGCCTTTGCCGATGTGCAGGTCGAATGGCTGTGCGAGCCGCCTGCGGCTTGATCACACCGCCGCTCTTGGGCGCGGGCCGAGCGTCACCAGCAGGCAGGTTGCGATCACCAGCGCCGCGCCGAGCAGCGACCAGCGGTCGAGCTTTTCGCCCCAGACCAGCCAGCCGATCAGCGCCGCCAGCAGCACGGTGACATAGGTAAAGGGGCCGACCAGCGCCGCTGGCGCGCAGCCGTAGGCGCGGGTGAGGTGGATCTGGCCGAGCGTCGCGAGCGCGCCGGCGGCGATCAAAAGGCCGAGTGCCGGCAGCGACGGCGTCTGCCACGCCCACAGCAGCGGCACGCCGGCGATGGCCGTGCCGAGCAGAGCGAAGTAGAACACCACGCGCGTCGCCGGCTCGGTGTCGGTCAGCCGGCGGATGCTGACCATGGCGCAAGCCGCCAAAAGTCCGGAGACGGCTCCGACGATGGCGGCGAAGGGATCCACCGGATGCAGACCCGGCCGGGTGATCAGCGCGATGCCGACGAGCCCGAGCAGCGCCGCCGGAAACACCACCAGTGCTGGCCGCTCGCGCAGCCAGAGCCAGGCGATGAACGGGATCCACAGCGGCATGGTGTAGGTCAGCAGCATCGCCTCGGCGAGCGGCAGGTGTGCGATCGCGTAGAAGAACGCGTACATCGAGGCGATGCCGAAGCCGGCGCGCAGGAGGTGGCCGCCGAGGCGCTGCGTGCGGATGCCGACGCCGCCGCGGCGCGTCAGCCACGGCAGCAGGATCACGAGGCTGACCGCACAGCGGATGAACACCACCAGCTCGTTGGGCGTGGTCAGTGCGGCCTGCTTGATGCAGGCGCCCATGATCGAGAACGAGGTGGCGGAGATCAGGGCATGCGTGGCGCCGCGGCGCAGATCCTGGTGCATGGGAGTTCGGCTGTTTACGGCCGGCATTGTACGAACCGCGCTGGACCGCGCGGCGCCGAGGCTTGAAAATCCGCGCGCCGGCCCCATGGTGGCGGCTCCGATTTGCCGGATTCGACGAGGGATTCATGCCGATCTACGAATATGTTTGCGCTGCCTGCGGGGCGGAGGCGGAAGTGATGCACAAGGTGTCGGAGGCACCCGGCAACTGCCCGGCTTGCGACGAGCCGGCCTTGACCAAGCAAATTTCCGCCGTCGGCTTTCGCCTGTCCGGCGGCGGCTGGTACGAGACCGACTTCAAGACTGCCAACAAGCGCAATCTCGCCGGCGACAACGGCGGCAATGCGGCCAACGACGGCGCGAGCTGCACGCCGAGCGGCTGTGACAAGCCGGGATGCGCGGCAAAGTCCGAAGCCGCCGCGTGAATGCCAAGCCGAAGACGCCGTGCGCGCAGCGCGGCGTCCTTCCGGGGAAGGCGCATCGCTCGGGTCGCCGGCAGATTGCCGGACGCTACGCTGCGGGTCTTCTGCTTCGTCCTCTGCCTTCCTCGACGCCGGTGCGCTGCCAATTGCGCCTTCATGGCTACGCTGGTGCGCGAACCGCGGTGAGCTGGCGAGTCCGTAGCGCTGGAGCAGGGATCGATCGCCGCGAGGCTTGGACGGTCGGCTGGCGCTGCCGCCAGCACCGCCGTGTGCACGTCGAGGTCGCGTGTGCAAACGCACGCAAGGCTCTAAACTAAACGACTCGCCGGCGCGTCGTCCTGGTTTGGGCGCGCACCCGAAGTCCTCATGGCGGCCCGCGCGCCGTCGATCTCATCCAGCACGAACATGCGTAGTCATTACTGTGGCCAGGTCACCGAGCAGATCGTCGGCCAGACCGTGACCGTCTGCGGTTGGGTCCATCGTCGGCGCGACCACGGCGGTGTTATCTTCATCGATCTGCGCGACCGCGAGGGCCTGCTGCAGTGTGTGTTCGATCCGGATGCGAAAGACGCATTCGCCGCCGCCGACCGGCTGCGTTCGGAATACGTCGTGCGCATCACCGGCCGGGTGCGGCCGCGTCCCGCCGGTACCGAGAACGCCGCGATGGCGACCGGCAAGATCGAGCTGCTGGGCGAGGCGGTGGAGCTGCTCAATCGCGCCGAGACGCCGCCGTTCCATCCGGACGATGACACCGTCGGCGAGGACACGCGGCTGAAGTTCCGCTACATCGACCTGCGCCGGAGCGAGATGCAGCGGAATCTGCGCCTGCGCCACGAGGTCATCAAGCGCATCCGCCACTACATGGATGCGCACGGCTTCATCGATGTCGAGACCCCGATCCTGACACGGGCGACGCCGGAGGGGGCACGCGACTATCTCGTGCCTTCGCGCACCCACGCCGGCAAGTTCTTCGCATTGCCGCAGTCGCCGCAGTTGTTCAAGCAGTTGCTGATGATCTCGGGTCTCGACCGCTACTACCAGATCGCGCGCTGCTTCCGCGACGAGGATCTGCGCGCCGATCGTCAGCCCGAGTTCACGCAGCTCGACGTCGAGACCTCGTTTTTGACCCAAGACCAGATCATGGGCCTGATCGAGGGTCTGGTGAAGGACATCTTCCAGAACCTGCTCGACGTCGACCTGGGCACGCTGCCGCACTTGAGCTACGCCGAGGCGATGGCGCGCTACGGCTCGGACAAGCCGGACCTGCGCAATCCGCTCGAACTGGTCGAGATCAAGGATCTGGTCGCCGATGTCGACTTCAAGGTGTTCTCGACTCCGGCCAAGGACCCGAAGTGCCGCGTCGCCGCGCTGCGTGTGCCCGGCGGGCGCGAGAAACTCAGCCGCGGCGAGATCGACAAATGCACCGAGTTCGTGAAGATCTATGGTGCGAAGGGTCTGGCCTACATCGTCGTCAACGACAAGGCGAGGGGTCGAGACGGCCTACAGTCGCCGATCGTCAAGAACCTGCACGATGCGGCGCTCGCCGGCATCCTCGAACGCACTGGCGCGCAGGATAGCGACGTGATCTTTTTCGGCGCCGACAAGTGGCGCGTGGTCTGTGACGCACTCGGTGCGCTGCGCATCAAGCTCGGCAACGAGCTGGGCCTGACGGTGCCCGGCTGGCGCGCACTCTGGGTCGTCGACTGGCCGATGTTCGAGTTCGACGAGGAGTCGCAGCGCTGGGTGTCGCTACACCATCCGTTCACCGCACCCAAGCCCTTCGACGCCGACGCCCTGCGCGCCAATCCGGGTGAGACCCTGTCACAGGGCTACGACATCGTCCTCAACGGCATCGAGCTCGGCGGTGGCTCGGTGCGCATCCATCGCGCCGACGTGCAGCAGGCGGTATTCGACCTGCTCGGCATTGGTCTTGAGGAGCAGCGCGAGAAGTTCGGCTTTTTGCTGCAGGCTCTGTCCTACGGCGCGCCGCCGCATGGCGGCATCGCGCTGGGTCTGGACCGCCTGGTGATGCTGATGGCCGGCCGGCCGAGCATCCGCGACGTCATCGCCTTCCCCAAGACGCAGACCGCGCATTGTCCGCTGACCGAGGCGCCGAGTCTGGTCGATGCGCGCCAATTGCGGGAACTGCACCTGCGCTCGACGGTGCAGTCCAAGCTGGTCCCCGGCACCGACACCGCCGCCTGAACCCCGGAGTTTGACGGTATGAACCGCTCGCATCGATGGCCTCACCTCATTGCCGTCGCGCTCATCGCCGCGGCCGTCTCCGCCTGCGACATCAGCGGCGTGGGTAGCGGCAACCGGCCGGAAAAGCTGGAGATCATCCGTAACCCGAATACCAGCCTGATCGACTTAGGCGGCGAGGTCGAGCAATACTTTCTGTGCTTCCCCGAGCAGTTGCAGGCGGTGCTGAGGTTCAGCAACGGTAACGTCGATGCGAGCAGCTTGCTCAACACACGCGTGCGCTGGTCGTCCTCGGATCCGGCGGTCGTCCAAGTCAGCAACGACCCGCGCACCGGCGGCGAGGTGGTGCTGATTCCGGGCAGCACGGACCGAGCCTTCGCCCCCGGGATTCTGGTGCCGCGCAGCGTCGGCACGGCGACGATCACCGCCGAGTTCGTCGGCTTGACCAGCGCGGACTTCAAGGTCCAGATCCGCGAGTTCGATTCGGTGACGATCAACAAGACCGCGGTCAAGCTCGCGCCCGAGACCGGTGATCTGTTGACGCTGACCGCGACCGTCGATGGCTACACCCTGGACGTGACCAGCTCGCCGCTGTGGTCCTTCGACACCGACGACGAGAACGCCAACCAGATCGCGACCATCGGCCAGTCGACCGGACTGATCACGGGTGTCGGCATCGGTGGGCCGCTCACGGCCAAGGCCGAGTTTCCGCTGTGCACGGACAATCCGCGCTACTCGAATTTCACGGCGACCGTGGTCGTCGAGGCGCTGACCGGCCTGCAGATCACGCGCGAGTTCGCCGATGCGCCGAACGACGAGCTGATCGTCGCGACCTCCGAACGGATCAGCGCGACGGGCAGCTTCGCGGATGGGGCCACGATGGATCTGACCGGCCAGGTGCGTCTCGAGAGCAGCGACGCGCAGATCGCCACCGCGCTGATCACCGCGCCGCAGTTTCTCAGCGCGCTCAAGGCCGGGACGGTGCAGATCCAGGCGGTCTACGGCGGCGACGACGACAACGACGAGGAAGGCGACACCGATCCGCCACAGGTGCGCAGCAACACGATCACGCTCAACGTCGTCGACGGCGAGTTGCAGGATTTCCAGATCGCGCCGTCGAACCCGACGATCAATGCGCGTGGCTTCCAGCAGTTCGTCGCCATCGGCAGCTTCAACGTGGCCGGCCAGACGCGCTCGCAGACGATCACGCGCGGCGTGGTATGGTCGGACACGACGCTGAACGACGAGTCGACCGCCGAGGTCACCGCGTTCAGCGATCTCTTGCGTGCAGGTCGCGTGGTCTCGAACAGTGTCGAGGCCGGCACCTACAAGATCACCGCGACGCGCGGGCTGCCATCGAGCGGCGGGTCTGGCAATGCCAGCATCGTTCGCTCGACCGTGCTGTGCGTGGTCAAGCCCAATACTCCCGAGGCAACATGCCCGCCACCGGAGGAGGGCGAAGAGTCCACCCCGTGAACACCGCTGCCGTCGGCGAGGTCCAAGCCGTAGTGGTTCATCTGGACGCGACGCTACAATGTCTGGTGTTTCTCGCGTAATGTGCTGGCGGCAGTCTGCGTGACTGTCGGAGGTTCGGGGTCATGGCGGCGGTGCTCAAACTCGATGAATTCAATCTGCTCGACGATGGAGAGTGCGACGCGCGCATCGTCGCGGCGAAGGCCGTTTTGGGCGATCGCCTGTGCATCCTCGGCCATCACTACCAGCGCAACGAGGTGTTCAAGCACGCCAATTTCTCCGGCGATTCGCTCAAGCTTTCGCAGATGGCGGCGAAGACCGATGCCGAGTTCATCGTCTTCTGCGGCGTGCACTTCATGGCCGAGGTGGCCGACATCGTCACCCACGGCGAGCGCATCGTGATCCTGCCGGATCTCGCCGCCGGCTGTTCGATGGCGGACATGGCCAATCTGGCCAAGGTCAAGCAGTGCTGGTCGGAACTGGCCGAGGTGCTGGATCCGGACCAGCAGGTGACCCCGGTCACCTACATCAACTCGGCGGCCGACCTCAAGGCCTTCTGTGGCCGTCACGGCGGCATCGTCTGCACCTCGAGCAATGCGCGCGCGGTGCTCGAATGGTCGTTCGCGCGGCGCGAGAAGGTCCTGTTCTTCCCGGATCAGCACTTGGGCCGCAACACGGCCTACGGAATGGGCATCGGTCTCGACGAGATGATCGTCTGGGACTACACCAAGCCCATGGGCGGCAACACGCCGGACGCGATTCGCGCGGCCAAGATGATCCTGTGGAAGGGCTTCTGCTCGGTGCACCAGATGTTCCAGCCGGCGCACATCAAGCACTTCCGCGAGCGCGTGCCGCACGGCAAGGTCATCAGCCATCCCGAGAACGCCTTCGAGGTCTGTCAAAATTCGGATTTCGTCGGCAGCACCGAATACATCCTGCGCACCGTGCGTGCGTCCAATCCCGGCGATCACTGGCTGGTCGGAACCGAGCTGAATCTGGTCAACCGTCTGGCCGACGAGATGCGCGAGAAGGGCGTGACCGTCGAGTTCATGTCGCCGACCGTGTGCATGTGCTCGACCATGTTCCGCACCGATCCGCAGCATCTGGCGTGGACGCTCGACAACCTCGTCGCCGGCACGGTCGTCAATCGGATCCGTGTGCCGCAGGAGATCGCCGATCCGGCGCGCGCGGCGCTGGACCTGATGCTGGAAGTGGTCGATTGAATTTCCGTGAGACGCCAGAGGTGGGGCGTGAGACGAGGTCTCGCGCCGCGCCGACGTCTCATGCCTCACGTCTGCCGTCTCACCAATACGCTATGTGGACCAACGCCCCTTCGCTATCCGCCTACGACCCTGAGCTCGCTACCGCGATCGAGGCCGAGCGTGTGCGCCAGGAGGCGCACATCGAGCTGATCGCTTCCGAGAACTATTGCAGCCCAGCGGTGATGCAGGCGCAGGGTTCGCCACTGACCAACAAGTACGCCGAGGGCTATCCGGGCAAGCGCTACTACGGCGGTTGCGAACACGTCGACGTGGCCGAGCAACTCGCGATCGACCGCGTCAAGCAGTTGTTCGACTGCGACTATGCCAACGTCCAGCCGCACTCCGGCGCCCAGGCCAACGCCGCGGTCTTTCTCGCTTTGGTCAGTCCCGGCGACACCGTCATGGGTATGAACCTCGCCCAGGGCGGCCATTTGACCCACGGCAATCCCGCGAACTTCTCGGGCAAGCAGTACAAGATCGTGCCCTACGGCCTGAACCCCGAGACCGGGCTGATCGACTACGATGAGATGGAACGCATCGCCGTCGAGACCCGACCGAAGATGATCATCGGCGGCTTCTCCGCCTACAGCCGCATCAAGGACTGGGCGCGTATGCGCCGGATCGCCGACAAGATCGGCGCCTGGTTTTGGGTGGACATGGCGCACGTCGCCGGACTCGTCGCGGCCGGCGAGTACCCGAGCCCGCTGCCTCATGCGCACGTGGTCACCAGCACGACGCACAAGACCCTGCGTGGACCGCGGGGGGGCATCATCCTGACCAAAGGGCAGCCGGAGGACTTCAACAAGAAGTTGCAGTCGGCGGTGTTCCCGGGCATCCAGGGCGGACCCTTGATGCACGTCATCGCCGCCAAGGCCGTGGCGTTCAAGGAGGCGCTGGACCCCGGCTTCAAGGGTTATCAGAAGCAGGTGGTGGCCAATGCGCGGGCGATGGCCGAGGTGTTCCTCGAACGCGGCAGGGATGGCCGTTATGGGGTCGTCTCCGGCGGCACCGACAACCATATGTTCCTGCTCGATCTGCGGGGGTGCGGCATCACCGGCAAGGACGCCGAGGCGGCGCTCGGGCGTGCGCACATCACCGTCAACAAGAACGCCGTTCCCAACGATCCGAAGAGTCCCTTCGTGACCTCGGGTCTGCGGCTCGGTTCGCCGGCGGCGACCACGCGCGGTTTCAGACAAGCCGAGATGGCGCAGATCGCCCACTGGATCGCCGACATCGTCGACGCCATGTCCACCGGCGGCGACGTGGAGGCGACGCTTGCGCGTGTGCGCGGCGAGGTCGAGAGACTTTGTGCGCGCTATCCGGTGTATCAGGCCGCGCGGCGCGCGGCCTGATGCGAGACGTGAGGAGCGAGGTGTGAGTCGGAAAGTGAACGTGAGTGCCGCCTGCAGACGTCTCACGTCTGACATCTCACGTCTGACGAGCGTGTAGCGCGATGCAATGCCCCTTCTGCAAGGCGCCCGACACCCGCGTCGTCGACTCGCGCCTCGCCGAGGACGGCACCCAGGTACGGCGCCGCCGCGAGTGCGAACGCTGCAACAATCGCTTCACCACCTTCGAGCGCGCGCAGTTGTCGATGCCCAACGTGATCAAGCGCAGCGGCGATCCCGAACCCTTTCGCGAGGACAAGCTGCGCCAGGGTATCGAACACGCGATCTACAAGCGGCCGGTGACGCCCGAGGCGGTGGATCACGCGGTGGAGTCGGTGATGCGCAAGCTGCGCGCGAGTGGCGAGCGCGAGGTGCCGTCGCGTCAGGTCGGCGAGTGGGTCATGGAAGAGCTGCGTGACCTCGACCATGTGGCTTACGTGCGCTTCGCTTCGATTTATCGCAGATTCGAGGACGTGAACGCCTTTCGCGAGGAAATCGAGCGCCTGCAAGCCTTGCCCAGCGCCGAGGAGCGTCGCTCGCAGTTGCCGTTGATCGAAGAATCGGGGAACGCAGGTCGGGCGCCGGGGCTGAAGGACAAGGCCAGACGGTAGCGCAGTGACGGCCAAGACCTCAGACATCACCCCGCATGACGCGATGGCGCGCGCGTTGGAACTGGGTGCGCGCGGGCTCTGCGGCTCGCATCCGAACCCCAGCGTCGGCTGCGTGGTGCTGCGCGACGGCGAGATCGTCGGCGAGGGCTTTCACGCGCGCGCGGGGCAGCCCCATGCCGAGCCCCTGGCGCTGGCGCAGGCCGGCGCGCGCGCCCGCGGCGCCGAGCTGTTCGTGACGCTGGAGCCCTGCGCCCACCATGGTCGCACGCCGCCTTGCGTCGACGCGGTGATCGCTGCCGGCGTGCGCAAGGTCTGGGCGGCGCTCGCCGACCCAAACCCCGACGTCGATGGCGGCGGCTTCGCCCGGCTGCGTGCGGCCGGCATCGAGGTCGAGGTCGGTCTTTTGGCCGAGCAGGCGCAACGGCTGCATCGCGGCTTTTTGTCGCGCATGCGTCGCGGCCGGCCGTGGCTGACGCTCAAGCTCGCGGCGAGCCTCGATGGCCGCACCGCCTTGGCCAACGGCCAGAGCCGCTGGATCACCGGCAGCGCGGCGCGCGCCGAGGTGCACCGGCGGCGTGCCGAGGCCGGGGCGGTGCTGACCGGCATCGGCACCGTGCTCGCGGACGATCCGCAGCTGACTTGCCGGGAGTCGAGCTGCGCGTATCGAGGCTCGTTTCTGCGCCAACCCGACCGGATCGTGCTCGATGCGGATGCACGCGCGCCGGCAACCGCCAAGGTCTGGGCCGAAGGTGCGCGGCGCTTCTGGTTCACGGCGGCCGACGGTCCGACGCCGGCGGGCGTGGAGCGCATCGCAGTGCCGCGCGCCGGCAGCGGACTGGACCTCGGCGCGGTTCTGACCGAACTGGCGCGCCGCGAGGTCAACGAAGTGCTGGCCGAATGCGGGCCGACCCTCGCGGGAGGACTGCTGCGATCGGCTTGCGTCGACGAGCTCGTGCTCTATCTCGCGCCATCGCTGCTCGGGCACGAGGCGCGACCGCTGGTGACGCTGCCCGGCCCCGAAACCCTGGAGCAGCGCTTGCGCTGGCGCTGGCGGTCGGTCGAGCGCCTCGGCGAGGATCTGCGCCTCGTGCTCGAACCGGATTCCCTATCCCCGAGTCCCGATCCCCACTCGTAACCATGTTCACCGGCATCATCGAAGCGCTTGGGCGCATCGACGACATCCAACGCATCGGCGGCGATGCGCGCATGCGCTTCACCGCGCCCGGCTACCTGGCCGGCGTGCGGATCGGCGACAGCATCGCGGTCAATGGCTGCTGCCTCACCGCGATCGCCTGTGACGCGGATGGCTTCACCGCGGACCTGTCCGCGGAGACCCTGGCGCTGACCACCGCCGGCGACTGGGTTCGCGGCGAGCGCGTGAATCTCGAACGGGCACTGACCCCCGAAAAGCCGCTCGGCGGCCACATCGTCAGCGGTCACGTCGACGGCACCGGCTGCGTCGTCGCACGCCACGAGGACGCACGTTCCTGGCGCTTGCGCTTCGAGGCACCGCGCGCGCTCGCGCGTTATATCGCGCGCAAGGGATCGATCTGTATCGACGGCGTGAGCCTGACGGTCAATGAGGTGGAGGGCGCGGTCTTTGGCGTTAACATCATCCCGCACACGCTGCAGCAGACGACGCTCGGTGAGCGCGCGGTCGGCGATCGGGTCAATCTCGAGGTCGATCTGATCGCGCGCTATCTGGAGCGTCTACTGCAGGGACGCGGCGATGTGGATTGAGGCGCGCCGCGGGGGTACGGGCCCCGGCGCCATGGGCCGCTACGCCGCGCACGGGATGCGCACGTGAGTCACCGATGAACAAGGTCAGCAACATCGAAACGGTACGGGAAGCGGTACGCGACCGCGCACTGGACTCCATCGAGGACATCATCGCCGACATCAAGGCCGGCAAGATGGTGATCTTGATGGACGACGAGGACCGCGAGAACGAGGGCGATCTGATCATGGCCGCCGAACTCGTGCGGCCCGAGGACATCAACTTCATGGCGCGCTACGGACGCGGCCTGATCTGCCTGACGCTGACGCCGGAGCGCTGCCGTCAACTGCGTCTGCCGCAGATGGTGTCGCGCAACGAAGAGAGTCACCGCACCGCGTTCACGGTGTCGATCGAGGCTGCCAGCGGGGTCACCACCGGCATCTCGGCGCACGATCGCGCACACACCGTGCGCACCGCCGTCAAGCCCGATGCTCGTCCCGAGGATCTGGTCCAGCCGGGGCACATCTTCCCGTTGATGGCGCAGCCCGGCGGTGTGCTGACCCGCGCCGGCCACACCGAGGCCGGCTGCGATCTGGCGCGTCTGGCCGGACTCACACCGGCAGCCGTGATCGTCGAGATCCTCAACGAGGACGGCACCATGGCACGGCGGCCCGATCTCGAGCGCTTCGCCCGCGAGCACGGCTTAAAGCTCGGCACGATCGCCGATCTGATCCGCTACCGCCTCGACAACGAGCACACCGTCGAACGCGTCGCCGAGACGCACGTGACGACCGAGTTCGGCGAGTTCCGCCTGGTGACCTACCAGGACACCATCGACAACACCGTGCACATCGCCCTGATCAAGGGCGCGATCGACCCGCAGCAGCCGACGCTGGTGCGCGTGCACCTGCGCAATACCTTGCAGGACGTGCTGTGCGTACAACACGAGGACTTCGGCTGGCCGCTGCGCCGCGCGATGCACCGCATCGCCGAGGAGGGTGCCGGCGTGATCGTGTTGCTGCGCAAGCCCGAGGCTTCGCGCGAGTTGCTGCAGCAGATCGTGTCACTGAACAAGCAGCAGCCGCTCGACGAGCCTTCGCACGATCCGCGCCAGGTGCTACGGACTTACGGCATCGGCGCTCAGATCCTGTCCGATCTGGGCGTGCGCAAGATGCGGGTGCTTTCGGCGCCCAAACGCATGCAGGGCATTTCCGGCTTCGGCCTCGAAGTCGTCGACTACGTGCCCTGCGATTGATGATGAAAAAAGTGACTGCGAAGGGCGCGGCATCGACCGCGCTGGCCGATGCCAAGACTGGCTATGCCGCACCCGAGCGGCCCAGCAGGGGCGAGTTTGCGCGCGTGCGCGTGGCGCTTTTGTCGACGCGCTGGAACGTCGGTATCGTCGACGCCTTGCGCGAGGGGGCCAAGGCCTGCTGCCGCGACTGGGGCTTGCCGGCGGCGAACCTCGTCGAGTTCCGTGCCCCCGGGGCCTACGAGGTGCCGCTGGCGGCACTGCAGCTCCTGCGCGATGGCGGCTTCGACGGGGTGATCGCACTAGGCGCGGTGATCCGTGGCGAGACGCCGCATTTCGATTTCGTCGCCGGTGAGTGCGCGCGCGGCCTGATGCAGGTGCAGCTCAAGACGCGCAAGCCGGTGGGCTTCGGTGTGCTCACGGTGAATACCGTGGAGCAGGCCTGGGCGCGTGCCGGTAAGGGGCGCGACAACAAAGGTTATGAGGCTGCGGCAGCGACGCTGGAGATGATCCGATTCGCACGGAGCTTGAAGTGAGCAGCTCGAACGGCCCAGACGCCGGCGCCCAAGGAACGCGCATGCGCGCCAGCGCGCGCGGCGAGGCGCCGCATCCCAGCCGCCGCGGTCTGGCGCGCCGTGTCACCGTGCAGGCGCTCTATCAGTGGCTGGTCAACGAAACCGCACCGGCTGCGCTACTCAAACAGTTTCGCGAACAGGACGAGGGCCTGGGGCGTGCGGACCCGGTTTACTTCGAGGAACTGCTCACGGGCGTGGTCGCGCATGCGCCGGAACTGACCATCGAGATCGTGCCGCATCTGGACCGCGCCTTGAATCAGCTCGATCCAGTCGAGCACGCGATTCTGCTGCTCGGGGCTTTTGAGCTGCGCCACAAGCCCGAAGTGCCGTGGAAGGTCGTCGTCAACGAGGCCGTGAACCTGGCCAAGACCTTCGGTGCCGAGGACGGCTACAAATTCGTCAACGGCGTGCTCGACAAGCTGGCACGGCAGTTGCGGCCGCACGAAACCTGAGCGCTGCCGGCGCGATGGACGAGTTCGCGCTGATCCGCCGATATTTCGCGCAGCTGACGCTGGACGGCGAGGGGGTCGTGCTCGGCATCGGCGACGACGCCGCGCTGCTGCGACCGTCGAGCGGCTGCGAGCTCGTCGTCACCAGCGACACCCTGGTCGCCGGCCGCCATTTTCCCGACACGACCACGCCCTTTGACATCGGCTGGAAATCGCTGGCGGTGAATCTCTCTGACCTCGCGGCGATGGGGGCAAGGCCGCGCTGGTGTACGCTGGCGCTGACCTTGCCTGAGGCCGATGCGTCCTGGCTCGATGGATTCGCCGCCGGCTTTGCGGCGCTCGCGCGCGTGCACCGCTGCGCGCTCGTCGGGGGTGACACCACGCGCGGCGCGCTGTCGATCACGATCACCGCGCTCGGCGAGGTGCCGGCCGGTCGTGCCCTGCGCCGCGATGGTGCGCGTATCGGCGATGCGATCTGCGTCACCGGCACGCTCGGCGACGCGGCGCTGGCGCTGCGGCTCGGCGCCGCGGCGGTGCCGGAGTTGCGCGCGCGTCTCGACCGCCCGCAGCCGCGCATCGCCGCGGGTCTCGCACTGCGCGACATCGCCCACGCGGCGCTGGATCTGTCCGACGGACTGATCGGCGATCTGCAGCACATTCTCGATGCCAGCGGCGTCGGTGCGACCCTCGACGTCGATGCGCTGCCCATGTCACCGGCCTTTGCGCGCCTGACTACCGCTGGCACACGCCGTGCCGATCAGCTCGCCGGCGGCGACGACTACGAACTGTGTATCTGTCTGCCCGAGGACACACTCGATCGCGCTCGTGCAGCGCTCGACGTGCCGCTGACGCGCATCGGCCGCATCGACGCGGCGCCGGGCCTGCGCCTGGTCGACGCGCAAGGGCATAGCATCACACCATCGTTCACCGCCTACCGTCACTTCTCATGAGCCCACGCAAGTCGCCGCCGCCACCGCGGCAATTGATTCTGACGACGCCCGAGCACCTGATCGCCTTCGGTTTTGGCAGCGGACTGTCGCCGGTCGCGCCGGGGACATTCGGTACGCTGGTCGGCATACTGCTATTCCTGCCCCTGTCGCTGCTTGACGCTCAGGTCTATGCCGCCGTGGTCGCGCTGCTGTTCGCGTTCGGCTGCTGGGTCTGCGGCGAGAGCGCGCGCCTGCTCGGCGTGCACGACCACGGCGGTATCGTGTTCGACGAGATCGTCGGTTATCTGGTCGCCGCCGCGCCGCTGACCCTGTTCCCGGATCTGACCACGGTCGCTTTTGTCGGCGGTCTCGTCCTGGCCTTCGCGCTGTTCCGGCTATTCGACGTCTGCAAACCCTGGCCGATCGGCGTACTCGATCGCCGTGTCCGTGGCGGATTCGGCATCATGCTCGACGACTTACTCGCCGGTGCGTTCGCGGCGCTGCCACTCTGGGCCGCGCTGTACGGGTGGACGGGGGTTGTGTCATGAACACACGACTGCGCATCGGCTGCGCCTCGGCGTTCTGGGGTGACACGGCGACCGCCGCGCATCAGCTCGTCGAACGCGGTGACATCGACTTTCTGGTGTTCGACTATCTGGCCGAGATCACGATGTCGATCCTCGCCGCCAAGCGCATGCGTGACGCCAACGAAGGCTACGCCAACGACTTCGTCGAGCACGTGATGGCGCCGCTGCTGCCGCGCCTGCGCGAGCAGCGCATTCGCGTGGTCGCCAATGCCGGTGGCGTCAATCCGCTGGCGTGCAAGCGCGCCCTCGAAGCGGTGGCGCAGAAAGCCGGCGTCGCGCTCAAGGTCGCGGTGGTGCTGGGCGACGATCTGCTCCCGCGCAGGAAGGAGTTTGCCGACTGCCGCGAGATCGACAGCGGCGCGGCGATGCCGCCGACGCTGGTGTCGATGAACGCGTATCTGGGCGCGTTTCCGATCGCGCGGGCGCTCGATGCCGGAGCAGATGTCGTCGTCACCGGCCGCTGCGTCGATTCGGCCGTTGCGCTCGGGCCGATGATCCATGCCTTCGGCTGGCGCGAGACCGACTACGACAAGCTCGCCGCCGGCTCGGTCGCCGGGCACATCATCGAGTGCGGCGCGCAGTGCACCGGCGGCAATTTCACCGATTGGGAGCTGGTCAAGGACGGCTATGCCGACATGGGCTTTCCGATCGTCGACGTCGAGCCTGACGGCGCATTCGTCGTCACCAAGCCCGAGGGCACGGGCGGTATCGTGTCGGTACACACCGTGCTGGAGCAGATGCTCTACGAGATCGGCGATCCACGCGCCTACCTGCTACCGGATGTGAGTGTCGACTTCACGCAGGTGCGACTCGAACAAGTCGGCGAGCATCGGGTGCGCGTCAGCGGCGCGCGCGGCCAGGCGCCCACCGACACCTACAAGGTCAGTGCGACCTATCCGGCGGGCATGCGCTGCGCGGCACTGTTCATGATCGGCGGCATCGACGCGGCGAAGAAGGGGCGCGCGTCGGCGAACGCCATCGTCGACAAGGTGCGGCGCCAGTTGCTGGCCGCGGGGCTCGGCGATTTCTCCGGTGTCGATGTCCACTGCATCGGCGCCGAGGAAAGCTATGGCCCTCATGCGCGGCCCGGCGCCCGGGCCACGCGTGAGGTCGTCGTCAAGATCGCGGTCCAGCATCCGAACCCGAAGGCGCTCAAGCTGTTCGCGCGCGAGATCGCGCAGGCCGCGACCGGCATGGCGCCGGGCTTCACCGGCTATTTCGGCGGCGGCAGACCCGAGCCGCACATGATCCCCAAGCTGTTCTCGACGCTGGTGCCCAAGTCCGCGGTGCCAATCGAAGTGGTGATCGGCGACGAGCGCTTTTCCGTCGCTGTCGCGACCGAAGGTGGTTTCATAGCGCTGCCCGAGGCGCCGGAAAGCACAACGGCGCTCGCCATCGACGACGCCGTCGAAGTGCCGCTGATCAGGCTCGCGCTGGCGCGCTCCGGCGACAAGGGCGATCACGCCAACATCGGCGTGATCGCGCGTGAACCGCGGTTCTTGCCCTACATCCGCGCCGCGCTGACGACCGCGGCCGTGCGCCGCTGGTTCGCACACGTGCTCGCGGGCGCAGAGCAGGGACGCGTCGAGCGCTGGGAGCTGCCGGGCTCGCACAGCCTGAACTTTCTGCTCTACCACGCGCTCGGGGGCGGCGGCGCCGGCTCGCTGCGCACCGACCCACAAGGCAAGGCGTTTGCGCAGATGCTGCTGGAGTTTCCGGTGTCGGTTCCGCGTGCACTCCTCGCGGATTGAGCCCGGCATGGCCGCAACGCCAGCGCGGCTTGTTCGCCTGGCGCTGCGAGCCCGGGCGCGGTCGACTACAATTCCGCGCTTGTCAGCCTCAAGTCCACGAGTCCGAGCGCCCGTGCGCGGGCCCGCCAGGAAGCACAACGCATGTCCGTAGAACGCGATGTCATGGAGTACGACGTGGTCGTCGTCGGCGCCGGTCCGTCCGGCCTGTCGACCGCGTGTCGCCTCAAGCAGCTCGCCGAGGCCGCCGGCAAAGAGCTTTCGGTCTGCGTCGTCGAGAAAGGCTCGGAAGTGGGCGCCCATATCCTCTCCGGCGCGGTGTTCGAGCCGCGCGCGCTCGATGAGTTGTTCCCGGACTGGAAACAGCGCGGCGCGCCGCTCAACGTGCCGGTGACCCGCGACGACATCTACTTCTTCCGCAGCGAGACGGCGGCGTTCAAGATGCCGCATCTGTTCGTGCCGAAGACGATGCACAACGACGGCAACTACATCATCTCGCTCGCCAATCTGTGCCGCTGGCTGGCGCAGCAGGCCGAGGCGATGGGTGTGGAAATCTATCCCGGCTTCGCCGCGCAGACCGCGATCATCGAGGACGGCGTGGTCAAGGGCATCACCGTCGGCGACATGGGCGTGAACCGCGAAGGCGAGCGCAAGCCCGACTTCACCCCGGGCATGGAGCTGCGGGCGAAGTACACGGTGTTCGCCGAGGGTTGCCGCGGCCACATCGGCAAGCAGTTGATCGCGCATTACCAGCTCGCCAAGGACGCCGACCCGCAGCACTACGCGATCGGCATCAAGGAAATCTGGACGATCCCGCAGTCGCAACACAAGCCCGGTCTGGTCGTGCACGGCGCCGGCTGGCCGCTCGATCTCGTCGGCACCAGCGCACTCGGCGGCTCGTTCCTGTATCACTTCGAGAACAACCAGGTGCTGGTCGGCTTGATCGTCGATCTGTCGTACACCAATCCGCACCTGTCGCCGTTCGACGAGTTCCAGCGCTTCAAGCATCACCCGGTGATCCGCCAGTACCTCGAAGGCGGGACGCGCACCGCCTACGGCGCGCGCGCCATTTCCAAGGGCGGGTTCAACTCGCTGCCGAAGATGGTGTTCCCCGGCGGGCTGCTGGTCGGCTGCAATCTCGGCACGATGAACTTCGCCAAGATCAAGGGCAACCATACGGCGATGAAGTCCGGCATGCTCGCCGCCGAGGCCATCGCCGAGGCCTTGCTCGCCGGCGGTGCGGGCGGCGACACGTTGGACAGCTACCCGGCCAAGTTCAAGGCGAGCTGGCTCTACGACGAGTTGTATCGCGCGCGCAATTTCGGGCCGCTACTGCACAAGTTCGGCGCGCTGATCGGCGGTGCGCTCAACTACATCGAGCAGAACTGGTTCGGCGGCAAGTTTCCGTTCACCGTCCATGATCTCAAACCGGATCACGCGACGCTCAAGCTCGCATCGCAGGCGCCCAAGATCCACTATCCCAAACCCGACGGCAAGCTGAGTTTCGACAAGCTCTCGAGCGTTTTCCTGTCGAGCACCAATCACGAGGAGGACCAGCCGGTCCACCTCAAGCTCAAGGATCCGAGCATTCCGATCGCCAAGAACCTGCCGATGTACGACGAGCCGGCGCAGCGCTATTGCCCGGCCGGCGTCTACGAGGTGGTCGGCGAGGGCAGCGACAAGCGCTTCCAGATCAATGCGCAGAACTGCGTGCACTGCAAGACCTGCGACATCAAGGACCCCGCGCAGAACATCAACTGGGTGGCGCCGGAAGGTGGCGGCGGTCCGAACTACGCCAACATGTGAGAGGCAGTTTAGTTCCCAGTTCCCAGACAGGAAGAACGATGAAGGCACTCGTCAGCGTCAAGCGCGTCGTGGACTACAACGTCCGCATCCAGGTGAAGTCCGACGGCAGCGGTGTGGTCACCGATGGCGTCAAGCACTCGATGAACCCCTTCGATGAAATCGCGATGGAAGAAGCGGTACGTCTGAAGGAGAAGGGCAAGGTGACCGAAATCGTCGCCGTGACCATCGGCGGCGCGAAGAACGAAGAGACGCTGCGTACCGCGCTGGCCTTCGGCGCCGATCGTGCGATCCACATCAAAGAAGAGGGCGAGGTGCAGCCGCTGACCGCCGCCAAGGCCTTCGCCGCGGTACTCAAGAAGGAGGGCGCCAAGTTGTTCCTCGCCGGCAAGCAGGCGATCGATGACGACGCCAACCAGACGGGTCAGATGGTCGCCGCGCTGCTCGACATCGCGCAGGCGACGTTCGCGTCCAAGGTCGAGATCGAGGGTGACAAGGCTACGGTCACGCGTGAAGTCGATGCCGGCTTAGAGACGCTGGAAGTGGATCTGCCGGCGGTGATCACCACCGACCTGCGCCTCAACGAGCCGCGTTATCTCAAGCTGCCGGACATCATGAAGGCCAAGAAGAAGCCGATCGAGACGGTGAGCTTCGCCGATCTGGGCGTCACCCCGGCCGCGGGCCTGAAGACAATCAAGACCGTGCCGCCGCCAGCGCGTTCCAAGGGCATCATGGTCAAGACCACCGACGAGCTCGTCGAGGCTCTCAAGAGCAAGGGCCTGCTGTAAACGCACATCGAGGACAGACCAGACATGAGCAAGATTCTGATCGTTGCCGAGCATGCCGAGGGCAAGCTCAACGGCGGTGTCGCCAAGACCGTGGCCGCGGCCAAGGGCGTGGGCGGCGAGATTCACGTCGCGGTCCTGGCGGCAGATGCCGCCGCCGTGGCCGAACAGGCGGCCAAGCTCGATGGCGTGAGCAAGGTGCTGGCGGTCAACAACGCCGCCAACGCCCATCCGGTGGCCGCGGTGCTGGCGCCGCAGATCGTCGAATTGGCCAAGAATGGTTACACGCATGTCTTCGTGCCGGGCACGACCTTCGGCAAGGACCTCGCGCCCCGCATCGCCGCCAAGCTCGACGTACAGCAGGTCAGCGATGTCATGGCGGTGCACGGTCCGCACCGTTTCGATCGTCCGATCTACGCCGGCAACGCGATCACCACGGTCGAGGCCCCGGCCGGCATCGTGGTCGCCACGGTGCGGCTGGCGTCGTTCCAGGCCGTGGGCACCGGCGGCTCGGCCGGCGTCGAGACCGTCAGCGTGAGCGCGGCGTTGCCCGCGCACACGCGCTACGTGAAGCTCGAGGCGCAGAAGTCGGAGCGCCCGGATCTGCAGTCGGCGGCGCGCGTGGTCTCCGGTGGCCGCGCGCTGGGCTCGGCCGAGAACTTCAAGTTGATCTTCGATTTCGCCGACAAGATCGGTGCCGGTGTCGGCGCTTCGCGTGCGGCCGTGGACTCCGGTTACGTGCCCAACGACATGCAGGTCGGCCAGACCGGCAAGATCATCGCGCCGGAGCTGTATTTCGCGATCGGCATCTCCGGTGCGATCCAGCATCTGGCCGGCATCAAGGATGCGCGCACCATCGTCGCAATCAACAAGGACCCGGAGGCACCGATCTTCGAGGTGGCCGACATCGGCCTGGTCGGCGACCTGTTCCAGGTGGTGCCGGAGCTGACGAACAAGCTCTGATCGCTCCCCGAGCCCGGTCAGTCAAAGGGCGCGGACGCTTCTCCGCGCCCTTTTTCGTGGGCGCATCCTCACGCAATTTGCGCTAAGGTCCACACATCGCCGGATGACGGCGCATGCGGACTCAGGAGTGGTCATGGGCATCATCTCGTGGATCGTGCTGGGCTTGATCGCCGGCGTCTTGGCCAAGGCGTTGATGCCGGGTAAGGACCCCGGCGGCCTCATCGTCACCATCGTGCTCGGCATCGCCGGCGCCTTCGTCGGCGGCTGGATCGGCACGCAGCTCGGCATCGCCCGCTTCGATGGCTTCACGCTGCAGGGCATCCTCGTCGCGACCGGCGGCGCGGTGGTGCTGTTGGTGCTGTATCGGTTGATCAAGAAAAAGACCTGAACGAGGAGCAAGACCGTGAGTGAGTTACACGACATCGCGCTCAAGCGCATCGATGGCCGGCCGGCGTCTCTGGCCGATTTCAAGGGCAAGGTGCTGCTGGTCGTCAACGTCGCCTCCAAGTGCGGACTGACGCCGCAGTACGAGGGACTGGAAAAGCTCTACCGCGAGAAGCGCGATGCGGGGCTGGAGGTGCTGGGCTTTCCGGCCAATGATTTCATGGGCCAGGAGCCGGGCAGTGAGGCCGAGATCGCGAGCTTCTGCAAGACGCAGTACGACGTGAGTTTTCCGATGTTCTCCAAGATCAAGGTGACCGGCGCCGACAAGCATCCCCTGTACGCGATACTCACCCGGGCGCAGCCCCAGACGCGCAATGCCGAGGGCATGCGCAAGAACCTCGAGGGCTACGGCATCACCCCCAACCCGGCGCCGGAGGTGTTGTGGAACTTCGAGAAGTTCGTGATCGGCCGCAACGGCAGCGTCGTTGCACGCTTCTCGCCCGACACCAAGCCGGACGATCCGGCGCTGCGCGCGGTGCTGGACGAGGAGCTGGCAAAGTCTTAATCCTGCGAGGCCTTCGCCGCTCCCCGGTGCGGTGCGAACGCGCACGGTTGGCACTGCGCCGCGGCCGCCGGAGCGTCGTCGGGGCCGAACCACCCGATCGGGTATGGCGTACCTGCGCCGCCGTCGCCGACCATCGCCGCCGATGAAGCGGCAGCGATCGGAAGGAGACCGCAGATGACGCAGTACGACGTCCTGATCGTGGGCGCCGGCCTGTCCGGCATCGGCGCCGCCTGTCATCTGGCGCGCGAGTGCCCGGACAAGAAGGTCGGCATCATCGAGCGCCGCAACGCGATCGGCGGAACCTGGGATCTGTTCCGCTATCCCGGGATTCGCTCCGACACGGACATGCTCTGCTTCGGGTTCGAGTTCCGCCCGTGGCGGGGCCTGAAGGTGATGGGCGACGGCCCGGTGATTCGCCAGTACATCGCCGACACGGCGCGCGAGTACGGTGTCGACGAGAGAATCGAGTTCGGCCTGAAGATGACGCATGCCGCATGGTCGAGCCAGGAGCAGCGCTGGACGGTGCGCGCGCTGCACGAGGCCAGCGGCGAAACCCGCGTGTTCTACGCCAGGATGCTGATCGGCGCCACCGGCTACTACAACTACGATCAGGGTTATCTGCCGCGCTTTCCCGGGGAGGAGCGCTTCAAGGGGCTGCGCATCCATCCCCAGCACTGGCCCGAGCGCCTGGACTATCGGGGCAAGAAGGTCGTCGTCATCGGCAGCGGCGCGACCGCGGTGACCCTGGTGCCCGCGCTGGCGATGGGCGGCGCCGGTCACGTGACCATGCTGCAGCGCTCGCCGAGTTACATTCTCTCGATTCCGAACTGGGACCGCGTCTCGGCGATGCTCAAGCGGGTGCTGCCGCAGGCATGGGTGTTCGCGCTCGCGCGCAAGCGCAACATCCTGATCCAGCGTGCGCTGTATCTCGCCTCGATGCGTTGGCCGCGGCTCATGCGCCGCCTGCTGATCCGGCACGTCCACAAGCAACTCGGCGACGGTTACGACATGTCGCACTTCACGCCGCGCTACATGCCCTGGCAAGAGCGCCTGTGCGCGGTGCCGGACGCGGACCTGTTCACCGAGATCCGTAAAGGCCGGGTCGAGGTGGTCACCGATCACATCGAGACCTTCACCGAGACCGGCATCGAGCTGAAATCGGGCAGGCATCTGGACGCCGACATCATCGTCACCGCCACCGGCCTGCAGGTCCAGTTGTTCGGCGGCGCTGAAGTCAGCATCGACGGACACGTGGCGCCGCCCAGCAGCGTCATGACCTACAAAGCGGTGATGCTGCAGAACGTGCCCAACCTCGCCTTCATCGTCGGATACACCAATGCACCGTGGACGCTCAAGGCGGACATTGCCTGTAAGTACGTCTGCCGACTGCTCCAGCACATGGACGCCAAGGGCTATGCCGTGGTGACGCCGCGGGCGCCGGCCGAGATGATGGAGTCCGATCAGACCATCCTCGGATCGCTGATGTCCGGATACGTGCGCCGCGCCGCCGATGCGCTGCCACGCCAGGGCAAGGCGGTGCCGTGGCGCGTGCTGCACCACTATGGCCGCGACAAGCGCATGCTGCTCGACGCGCCGATCGAGGATCCGTACCTGGAGTTCACGCCGGCGCGTGTGTCGGCACCGGCGCCGTTCAAGGCTGTGGCCTGAGTCCACCGCGGCGGCGCGGAGACTGAGGCTCGATCTCCTCGAGCCGCGGCGCCGGCGCGATGCCGACGTAGCTGGCGCGTGGCCGGATCAGGCCGCCGCCGGCTTGCTGTTCCAGCGCGTGCGCGATCCAGCCGGCGACACGGCCGGCGGCGAACAGGATCAGCGCGGCCTGCGCGCCGAGTTCGTAGACGTCGGCGAGCGCGGCCAGCGCGAAGTCCGTGCTCGGCGCTTGGCCGCTGGCCTCCTCGGCGGCATCGAGCAGCTGGCGGATGCGCGCCAGTCGCGGCGGGCGCGGGCGCACCGCGTCGAGCTTGGCGAGCAGCAGGCGCGCGCGCGGATCGCCCGAAGGGTAGAGCGGGTGGCCGAAGGTCGGAAGCGCCTCGCCGCGTTGCAGTCGGGCGAGGACATGGCGCTGCGGCGATTCGGCACGCAGGGCGTCCTGGATGAAGTCGTAGGCGCGTGCGGTGGCGCCGCCGTGCGCCGGGCCGAGCAGGGCGGCGAGGCCTGCGGCGACCGCGCCGGTCAGGCTGGCGCCGGTCGAGGCCACCACGCGCGCCGCGAAGGCCGAGGCGTTGAGCTCGTGGTCGGCGCACAGCACCAGCGCCGTGCGCACCAGTTCGGGCAGGCTGGCGTCGCCTGGGCGCCAGCCGTGCGCGAGCACCTCGTGGGCGGGCCGCCGGTCTGGCGCGACACCGGCGAGCAGCGCCGTGGTCTGGCGCAAGAGCTGGGCGGCGCTTTCGCGACGTCGGCGCGGATCCGGCGAGAGATCGCGCACCGACGTCGATGACAGCAGCGGCAGGGCGGCGGCGGTGCGTTCGAGCGCCGGCAGCCGCGGATCGCGCAGCAGCGCGCGCACCGCGGGTGGCCACGCCGACGCTGGCGGCAGGGCAAAGGGATCGTCCTCGTCGCAGTCCCACAGCAGCCGCGCAACGTCTTCCAGCCCCAGCCCCTGTTCGACCAGCTCGGCGACGGCGCGGCCGCGGTAGTAATGCCCTTCGGGGCGGATCAGCGAAACGCGGGTTTCGAGCACTGGCAGTCCCCAGGCGAGGCTGTGCGCGGCGCCCTGCGCGGCGCTGCGTCCGACGGCGCGGCGTTCGATCAGGCGCTCGATGTCCTGGACGCGGTACAGCCGCTTGCGCGGCTCGTCGCCGGCCCGCGAGTGGATGTGGCCACGGCTGACGTAGGCATACAGCGTCGAGCGGGTCACGCCGAGAAGCGCGGCGGCCTCGTCGGCGCCGATGTAGTCGCTGGCACGGGTCGGTGTCGGCATGAACGCCATCTTGCGCCAGATATGTTGATCTTCGCAATCAAGATTGATCAATAGATACCGGAATGCCACAGTAGCGACATTCGACAGGACGCTGCGGCACGCTGCCGCAGCACGGTATCCAGGAGACCCCAGATGAGCAGTGCATCCTCCGCCGGCGCGCGCTTTCGCGCGGCCCTGGCCGCCGAGAAGCCGCTGCAGGTGATCGGCGCGATCAACGCCAACCATGCGCTGCTGGCCCAGCGCGCCGGCTTTCGGGCGATCTACCTGTCCGGTGGCGGCGTTGCTGCGGGTTCGTTGGGGCTGCCCGACTTGGGCATCAACACGATGGACGACGTGCTCGTCGACACGCGTCGCATCACCGATGTCTGCGATCTGCCGCTGTTGGTCGACATCGACACCGGTTTCGGCCCGAGTGCATTCAACATCGCGCGTACCATCAAGTCGCTGATCAAGGCGGGTGCGGCGGCCTGCCATATCGAGGACCAGGTCGGCGCCAAGCGGTGTGGCCACCGCCCGGGCAAGGAGATCGTGTCCAAGGCGGAGATGGTGGATCGCGTCAAGGCGGCGGCCGATGCCAAGACCGATCCCGACTTCTTTTTGATCGCGCGCACCGATGCGATCCAGGCCGAAGGCGTCGACGCGGCGATCGAGCGCGCCGTGGCCTGCGTGGAGGCCGGTGCCGACGGTATCTTCGCCGAGGCCGCGCACGATCTGTCCACGTACAAGCGCTTCGTCGACGCAGTCAAGGTGCCGGTGCTCGCCAACATCACCGAATTCGGCGCCACGCCCTTGTTCACGCGCGAGGAGCTCGCGAGCGTCGGTGTCGCCATCCAATTGTTTCCGTTATCGGCGTTCCGTGCCGCGAACAAGGCCGCGGAAGCGGTCTACACTTCCATCCGCGCGAAGGGTCATCAGAAGGAGGTCATCGAGTTGATGCAGACCCGCGCCGAACTCTACGACCGTATCGGTTATCACGCGTTCGAAAGCAAGCTCGACGCATTGTTTGCGGCCAAGAAGCAGTAGGCCCCATCCCGTCCCGACCAGAACCGTCCCCAGGAGAGATCATGAGCGAAGCGACTCCCGCCGCCGCTGGATTCAAGCCCAAGAAGTCGGTCGCGCTGTCCGGTACCGCCGCAGGCAATACCGCGCTGTGCACCGTGGGCCGTTCCGGCAACGATCTGCATTATCGCGGTTATGACATTCTCGACGTGGCGACGAGCTGCGAGTTCGAGGAGATCGCCTACCTTTTGGTGCATGGCAAGCTGCCGAACGTCGCCGAGCTGTCGGCTTACAAGGCCAAGCTCAAGGCCTTGCGCGGACTGCCGGCCGCGGTGAAGGCCGCGCTCGAGCAGTTGCCGCCCTCGGCGCATCCGATGGACGTGATGCGCACCGGCGTCTCCGTGCTCGGCTGTGTCAAGCCGGAGAAGGAGGATCACAACCATCCGGGTGCGCGTGACATCGCCGACAAGCTGATGGCCTCGCTCGGGTCGATGCTGTTGTACTGGTACCACTACGCGTACAACGGCAAGCGTATAGAGGTCGAGACCGACGACGACTCGATCGGCGGCCACTTCCTGCACCTGCTGCACGGCGAGAAGCCGCGCCAGAGCTGGGTGCGCGCGATGCACACTTCGCTGATCCTCTACGCCGAGCACGAGTTCAACGCCAGTACCTTCACCTGCCGCGTGATCGCCGGTACCGGCTCGGACATGTACTCGGCCATCTGCGGCGGCATCGGCGCGCTGCGCGGGCCCAAGCACGGCGGCGCCAACGAGGTGGCGTTCGAGATCCAGAAACGCTACGAAAACCCGGACGAGGCCGAAGCCGACATCCGCGCGCGGGTCGAGAGAAAGGAGGTCATCATCGGCTTCGGGCATCCGGTGTACACCGTGTCCGATCCGCGCAACAAGGTCATCAAAGAGGTCGCGCGACAGCTCTCGGCCGAGCAGAACAACATGAAGATGTTCGATATCGCCGAGCGCCTCGAAACGGTGATGTGGGACATCAAGAAGATGTTCCCCAACCTCGACTGGTTCAGCGCGGTGAGCTACCACATGATGGGCGTGCCCACCGACATGTTCACGCCGCTGTTCGTGATCGCCCGCACCTCGGGTTGGAGTGCGCACATCATCGAGCAGCGCATCGACGGCAAGATCATCCGCCCGAGCGCGAACTACGTCGGACCGGAGGATCGCAAGTTCGTGCCGCTGAAGGACCGGCCGTAGTCGATCTTGCGTGAGACGTGAGGCGGCAGCTTTTCGCCTCGTCCGTCCGGTCTCACGTCTGAGCTCTCACGTCGCACCGATTATGAACACAGCCTTCCGCAAGAAACTCCCCGGCACCCAGTTCGACTACTTCGACGCGCGCGCAGCCGTGGACGCGATCCAGCCCGGGGCCTACGACAAGCTGCCCTACACCGCGCGCGTGCACGCCGAGAATCTGGTGCGGCGCGCCGAGCCGGAGAAGTTGAACGCGTATCTGGGTCAGCTCATCGAACGCCGGCGCGATCTGGATTTTCCGTGGTTCCCGGTGCGGGTGGTCTGCCACGACATCCTGGGCCTGACGGCGCTAGTCGATCTTGCCGGATTGCGCGATGCCATCGCCGAGCAGGGCGGCGATCCGGCCCAAGTGAATCCGGTCGTACCGGTGCAGTTGATCGTCGATCACTCGCTCGCGGTCGAGCATGCCGGTTACGAGAAAGACGCCTTTGCCAAGAACCGCGCGATCGAGGATCGGCGCAACGAGGATCGCTTCCACTTCATCGAATGGACCCGGCGCGCGTTCAAGAACGTAGACGTCATCCCCGCGGGCAACGGCATCATGCACCAGATCAACCTGGAGCGGATGAGCCCGGTGATCTACACCCAGGACGGTGTGGCTTTCCCCGACACTTGCGTGGGCACCGACAGCCACACCCCGCACGTTGATGCGCTCGGCGTCATCGCCATCGGCGTCGGCGGTCTGGAAGCCGAGAACGTGATGCTCGGCCGCGCCTCGTGGATGCGCCTGCCCGACATCGTCGGCGTCGAATTGACCGGCAAGCCAGGGCCGGGGATCACGGCGACGGACGTGGTTCTCGCGCTGACCGAGTTCCTGCGCAAGGAGAAAGTCGTCGGCGCTTACTTGGAGTTTTACGGCGAGGGGGCTGCCGCACTCACGATCGGCGATCGCGCCACCATCAGCAACATGGCCCCGGAGTATGGCGCGACGGCGGCAATGTTCTTCATCGACGACAAGACCATCGACTACCTCAGACTCACCGGCCGCGATGCCGCGCAGGTCGAGCTGGTCGAGATCTATGCCAAGCACACCGGTCTTTGGGCGGATGCGCTCAAAACGGCCGAGTACGAGCGCCGCCTGAGGTTCGACCTGTCCAGCGTCGTGCGCAACATGGCCGGACCGAGTAACCCGCACAAGCGCCTGCCGACCAGCGCGCTCGCCGAACGCGGCATCGCCGGCGCCTGGCGCATGCCGGCACCCGGCGAGGGCACCATGCCCGACGGTGCCGTGATCATCGCCGCGATCACCAGTTGCACGAACACCTCCAATCCGCGCAACGTGATCGCTGCGGGTCTTTTGGCGCGCAATGCCGTCGCCAAAGGGCTCGCGCGCAAACCCTGGGTCAAGACCTCGCTGGCGCCGGGATCCAAGGCGGTGGAGCTGTACTTGAAGGAGGCCGGCCTGCTCGCGCCGTTGGAGCAGCTCGGCTTTGGCATCGTCGCCTTCGCTTGCACGACCTGCAATGGCATGTCGGGCGCGCTGGATCCGAAGATCCAGAAAGAAATCATCGACCGCGATCTCTATGCCGTGGCCGTGCTCTCCGGCAACCGCAACTTCGACGGCCGCATCCATCCCTTTGCCAAGCAAGCCTTCCTGGCCAGCCCGCCGCTGGTGGTCGCCTATGCGATCGCCGGAACGATTCGCTTCGACATCGAAAAAGACGTGCTCGGCCATGACCCGAGCGGCAAGCCGGTGACGCTCAAAGACCTCTGGCCCAGCGACGCCGAGATCGAGGCCGTGATCGCCCAGAGCGTCAAGCCCGAGCACTTCCGGCGGGTCTACGAGCCGATGTTCGATTTCAAGCGCGTCGCCGACGGCAAGACCAAGCCGTTGTACGAATGGCGAGCGCAGAGCACCTACATCCGCCGTCCGCCGTATTGGGAGGGCGCGCTCGCCGGCGAGCGCACGCTCAGGAATCTGCGGCCGCTGGCGGTGCTCGGCGACAACATCACCACCGATCATCTCTCGCCGTCCAATGCCATCTTGCCGGACAGCGCCGCTGGTGAGTATCTGGCCAAGATGGGCCTGCCGGAGGAGGACTTCAACTCCTACGCCACGCACCGCGGCGACCACCTCACCGCGCAGCGCGCGACGTTCGCGAATCCGCAACTGTTCAACGAGATGGTGGGCAAGAAGGGCTCGCTCGCGCGCGTGGAGCCCGACGGCAAGGTCATGCGCATGTGGGAGGCGATCGAGACCTACATGCAGCGCAAGCAGCCGCTGATCATCATCGCGGGCGCCGATTACGGCCAGGGATCGTCGCGCGACTGGGCCGCCAAGGGCGTGCGCCTCGCGGGTGTGGAGGCCATCGTGGCCGAGGGTTTCGAGCGCATCCACCGCACCAACCTCATCGGCATGGGCGTGCTGCCGCTGCAGTTCGAGCCGGGCACCACGCGCCTGACGCTGGGCATCGACGGCACCGAGACTTTCGACGTCATCGGCGAGCGCAAGCCGCGCGCGACGCTGACGCTGGTCATCCACCGCAAGGACGGCCAGATCGTGCACGTGCCGGTGACCTGCCGGCTCGACTCCGACGAGGAGGCCTCGATCTACGAAGCCGGCGGCGTATTGCAGCGTTTCGCCCAGGATTTTCTCGCGTCTGCCCGGGCAGCCTGACCAAGGTTCAAGGTTCGAGCGCCATGTCGCACCCTCCTCAGATCAAGGTGGCCGCCACCTACATGCGTGGCGGTACGTCCAAAGGCGTGTTCTTCAGACTCGAGGATCTGCCGGAGCGCTGCCGGGAGCCGGGGCAGGCGCGCGATCGCTTCCTGATGCGCGTGATCGGTAGCCCGGACCCCTATGGCGCACACATCGACGGCATGGGCGGGGCGACCTCCTCGACGAGCAAGTGCGTGATCCTGTCCAAGAGCACACGTCCGGATCACGACGTCGACTATCTCTATGGCCAGGTGTCCATCGACAAGGCCTTCGTCGACTGGAGCGGCAATTGCGGCAATCTGTCGACGGCGGCCGGCGCGTTCGCGATTCACGCCGGGCTGATGGACCCGGCGCGTCTGCCGCGCGACGGCATCTGCACGGTGCGCATCTGGCAGGCCAACATCGGCAAGACCATCATCGCCCATGTTCCGGTCACGAACGGGCAGGTGCAGGAGACCGGCGATTTCGAGCTGGACGGCGTGACCTTTGCTGCCGCCGAGATCGTGCTGGAGTTTCTCGATCCCTCCGACGACGGCGACGAGGGCGGCTCGATGTTCCCGACCGGCAATCTGGTGGACGATCTCGACGTGCCGGGCATCGGCACGCTCAAGGCGACCTTGATCAGCGCCGGCATCCCGACCGTCTTCGTCGATGCCCAAGCCATCGGCCTGACCGGCACCGAGTTGCGCGAGGACGTCAACACCAAGCCCGAGCTGCTGGCCCGGTTCGAGGCGATTCGTGTCGCCGGCGCGCTGCGCATGGGCCTGATCAAAACCCCTTTGGAAGCGCAGAGCCGTCAGCACACGCCGAAGATCGCCTTCGTCGCGCCGCCCAAGGACTATGTCGCCTCCAGCGGCAAGCACATCAAGGCCAGCGAGATCGATCTGAACGTGCGCGCATTGTCGATGGGCAAGTTGCACCACGCGATGATGGGCACCTGCGCGGTGGCCATCGCCACCGCGGCGGCGATTCCCGGCACGCTGGTCAACCGCGCCGCCGGCGGCGGCGCGCGCGAGGCGGTACGCTTCGGTCATCCGTCCGGCACCTTGCGCGTGGGGGCGGCGGCCGAGCCGATCGACGGCCGTTGGGTGGTCAAAAAGGCGATCATGTCGCGCTCGGCGCGTATCCTGATGGAAGGCTGGGTGCGGGTGCCGGGCGATTCGTTCTGAGTCGCGGGGTTTCTTGCGCGTCCTGTTCGGGAGTGTTCCATGCCGTACCGCTCGGCTTTTCGTCCGGATCTGTTCGCCGGTCAGACCATCGTCGTCACCGGCGGCGGGTCGGGCATCGGGCGCTGCACCGCCCACGAGCTCGCCGCGCTCGGTGCCCACGTGGTCATCACCGGCCGCAACCCGGAAAAACTCGATGCGGTGGTCGCCGAGATTCTCGAGGATGGAGGGCAGGCGTCGCGCGTCGTCTTCGACATCCGCGATGAAGAGGCGGTGAGCGCGAGCATCGCGCAGATCCTTTGCGACCGCGGGCGCATCCACGGGCTGGTCAACAACGCTGGCGGCCAATATCCGATGCCGCTGGCGATGATCAGCAAGAAGGGCTGGGACGCCGTCGTCGCGAACAATCTCACCGGCGGTTTTCTCGTCGCGCGCGAGACTTACAAGCAGTGCATGAAGCAGCACGGTGGCGCGATCGTGAACATGATCGCCGACATGTGGGGCGGCATGCCGGGCATGGGCCACAGCGGCGCCGCGCGCGCCGGCATGCTCAATTTCACCGAGACCGCGGCCATCGAATGGGGCGTATCCGGCGTGCGCGTCAACGCAGTCGCGCCCGGTTTCGTCGCCTCCAGTGGCATGGATCATTACGACCCGGCCTTCGCCCAGGAAGTGATTCCCAAGCTCGCGGGCCTTGCCCCGCTCAAGCGCATGGCCGAGGAGGCCGAGGTATCGAGCGCGATCGTGTTCCTGCTCAGCGAGGCTGCGGCCTTCATCACCGGCGCCTGCATCAAGATCGATGGCGGCGCCAGCCTCGGCGTGGGGCCGTTTCCGCTGCTCGACCACCAGAACTCCAAGCCCTACACGGGCTTTCACCGTGCGGTCAAACCCAAGGCCCTGCGTTGATCAAGGCCTGCCGCGCCCGTCTGCCGGCGCACTGACCGCGCGTACGCAGAAATCACAGATCGCGCGCGTGAGCCGGTCACGGTCCTTGACCCGTTCGGCACGCGGCGCCAGCGGTCCGATCAGCGCCTCGGTGTAGGCGCCGACGATACAGGCGGCGCTGGCATCGACGTCCTGTGGCGGGAACTCGCCGGCGTCGATGCCTTGCCTGAGGATGCGCTTGATGACATCGCCGAGGCGCTGCCGCACCTCGATGCGGGCGGCGTCGACTTCGGCCTCGGCGGGTTCGGCGATGAAGGCGTAGGCCAGACCCGGCCCGGCGAGGGCGCGGCGGGTGAAGCATTCGACCGCGGCGTACAGTCGCTGGCGGGCGCTGCCGGGTCCGTCGGCGATCGCGTTCAGCAGCTTGAGCTCCTGGCCGATCGCCGCGGACAAGGCTTCGACGAACAGCTCTGCCTTGGAGCGGAAATAGCGGTAGATCATGCCGGTGGACATGCCGGCCTCGGCGGCCACCGCGGCGATCTGCATGCCGCGGTAACCCTGCGCGGCGATGCGCCGGCGGGCAGCCGCGAGGATGCGCTCGCGATTGTCGGCGAGGCGCTCTTGCATCAACGCGGAACGGCGATAGGCCATGCGCCAGTCTGTCGCGGCCTGAGCCAAGATTCAAGAAATGAATCGCGCTTCACTTCTTCCTCAGGCTTGAGTAGGATGACCCGTCCCGTATCCCGCACGGCCCGCCAGCCGCAGACCGATATGCCCATCATCGAATCGAAGATCGACACTGGCAGCGCGCAGTTTCGGCAGAACCGCGAGGGTTTGCTCAAACTGATCGAAGAATGGCGCGCGATCGAGGCCAAGGGACGCAAGGAGGAAGAATCCAAACGCGAGCGCTACCACAAGCGCGGCCAGATCCTGCCGCGCGAGCGTGTACACCTGATGCTCGACCGCGGCTCGCCGTGGCTGGAGCTGTCGACGCTCGCCGGCTACAAGATGCACGACGACAAGGACGGCTCGCTCGCCGGCGGCAACACCATCTGCGGCATCGGCTACGTGTCCGGTGTGCGCTGCATGGTCTCTGCGTCCAACTCGGCGATCAAGGGCGGCACGATGACGCCCTGGGGTGTGCAGAAGGGACTGCGCATCCAGGAGATCGCCTTGCAGCAGAAGCTGCCGGTGATCTCCATGATCGAATCCGGCGGCGCCAATCTGCTGTATCAGGCCGAGGTGTTCATTCCCGGCGGCAAGACCTTCGCCAACCAGTGCCGGCTGTCGGCCGCGGGTATCCCGCAGATCACGGTCGTGCACGGCTCGTCGACCGCCGGCGGCGCCTATATGCCGGGTCTGTCCGACTACGTGGTGATGGTGCGCAAGCGCGCCAAGGTGTTCCTTGCCGGCCCGCCGCTGCTCAAGGCCGCGACCGGTGAGATCGCCAATGACGAGGATCTGGGCGGCGCCGAGATGCACTGCCAGATCGCCGGCACCTCCGAGTTCATCGCCGAGAACGACGCCGACGGCATCCGCATCGCCCGCGAGATCGTCAGGAACCTGAACTGGAACGCGCAGCGGCCGAAGCTCGAACTGCGCGAAGTGCGCGCGCCGCTGTACGACATCGACGAGCTCTGCGGCGTGGTGTCGCCCGACTACCGCAAGCCCTTCGATTGCCGAGAGGTCATCGCGCGCATCGTCGACGGCTCGGAGTTCCTGGAATTCAAGAGCGAGTACGACCAGCAGACCATCTGCGGCCGCGCGGTGCTGCACGGGCATCAGATCGGCATCATCTCGAACAACGGCCCGATCACCACCAAGGGCGCGACCAAGGCGGGCCAGTTCATCCAGCTCTGCTGTCAGGCGAACATCCCCATCGTCTATCTGATGAACACCACCGGCTACATGGTGGGCACCGAGAGCGAGCAGGGCGGCATCGTCAAGCACGGCAGCAAGATGATTCAGGCGGTGGCCAATGCCACCGTGCCGCAACTGACCATCGTCATGGGCGGTTCCTTCGGTGCCGGCAATTACGGCATGTGCGGTCGCGGTTTCGGCCCGCACTTCATCTTTGCCTGGCCCAACTCGCGTACGGCAGTGATGGGCGGCGAACAGGCCGCCGCCGTGATGGAAATCATCACGCGCGAGAAATGGGCCAAAGAGGGCAAGAAGATGTCGGAGGCCGACGAGAAGATGCTCAAGGCGCTGTACGACCAGGTGGTTGCGCAGTTCGACAAGGAGAGCCACGCCTTTGCCGCCACCGCGCGCCTGTTCGACGACGGCCTGATCGATCCACGCGACACCCGCCGCGTGCTCGGCTTGTGCCTGTCGGTGTGCCGCGAAGCGCAGCTGCGCCAGACCTTCCCCAACAGCTTCGGCGTCGCACGTCTGTAGGAGCGGCCATGCAGTACACCCACGAACACCGGCAGATCTTCGAGACGACCAAGACGTTCGTCGAAAACGAGATCAACCCGAACGCCGCCGAGTGGGAGCGAGCCGGTATTTGGCCGGCGCGCGAGGTGCTGCGCAAGATGGGCGCGCTCGGCCTGCTCGGCATCAACAAGCCCGAGGCGGTCGGTGGCCTGGGGCTGGATTACAGCTATCAGGTCGCCTTTGCCGAAGGGCTGGGTCATTGCACGGTCGGCGGCCTGCCGATGGCGATCGGTGTGCAGACCGACATGGCGACGCCGGCGCTGGCGCGTTACGGCAGCGACTATCTCCAGCAGAACTATCTCAAGCCCGCGATCGCCGGCGAGATGGTCGCCTGCATCGGCGTCAGCGAGCCGGGCGCCGGATCCGACGTGGCCGGCATCAAGACCACCGCGCTGCGCCAGGGCGACGAGTACGTGATCAATGGCCAGAAGATGTGGATCACCAACGGCACCCAGGGCGATTGGGTGTGCCTGCTGGCCAACACCGCCGACGGCGACGGCGGCCGTCACGGCAACAAGTCGCTGCTCGTCGTACCGCTCGATGCCAAGGGCATCGACCGCAAGACCAAGCTCGACAAGCTCGGCCAGCGTTCCAGCGATACCGCGATCATCTATTTCGACGACGTGCGCGTGCCGGCGCGGCACCTGATCGGCGAGCAAGGCAAGGGCTTCGTCTACCAGATGCAGCAGTTCCAGGAGGAGCGGCTGTTCTTGTCGGCGAGCATCCTCGCCGCCATGCAGCGGTGTATCGACACCACCGCCGAGTATACGCGCCAGCGGGCCGCCTTCGGCCAGAGCATTCTCGACAACCAGTACGTGCAGTTCAGGCTCGCCGAGCTGGCCACCGAGATCGAGGCCTGTCGCGCGCTGGTGCATCGGGCGACCGAGGAGCTGATCGCCGGCCGCGATGTCACCCTGACCGCGTCGATGGCCAAGCTCAAGACGGCGCGCGTCGCGCGCGAGGTCGCCGACGGCTGCCTTCAGTTCTGGGGCGGGCAGGGCTATATGTGGGACAACCCGGTGAGCCAGTTCTACCGCGATCTGCGCTTGCACTCGATCGGCGGCGGTGCCGACGAGGTGATGCTGGGCATCATCAGCAAGCGTCTGGGCTTCGGCGGCAAGCGCAAGGTTTGAGACGATGCGTTGGCCGGAGACGACGACGCTGTTGCTGCGCGCGGATGACGGCGTGCTGCATGTGACGCTCAACCGACCCGACGCACGCAATGCCCTCAATGCGCTGATGATCGATGAGCTCGACGCGGTGTTCGACGCGATCGCGGCGAGTCGCGAGGTGCGCGCCGTCGTGCTGCGTGGCGCCGGCGGGCATTTTTGTGCCGGTGCCGATCTCAAGGAGGTGATCGCCGGCGGCCTCAAGGCGCCGGCGCCGGGCGAGGCCGATCCGATCGAAGCCTGGTCGCGCCGCTTCGGCGCGATGCTGCGCAAGGCCGGACAGTTGCCGGCGGTGCTGATCGCGGTGTGCGAAGGCGCGGTACTCGGCGGCGGCCTCGGTTTTTCCTGCGTGTCCGACATCGCGTTCGCGCAGGTCGATGCGAAGTTCGGCCTGCCGGAGACGACGCGCGGCCTGCCGCCGGCGCAGATCGCGCCTTTCGTCGTCGAACGCATCGGCCTGACGCAGGCGCGGCGGCTGTGTCTGACCGGCGCGCAGTTCCGTGGCCGCGAGGCGCTGGCGCTGGGTCTGGTGCACGAATGCTTCGACGACGAAACCGAGCTACAGACGCGCCTCGATGCCAGCCTCGAGCAGATTCTGCATTGCGCACCACAGGCCAATGCGGTGACCAAGGACATCATCCTCAAGGTCGCACGCATGGACATGGACGCGGTGCTCGACGATGCGGCGCGGCAGTTCGCGCGCTGTGTGCGCGGGCCCGAGGCGCCGGAAGGCATCGCGGCCTTCATGCAAAAGCGCGCGCCGAAGTGGGCGCGCGGCACTTGAGGCCGCGTGGGCGAGTGGCAGTCGGCGCTGCGAGCGCCCGAACGGGGTTGGCCGGGCAGGGAGAGGCCGAATCGCGCACGGATGCGCAAGAACGGTTTGCACGGCGTTTTGACGGGACAGACGAATGACCAAACGATTCGACAAGGTACTGGTCGCCAACCGGGGCGAGATCGCAGTGCGCGTGATCCGCGGGGCCAAGCGCCTCGGCTACCGCACCGTCGCGGTCTACAGCGACGCCGATGCCGATGCGCTGCACGTGCTGGAGGCGGACGAGGCCGTGCACATCGGTCCGGGGCCGGCCAAGGACTCGTATCTGGCGATCGACAAGATCATCGCCGCGGCGAGGACGTCAGGCGCGCAGGCGATCCATCCCGGCTACGGCTTCCTGTCCGAGCGCGAGGCTTTCGCGCAGGCGGTGCAGGACGCGGGACTCGTCTTCATCGGCCCGGACCCGGCCTCGATCGAGGCGATGGGGAACAAGTCGGCCTCCAAGATCCGCATGATCGAGGCCGGCGTGCCCTGCGTGCCCGGGTATCAGGGCAATGATCAGTCCGACGAGACGCTGGTGGCGGAGTCGAAGAAGATCGGCCTGCCGGTGATGATCAAGGCCGCCGCCGGCGGCGGCGGTCGCGGCATGCGTCTGGTTCATGACGCGGCCGCGCTGCTGGAGAACATCCGCTCTGCGCGCAGCGAGGCCGAGAACGCCTTCGGTTCCGGCCAGTTGCTCATCGAGAAGGCGGTGTTGGATGCGCGTCACGTCGAGATCCAGGTGTTCGGCGATCGCCACGGCAACGTGATCCATCTGGGCGAGCGCGACTGCTCGGTGCAGCGCCGTAACCAGAAAGTCGTCGAGGAAGCGCCGAGCCCCGCGGTCGACGAGACGCTGCGTGCGCGGATGGGCGCGGCCGCGGTCGCGGCCGCCAGAGCGGTGAACTACGTCGGCGCAGGCACGGTGGAGTTCATGCTCGCACGCGACGGCGCGTTTTATTTCCTGGAGATGAACACGCGCTTGCAGGTCGAGCACCCGGTGACCGAGCTCGTCTACGGCATCGATCTGGTCGAGTGGCAGCTACGCGTCGCCCAGGGCGAGGTACTGCCAATGTCGCAGGACGAGGTGCTGGCACGCCGCCGCGGCTGGGCCATCGAAGTGCGGCTGTGCGCCGAGGATCCGCTGCAGAACTACCTGCCGCAGACCGGCACCGTGCTCGCCTGGCGGCCGGCGTCCGGGGTCGGCATCCGCGTCGACAGCTATCTGCAGCAAGGTCAGCGGATCAGTCCGTACTACGACTCGATGCAGGCCAAGCTGATCGCCTGGGGCGAGGATCGCGACACCGCGCGCACGCGATTGCTGCACGCCCTCGACGACACGACCCTGCTCGGTGTCGTCAGCAACAAGGCATATCTGCGGCGCATCCTCGCACACGAGGCCTTCGCCGGCGGCGACTTCTCCACCGGCTTCATCGGCCAGCATTTCCCTACGCAGACGATTGCGGCGATGCAGCCGACGCCGCGTCACTACGCGCTGGCCGCGGTGGCGCTGTACATGGACGAGGCCTTCGCGCTCGCCGCGGCGCACGATCTCGCGCCCGAGTTCATCGGCTGGCACAGCTCGCACGAGTCGCCCGCGGACTACCGGCTGAAGTGGCGCGACCAGACGCACGATCTGGAGGTGCTCGTGCACGACGGCCATGTATTCACCATCGTCATTTCGGGGCAGACGCTGGTGATCGACGTCGTGCGCAATCTCGCGCACGAGTTCCACTACATCTGTGACGGAGTGCAGGGCAAGGCCAGAACCGCGCGCGACGGCAATCGCATGTGGCTCGATGCCGAAGGCGAGGTGTACTGCTACGAAGATGTCACCCTGGCGCCGGTCGAGGCCGCATCCGCCGGTTCCGATGGCCGTCTGCTCGCGCACTCCGACGGCAAGCTCGTCGCCGTGCACGTGCAGGTCGGCGACACCGTGGCCAAGGGTCAGACGCTGGCGGTGCTCGAGGCGATGAAGATGGAGTTCCAGCTCTCGTTGCCGGTCGCAGGCAAGGTCATCGCAGTCGGCGCACAGGCCGGACAGCAGGTCAAGAACCGTCAGTTGCTGGTCCAGGTCGAGCCGCAGACCGACTGACGCCGTTGCCGGCGCAAACGAAGAACCCCGCTCGCGAGCGGGGTTCTTCGTCACGACGGCCGTTTCGGTTTCAGTCCTCGATGACCGTCAGTTCGACGCGACGGTTCTCCTCGCGGCCTTCCTCGGTGTCGTTGCTGGCGATCGGCTGGCTCTCGCCATAGCCCACGGGGCGCATGCGCCGTGCCTGGATGCCGCGGCCTTCGAGGTAGGCCTTGACCGAGATCGCGCGGCGCTCCGACAAGCCGAGGTTGTAGTTGTCCGAGCCGATGGCGTCGGTGTGGCCTTCGAGCTCGACGTCGATGTTGGGATAGGCCTTGAGCGTCTCGGCCACCTCGTTGAGGATCTCGCGCGCCTCCGGCGTCAGGCGGTCCGAGTCGAACTCGAACTTGACGCCGCGCAGGATGAAGCTGCGGTCGATAGCACAGCCGTTGGCGTCCACCTGCTCGCCGGGGCGCGGCTTGCGGCAGTCGCCCTCGAGTGCGCAGCCGTTTGGTAGCACCTTGGCGCCCGGCGGTGTGTTCGGGCACTCGTCGAGGTGATCCGGCACGCCGTCGCCGTCCGAATCCAGCGGGCAGCCGTCGGGGCCGACCGGCAGGCCGGGCGGGGAATCCGGGCAGCGGTCGAGGCCGTCCGGCACGCCGTCGCCGTCGGCATCGAGCGGGCAGCCCACCGCATTGACGCGGGCGCCGCGCGGGGTGTTCGGGCACTGGTCGAGGCTGTCGGGCACGCCGTCGCCATCACTGTCGAGCTCGCAGCCGTCCTGCCCGACGAGCACGCCCTTGGGCGTGTTCGGGCATTTGTCGAGGTAGTCCGGCACCCCGTCGCCGTCCAAGTCCATCGGGCAGCCGTCGGAGTACACGGCGACACCCGCGGGCGTGTCCGGACACTTGTCGAGGTGGTCGGGCACGCCGTCACCGTCGGCGTCGTACGGGTCGGCGCCGAACTTGTAGCTCACGCCCAGCCCGGTGCTCCACAGGTAGAAGGTGTCCTCGGGCACGGTGACGTTGTTCTCGGTGCGCTCGCCGATGAAATCGAGGTTGTAGCGCACGTCCAGACGCGCATCCCACTTCGGCGCCAGCTTGAACAGCGCGCCGCCTCCGACGGCGACACCGGCTCCGTCCAGCCCCACGCCGAGGAAGTCGAGGCTGCGCAGATTGCCGTGGGCGAGCAGAAACGGACGCACGTTCGCGGTATCCGCAGCGAAGTAGCCGAGCAGGTTCACGCCCAGCGTGAGGCGCTCGTAATCGTTTTCCGCGGGCAGGTGGCTGACGTCGAGGGCACTGTAGTTGAGATCCAGCTCGACACCGAACCGCGGCGAGACGTTCTTGCCGACGACGATGCCGCCCAGCGGACCCACATCGGAATCGGCGAACACGCCGCCGATCATCGGGGTGACGTAGAGGCGGTCATCGAACTCCTTGGCCGACGCGCCGGCCACGATGCCCAGAAGGACTGTAGCGGCGGCGAGCCGAGCATGCTTCGACATCTTGACGATCTCCCGATCCCTGAAATGGCCCCGGCCACCGCCCGCGATTGCGTGTGGAGGTCGCGGTTCTACCGTGAATTGAGTTGACGTTTTGCCGCCGCCGGTTCCGCTGCGGCGCAAGCAGATGCATTATGATGAGACACACGAAAGCCGTAAATAAGCAGAGTTGGGTCAGCCCACTCGACATCACTGGTTCTTGCGCGGGAGTCGGCAGATGAATGCGTTGCGTTTTTGGGTTTCGGCTGCATTGGCAGCCGCTTTGTCCGCTTGCGGAGACGGCGGGATCCGTAGCCCCGACTTCACGCCGATCGTCACCCTGACCGGCCTGCGCGTGCAGCCCCTCGATCCGCAGCAGGGTTCGCAGATTCCGGCCGGTACCACGCTGAGCTTTCGCGCCATCGCCACGTTCGAGCAGACCGTCCCCCCCGGAACCGAAGGTGCCGAGGACGGCGTGATCGTCGTCGACGAGGATGTGACCGAGCGCGTCGACTGGCAGGAAATGGACACGGCGATCGCCACCGTTGACGATCGCGGCGTCGTGCTCGGCGTCGCACCCAGCACCACGCCGCAGCGCATCACGGCGACGTTCCAAGATCGAAGCGCGTCGACGTTCGTCACCGTCACCGATGCCGAATTGGTCGGGGTCGATCACGTGCGCCCGCAGTCGGCGACGGCACGCGATCCGGCCGACCGCTACACCGTCGCCGCCGGCGCCAACGTGCCGTTCGACATCTACGGCGCGTTCACCGATGGTCAGGTGCGCCGGATCGACGAGAGCATGTTCGACGTCACCTGGACCAGCAGCGACGCCAGCGTCGCCGACAACCCGGCCGACGACGACAACTTCAGCACTCTCGCCGTCGGTTCGGCGCAGATCACCGGTGCGATCGCCGATGCGCAGGGCATCAGCCCGGCGTCCGCATCGGCGACCCTCGTGGTCGAGCCGCTCAATGCCTTCTGCGAGACCGAGTTCATCGCACCGCCCTCGGTATTCAGCGACGAAGCCTCGATGGCCTGCCTCGGCTGTGAGGTGCAGCAGCCGGCGGCGATTTTCGATGCCAATGTCGAGACCTTCGGCACGATGAGCATCCCGCTCGGTCTGCTCACGCAGTCCAGCGTCTCGGTGACGGTGTCACAGACGCCGACCAGTCCGCTGCGTGTGGGCCGGCCGGCTGGCTTTTTGGTCAGCCGCAGTGCCTCGTTGCTCAGCGCCGAACTGCTGTCCGAGGTGACGATCGACACCGTCACCTGTGATGCCGAGGGCGCGAACTGCACCGTGCAGGAAAGCTTCGGCGTGGGTTTCGCGCCGCTGTATCTGGCGCTGCTTGGGGTCATCGGCGGCGAGGAGGTGAACCTGCTGTCGACGCCGCCGCTGGGTGAGGCGAGCGCCGCCGCCAACGGCCTGCGCCTGACCTTCTCCGGCGGCCTGCTGTCAGCTGCGGCGACGCTCAACGTGCATTCGAGCTGCGCGGTGGCGCGCGAGCCGCAAGAGGAGTAGGAGGATGCGTCGGCGCCTAGTCGCGCCGGCGCCTCAATATCGCTCGACGCGATCGCAGCCGGCGAAGCGGACTTCCACCGGGCCGTCGCTGTCGACCTGCAGTTCGGCAGCGCAGCTTAAGCGCGCGCGCTCGGGGTGGACGGTGAGGCTCGCGATGTTGCGCAGCACGAGCCGCAGCCGGTCGGCCGCCGTGGCCGCGGGGGCATCACCCCAATCGCGTGACTGGCTGAGGTAGGCAATCGCCGGCAGGTTGCCGCCGGTCAAAAGCCCGGCGCCGAACTGCGTCGGCAATACTTCGGCGTCGCTCGCGCCGAAACCCTCGGAAACCGCGTCGATGCTGCCGGGCTCGCCATCGCGTGTGGCCAGTGCCGACAGCCAGTAGACGTGATCGGCGACCATGCCGACGTTCGCAAAGTCCATGCGCGGGTTGACCACGTAGCTGATGTGCGCCGGATTGCGCACGACCGCGTGATCGCCCAGAAAGTCGGCGCCGGGCTGGTACTCGTCATTGAACGAGAACGTCAGATGCTCGGCCGGCGCGTAGCTTTCGAAGCGATAGCGATAGCCGAGCCGATCGAGCTCCTGGGCTTGTGTCAGCGGCCCGGGATAGGGCACCAGCTCATCGGTCGTCGCTGCCCAGATCAGCGTCGGCACATGGCGCAAAGACGCCAGCGCTTCGAAGGTGTTCGACTGCGGGCCCGGGCTCGGCTGCAGCGGCGGCACCCAGATGCCGACCGCAGGCGGGCCGACGATGGTGTGCACGCGCGCGAACAGATCCGGATAGCGCGTCGCGAAGCGGTAGCTGCCGTAGCCACCCATCGATACACCGCTCGCGGCCGCGTAGTTGGGATTCAGCGGATAGTGCCGGGCGACATCGTTCCAGACTTCGAAGGCATCGGCTCCGGCGGTCTCGACATACCAGCCGTCCGGACCGCGGCCCGCCGGCGTCGCGACCAGATATCCGCGACCGCGTTCGCCGAGCTGCCGCTGATGGCGGGTGCCGTGGTACTGGTGATAATTGGCCGCCAGCGAGTGCAAAAGCAGCGTGAAGCCGAAGCCGCCGTCCGGGGCTTCGCGATCCGGAACGTACAGCGCGTAGGGCTGCAACTGACCGCCGAAACGGCCGAGGCAGCCCTGGGCGGTGCCGCAGTCGTTCGCCGGATCGATGCCGGGCGCATGCGTGAAGCGGCTGGCGAAAATTCGGCTGATCGCGCCGACCGTCGGCGTGCCGCCCGGCTGGTTGGGCATGTCGTCGCGGACACCGTCGCGCAGGCGGCCGAAGTCCACCATGGCGCGGAACTCGCTGATGTCGCCGGCGGCAAGCGCCGCGCCCTGGCGCTGGTTGCGCCACCAGGCGGTGTTGAGCACGAGGTCCGTGAACAGCGACGGCAAAAGCTCGGTCCCGGGCTCGTCGTAACGAAAGGCGACATTGAAGAAGGCCGCGGGTGGGCCGCTCAAGCCGAGGGCGCCACCGGGGCTGGTCTCGCTGGCGACCGCGCCCGGCAGCAGATACGCATCGGCCGTCGTATCCCACAGACCGACGCCGAACGCCATCGCGATGCGTTCGCGGCCCGGATCCCTGACGCTGCGCGGCACGCGCCATTGGATCTGCGCGCGTTCGAGATCCACGTCGACCGGCAGATCGCTGGCGAGCACTTCCCCGGTGTCCAGATCGACGAGTTCCGCCTGCGCTTCGAACACCGTCAGCGCCCAGCGTGCCGGTACGACGACGTTCGCGCCGCGCGGCAGCACACGCGGCTCGGCGCTGTCACCGAGCGCCAGTGTGAGTCCGACGCGGTCGGGATCGAGTAGGGTGTTCAGAGTCACGCGGAACGCCGTGGCCTCGTCGAGTGCGCGTACACGGAACTCGACCAGATCAGCGGCGTTGTTCGCATACACCGGATCGAGCGGGTAGCGGTAGCTGCCGCCGCGACGCGAGAAGACGTCGTCGGCGACCCCATCGAGTCCGGCGGCGATGTCGACGACGTTCTCCAGCGTGCCGTTGGCGCCGTGATCGTCGAACAGAAAGTCCTGATACAGGAACTCGCCGTCGCGGTAGGCCGAGGCGCCGGAGATCAGGATCGGCGGGGCGCGCCAGACACCCGTGTTCTCGAGCTGCGGTGCGCGCGGCGGCGGGGCGTACAGGATCGGCGGTCCGGGCCGCGGTTCGGGGCCGTTGTACAGAGAGCCAACCAACGGTGCCTGCGGCGTGTCGATTGATGTCGGTGGTTCGCTGCTGCCGCAGGCAACGAACAGGCACGATGACAGCACGGCGCCGACGGCAGCACGGCATCGTCGGTCCATGGCGACTCTCCTCCGTAACGGGCGTGTTGCCCGGGTCTCGTCTTGTCGAGGGCCGTCTTACGGTGTCGCCGAGTTGATTGTCAACGTGCGGACGTCAATACCCCATCTGCCGCGCCGCGAGATCCTTCATGATCTCCAGCGAGCCGCCACCGATCGTAGGCACCTTGGGCGAGCGGTGCGGCGGCGACACGGTGCCGTGAGCCCGCCGCGTGGCGGGCGAGCGTGGGTGCGGGAGCCGCCGTGCGACCGCGTCAATACCCCATCTGCCGCGCGGCAAGATCCTTCATGATCTCCAGTGAACCGCCACCGATCGTCAGCACCTTGGTTTCACGGTAGATGCGCTCGACCTTCGCCCCCTGCAGATAGCCGGCGCCGCCGAAGATCTGCAGCGCCTCGTTGGCGACCCATTCGAGCGTCGTCGTCGCCAGGTTCTTGAGCAGACAGACCTCGGCCACCGGCATCTGTTTGCGCGCGACGCGCCAGGCGAGCACGTCGAGATTCGCGCGCAGGGCTTCGATGCGCATGCGCATGTCGACCAGCTTGTGGCGGATCACCTGACTCTTGATCAGCGCACGACCAAAGGTTTGGCGCTCGCGCGCGTAGGCCAGCGACTCGTCGTAGCAGACCTGGGCGAAGGCCAGCGCCTGCGCGGCGAGCATGATGCGCTCGTGGTTGAAGTTCATCATGATCGCCATGAAGCCGGCGTTCTCGGGACCGATGCGATTGGCAACCGGCACGTGGCAGTTGTCGAAATACAGCGTTGCCGTGTCCGAGCACCACCAGCCCATTTTCCGCAGAGGCGTGCGCGTCAGGCCCGGCGTATCGCCCTCGATTACCAGCAGGGAAATGCCGCCCATGCCGTCACCGCCGGTACGCACGGCGGTGGTGATGAAATCGGCGCGCAGGCCCGAGGTGATGAAGGTCTTGGTGCCGTTGACGATGTAGTGATCGCCGTCGCGCACGGCGCGCGTCTTCAAGTTGGCGACGTCCGAACCGCCGCTCGGTTCGGTGATGGCCAGGGCGGCAATTTTCTCGCCGGCGAGCACCGGTGCTACGAAACGCTGCTTCTGCTCGTGCGTGCCGGCATGCACGATTGGCGGGGTGCCGATGCCGTGCGACATCAGGCTCGCGATCACGCCGCCGCTGCCGGCACGCGCCAGTTCCTCGGTGAGCACGATCAGGTAGTAGAGGTCCGGTACCTCGACGCCGCCGTAGGCCTCCGGAAAACCGATCTGCAACAGACCAGCCTCGGCAGCCTTGCGGTGCAGCTCACGCGGCAGCGTTTGCTCGGCCTCCCAGCGCTCCACGTGCGGCGCGATCTCGCGCTCGACGAAGCGGCGCACTTGTTGGCGGAAGGCTTCATGGTCGTCGTTGCGGAACGGATGCGCGGCAGTCACGCGGATTACCCCTTGACCTGATTCAGCGGTGGGCAAACGTCAAGATAACCCGTTCATGCCTACGCGACCAGCGCCAGAGGGTGATGTAACGCCGATTACCGCCAAGGCTCATCTCGGGGCGGAGAGGCCATGTAGCGCGCTGCCGACGGTCGCCCGGCGCCGGAGGAACACCGGGCCGCCGATCTGTGCCGAGCGCGGGGCGGTCACGATGGCTGGTTGACACTGGCCTCGGTGATGGACTGCCACACCCGGAAGATGCAGGGCTGGCAGCTAACCCGGATCCGTCACCAGCGAGCCGATAGACGCGCCTGGAGCACGGGCGGAGGCTTTCTGGTTTCGGAATGACCAATTTGACGACACGGTGAGGGTATTTTCGGCGCTTTGGACGCAGCTCCCC
>NZ_JBEPIJ010000008.1:0-154901 GCF_040327995.1 Sinimarinibacterium thermocellulolyticum | reverse complement strand
CTCGAGCTGACGGTTGTACGCCTCCAGACCCTCGATCTCCCGCAATACCGTCCGGTATTCCTCCGCCAGGCCCCGCCGCTCCTCCCCCAGATCGTCCACGCGCCGCTGACTCTGCGCCTGCGCCACTAGCCACGCGTTGCTCGCGTCGATCACCTCGGGGACCGTCGCGGCAGAAGCCGACTGGCCGATCAGCAGCGCCGCGACGGCCACCGCCCTGAGCCCGCGTCGGGCAACCGAGTCATCACCTTGATGCATGCACCGCCTCCTCCAAACGGCGACTCGCCGCCATGCCATTCGACATACCAAACGAAACGAACGATCCACCGATCAACGCCCCGCGACAGGACGCAGGATCAGCTCCTCCAGCATCGACCGACCCGACAGTCGATGCGCCTCCACGATCATCTGCGCGACATCGCTCGCGGCTATCAGGCTCGCGCGATCGACGCCAGAGCCGTCCCAGGTCGGCGTGTCGGTCGCACCCGGATACACGCAGCAAACGCGCAAACCCCGCCCAGCAAGCTCCGCACGCACCGCCTTCGCCAGACCGGCGACACCATGCTTGGCAGCACAGTACGCAGCATTGTTGGCCAGCCCCTCTAGCCCCGACGTGGACGACACGAAGAACAGATCGCCGCGACCGCGCGCCAGCATTGCTGGCAAGAAGGCGCGCGTCACCGCGAACATGCTGACCAGGTTTTCCTGCAAGGTCAGAGCGAAATCGCCAACCGACATCTCGTGCACCGCGCCGCCGCGCCACCGGCCGGCATTGTTCACCAGCACGTCGACGCTCCCGAAGCTCGATAACACCTGCCCGGCCATGCGCTCGACCTGTGCCGTTTCCAGTAGATCGGCCGACAGCACGATGGCTTGTGCCCCAGTCGACGCACAACGCGCCGCGACGGCCTCAAGGCGCTGGCGATCGCGGGCGACCAGTGCCAGCCGCACACCGGGTACGCAGGTCGCGAAGCGCTCTGCGATCGCAGCGCCGATACCCTGCGACGCGCCCGTGACGACGACCGCGGGCGCCGCTGCCCACGCCGATCCGACACTCATGCCGCGACACCACGATCCGGCAGTTTGCGTACGTCACGCACGACCCGCTGCATCGCATTCTGTGCGTGTCTGCGCCGTTGGCACACCGTGGACATGGAACGTCGTCGAAAGAACCCTGGCGGGGCCGTGATTACGGTTCCCAGCGTAGGGATGCCGCCGGGCTCCGCACAACGGCGCGTGCGGTTCTGGTCAAGAGACAGTTCAGCCCTCAACAAAGCGGGCAGACCGCGATCGCCTCGCCGGCTGCCGACACGATCCGCACCCGCCGCACCAACGAAAAACCCCGCGTGGAAGCGGGGTTATCGGATTGGCCAGGCTTGGCCCGAGCTTGCGTTGGTGCCCACGGAGAGACTCGAACTCCCACGACTTTCGTCACTACCACCTCAAGGTAGCGTGTCTACCAATTCCACCACGTGGGCGATGGGGCGCGCAGTTTAGCGTCGACCGCGTGTTTTGTCGCGCCCTTTGTCTGCGGTGCTCAGTCGGGAATGATCGGGGCCGGCTCGGACGCCTCGACCGCGGGCGCTTGGGTCGGTGGAGCCTCAGCGGAGCTGGCCTCGGCCGGTGCGGTTTGGGCAGCCGCAGGTTGGATGCGGTCGATCACCGAAGCCGCCTCGCGCTCGCCATGGACGAGGTAGGCCAGAGCCAGGCTCACAGCGAAGAACACCGTGGCCAGCCACGCCGTGGCACGCGACAGGAAATTGGCCGAGCCGCGCGCACCGAAGACCGTGCCGGAGGCACCGCTGCCGAAGGCGGCCCCTGCATCGGCCCCCTTGCCGTGCTGCAACAGGATCAGGCCGATGAGCCCGACGGCAGTCAGCACCTGCACGATCACCAATACCGTATACATGATTTTTTTGAATCTCACTTGCTGCGCGACTGCGCGGCCGCACAGATCGCCACGAACTCGTCCGCCTTCAATGACGCCCCTCCGATGAGGCCGCCGTCGACGTCGGGACAATTGAACAGTGACTGCGCATTCTCGGCCTTGACACTGCCACCGTAGAGAATCCGCGTCGAATTTGCGATTCTAGCATCTGCCGCCGCCAACTGGCCACGGATGAAGGCGTGCACCTCCTGGGCCTGCGCCGGGGTCGCCGTCTTGCCCGTGCCGATCGCCCACACCGGCTCATAGGCGATGACCGCTTGCTTGAAGCTGGCGATCCCGCTGTCCTCGATCACGGCAGCCAGCTGGCGGGCGATGACCGCCTCGGTGCGGTGCTGTTCACGCTCGTCCAGCGTCTCGCCCACGCACAAGATCGGTGTGAGTCCACACGCGAGCGCCACGGCAAACTTCTGTGCGACGCGCGCATCGGTCTCGGCGTACAGCGCACGGCGCTCGGAGTGCCCGACGATGACATAGGCGCACCCCACGTCGCGCAACATGCCGCCGTGGATCTCGCCAGTGAAAGCCCCCGGCTTTGGCTGCTCGCACAGGTTCTGCGCACCGAGCTGGATCGCGCTACCCGCAAGCTGACGGCCCACGGCGTCCAGATAGGGCGCCGGCGGACACACGAGCACGTCGATGTCGGGGAAGCGTTTGATCTCGAGCACAATCTCGCGCACCAGGCTCGCGTTGAAATCGTGCGAGCCGTTCATCTTCCAGTTGCCGGCCACCAGCGCTCTTCGCTTCATCGATCTCGTGTCCTGTCGTCGTCAGCCGCAGACTGTGCGCACACAGTCGGCCAGATACTCGGCCGCCGCCCTGGTCTCGGCAGCGTCCTGCCCCTCCACCATCACGCGAATCAGCGGCTCAGTCCCCGACGGCCTCAGCAAGAGACGACCGCGGTCGCCGATGCGTGCGAGCACGTCTGCCTGCGCTGCGCGGATCTCGGGCTTATCCATGATCTCACGCGCGCGCCCGTTCACTGGCACGTTGATGAGGACCTGGGGGTATTTGCGCATGCCGGCGACACACTGGTCGATTGAACGACCTTCGCGTACCAGCACCGCGAGGACCTGCAAGGCCGTGATGATGCCGTCTCCGGTCGTCGTGCGGTCGAGGCAGATGGTATGTCCCGAGGTTTCGCCGCCGAGCACGCCGCCGCTGGCCTTGAGCATTTCCATCACGTAGCGGTCGCCGACCTGTGCGCGCCGAAACTCGACGCCGCGCTCGCGCAGCGCGTGTTCGAGACCGAGATTGGACATCAACGTGCCGACCACCGGCCCCTGCAAAGTGCCGGCAGCCAGGCGCGCGCAGGCGATCACGTAGAGGATCTGGTCGCCGTCGATCTCGCGGCCCTCGGCATCGACCATCAGGCAGCGATCGGCGTCGCCGTCGAGTGCGATGCCCAGCGCCGCGCCGCGCTCGACCACGCGCGCACGCAGCGCCTGCAGATGGGTCGATCCGCAGTCACGGTTGATGTTGAGCCCGTCCGGGGTGTTGCCGATGACGTCGACATCCGCCCCCAGCTCGGCGAATACGGCCGGGCCGACCTTGTACGCGGCGCCGTTGGCGCAATCGAGCACCAGCGACAGGCCGTCGAGGCTGCGATCGCCGAAGCTGCTCTTGCAGAACTCGATGTAACGGCCGGCGCCGTCCTCGATGCGGCGCGCGCGCCCGAAACGTTCCGGCGCGACGCACTCGAGGGGGCGATCGAGCATGTCCTCGATCTGCTGCTCGATCGCATCACTGAGCTTGCTGCCATCGGCGCCGAAGAATTTGACGCCGTTGTCGTGATGCGGATTGTGTGAGGCCGAGATGACCACGCCGGCGCGGGCACGCAGGGCGCGCGTCAGGTAGGCGACGGCCGGCGTCGGCAAGGGGCCGAGCAGCTCCGATTCGACGCCGGCCGCCGCGAAACCCGCCTCCAGCGCGGACTCGAACATGTAGCCCGAGCGGCGCGTGTCCTTGCCGATGAGCACACGGGCGCGCGCACCCCCGCCGAGCACGCGCCCCGCGGCCCAGCCGAGCTTGAGCGCGAACTCGGGCGTCATCGGCGGCTCGCCGACGCGACCGCGGATGCCATCGGTGCCGAAGTACCTGCGAGTCAAGGCGCAGCCCCCCTCCTGCGGATTTCGGTGGCCGTGCGGATCGCGTCGACAGTTTCGGCCACATCGTGGGCGCGCACTATAGCCGCCCCCTGCCAGACCGCAATAGCAGCGGCGGCGAGACTACCGGCCAGGCGCCGATCGAGGGGGCGGCCGAGCAGCTGACCGAACATGGATTTCCGCGACACGCCGACGAGCAAAGGATGCGGGTCGATCTGCAAGGCGCGCAGATTGGCGAGCAGGGTCAGGTTGTGCTCTAGCGTCTTGCCGAAGCCGATGCCGGGGTCGATCGCGATCCGGTCCGCGCCGATCCCGGCGGCGCGGCAGGTAGCGATGCGCGCTGCCAGGAACTCACGCACCTCGCGCACGACATCGTCATACCGCGGCGCGGTCTGCATGGTCTGCGGCCGCCCCTGCATGTGCATCAGGCACACCGCTACCTTGGCATCGGCCACCACCTCGAGCGCGCCCGGGGTCTGCAGTGCGTTGATGTCGTTGATGATGTCGGCGCCCGCGGCGCAGGCCGCGCGCATCACCGCGGGCTTGGTCGTGTCCACCGAGATCACCACGTCACTGCACGCGCGCAAGGCCTCGACCACCGGGATCACCCGCGCCAGCTCGTCCTCCTCGGACACGGGACTTGCGCCCGGTCGGCTCGATTCGCCGCCGATGTCGACGATGCGCGCACCCTGCGCAACCATCTGCAGCGCGTGCGCGACTGCGGCGTCACGCGTTTGATGTCGACCGCCGTCGGAGAATGAGTCTGGCGTGACATTGAGCACGCCCATGACGCAGGGCTCGCTCAGGTCGAGAACGCGGTGCGGCAGAACGAGCTGCATCGTCGAAGGCCGAGGCACGGCGCACACCCCGCAGAGCGCAGCGGCGCCGGTATCGGTCAGATCTGACTCGCCGGTTTCGGTGGCGGCGGGCTGGTGGTCTGCGGCGTCGGCTCGGACGCCGGTTTGGGTTTACCGCCGGGGCGAGTGCCATCGTACCAGCTCTCGGGCGGCCCCGGATCCTGTCCGGCCATGATGCGTCGCAACTGCTCCGCGTCGATGGTTTCGTACTTGATGAGCGCGTCGGCCATCGCGTGCAGCTTGTCGATGTTGTCCAGCAGGATCTTCTTGGCTCGCTGGTAGTTGGACTCGATGACCCGGCGCACCTCCTCGTCGATCGCATGCGCCGTATCGTCGGAGACGTGCTTGGTCTGGGTCACGCTCTTGCCCAGGAAGACCTCGCCGTTGTCCTCGCTATAGGACAACGGACCGAGCTTGTCGGACATGCCCCACTTGGTGACCATGTTGCGCGCGATCTCGGTGGCGCGCTCGATGTCGTTGGCGGCCCCAGTCGTCACCTTGTCGGCGCCGAAGATGATTTCTTCGGCCAAGCGCCCACCAAACAGCGAACAGATCTGGGAGTTCAGGCGCTGCCGGGTGTAGCTGTAGCGGTCCTCCTCAGGAAGGAACATGGTCACGCCGAGCGCACGGCCGCGCGGGATGATCGTGACCTTGTAGACCGGATCGTGCTCGGGCACGGACAAGCCGACGATCGCGTGCCCGGCCTCGTGATAGGCGGTGAGCCGCTTCTCGTCCTCGGACATCACCATGCTGCGGCGCTCGGCGCCCATCATGATCTTGTCCTTGGCGCGCTCGAAATCGTCCTGATCGACCAGGCGCTTGTTGGCACGCGCGGCGAACAGCGCGGCCTCGTTGACGAGATTGGCGAGGTCCGCACCGGAAAAGCCCGGGGTTGCGCGCGCGATGATCTCCGGCTTGACGTCGTCGGCCAGCGGCACCGCACGGATGTGCACCTTCAAAATCTGTTCGCGGCCACGCACGTCCGGCAGCGGCACGACCACCTGGCGATCGAAGCGGCCCGGACGCAACAGCGCCGGATCGAGCACGTCCGGGCGGTTGGTCGCGGCGATGACGATCACGCCCTCGTTGCCTTCGAAACCGTCCATCTCGACCAGTAACTGGTTGAGCGTCTGCTCGCGCTCGTCGTGGCCGCCGCCGAGGCCCGCGCCGCGGTGTCGGCCCACGGCGTCTATCTCGTCGATGAAGATGATGCACGGCGCGTGCTTCTTGGCCTGTTCGAACATGTCGCGCACGCGCGAAGCACCGACACCGACGAACATCTCGACGAAGTCCGAACCGGAGATCGTGAAGAACGGCACACCGGCCTCGCCGGCGATGGCCTTGGCCAGCAGCGTCTTGCCGGTTCCCGGCGGGCCGACCATCAGCACGCCGCGCGGGATCTTTCCGCCCAGCTTCTGGAACTTGCCCGGATCCTTGAGGAAATCGACCAGCTCGGCGACTTCCTGCTTGGCCTCCTCACAACCGGCCACGTCGTTGAACGTGACCTTGACTTGATCGGCGTTGAGCATGCGCGCACGGCTCTTGCCGAACGACAGCGCGCCGCGCCCGCCACCACCGCCCTGCATCTGCCGCATGAAGTAGATCCACACGGCGATCAAGAGCAGCACCGGAAACGCATTGAAGAGTAGCTGCAGGAACCACGGCGTACGCGCAGGCTCCTCGCCGGTGAACTTGACCTTGTTCTCCAGCAGGGTACCGATCATCGCCCGGTTGTCGGTCTCCGGGCTGATGGTCACGAAACGCGCGCCGCCGCGCAGTTCACCGCGGATGACCTGACCCGCGATGTAGACCTCGGCGACGTTACCGCTCTCGACCTGGTTGATGAACTCCGAGTACGCGAGCTCGGGCTGACCGCGCGAACGCGTCGAAAAGCTCTGGAAGACACTCATCAAGACGACGAGGATCACTACCCAGAGCAGCAGATTCTTTGCCAGATCGTTCAACGCAGTTCCTCTTGTTACACCGGCACGCGACGCAGCCCATGCCCTGCCATCAGAACACTACACCGTGCGAAAGTTGCGCGCCAGCAGATACACCTCGCTGCTGCGCGACCGCGATGCACAGGGCTTGCGTGTGACCACGCTGTCGAAATGCTCGCGCAAGGCCTTAACGTAAGCGTCGAAGCCCTCGCCGTGGAAGGCCTTGACCAGCAGCGTGCCGCGCGGCTTGAGATGCGCCTTGGCGAACTCCAGCGCCAGCTCGCACAGATGCATGCTCGCCGCTTGGTCGACGCTGTCGATGCCGGTGATGTTCGGCGCCATGTCGCTGAGCACCACGTCCACCATCTGATCACCGACCCGGATCTCCAGGCGATGCAGCACGGCATCCTCGCGAAAATCGCCGCGGATGATGTCCACCCCGGGTATCGGCTCGATCGGCAAAAGATCGAGCGCGAACAGCTGCCCACGGCTGCCCAGAAGCGGCCGTGCGACCTGGCTCCAGCCGCCCGGGGCCGCGCCCAGATCCACGACCACCTGGCCGGGTTTCAAGATGCGGTCGCGCTCCTGGATCTCCTTGAGCTTGAACGCTGCACGGGAGCGCAGCCCGAGTCGCCGGGCCTCCAGCACGTAGGGATCGGCTTCGTGCTCGGCGATCCAGCGAGCCGAGCTGGGACGACGTTTCTGTGTCATGGCAAGCGGGCACCCGAATGGTAGGGATCAGCACCGGTTCGCGAAGCACCGGCTTGAGCGGCGCCCGATGCTCCTCATATGTAGTGCACTTTGACGATTTCAAGTTCGCGCGCACCAACGGGGGCGACGACCTGGACCACGTCGCCCTCGGATTTGCCGATCAAGGCGCGTGCGATCGGCGAGTTCACCGAAATCAGACCACTTTTGGCGTCCGCCTCGTCCTCGCCGACGATCTGATAGCGTAGCTGCTCGCCGGAGTCGGCGTCGGCCAAGTCCACGGTGACCCCGAAGATCACTTTACCGGAAGGCGGAATCTGAGTGACATCGATGATCTGCGCGGAACTGAGCTTGGATTCGATTTCCTGGATCCGCCCCTCGTTGAAACCGTGTTGCTCCCGCGCCGCGTGATACTCCGCATTCTCGCGCAGATCACCCTGTTTGCGGGCCTCGTCGATCGCAGCAATGATCTTCGGACGCAACTCGCTCTTGCGGTAACGCAGTTCCTCGCGCAGCTTGTCGGCGCCCCGCGCGGTCATCGGGATCTTGTTCATCATTGATTCTTCTGGCAAAAACAAAGCCGGCCGCAGCACGGCGGCGGGCAAAAACGACGCATGATCGGCCTTACTATGGTACCGACTGGCACCCGGCGTGCAAACTCTGCAGGCGGTTGACGTCGAGCCGGTCGAGGTGATCCATGGCCTGGGCGGCGGCCAGCGCGCCGGCGATCGTCGTGAAGTAGCAGACCTTGTTCTGGATCGCCGAGGCGCGGATCGAGCGCGACTCTTCGATCGACTGTTTGCCTTCCGTGGTGTTGGCGATGAACTGGATCTCGCCGTTCTTGATCATGTCGACACAGTGTGGCCGGCCCTCCTTGACCTTGTTCACGCCCACGCAGGCGATGCCGGCCTTCTGGATTGCCGCCGCGGTGCCATGCGTCGCAAAGACGCGGAAGCCCTTGTCGACCAGGATGCGCGCCAACTCCACGGCTTTTTTCTTGTCGTGATCACGCACGGAGATGAACGCCTGGCCGCCGCGCGGGATGTCCATGCCGCCGGCGAGGATCGCCTTGTGGAAGGCCTCGCCGAAATGCGCGCCGGTGCCCATGACCTCGCCGGTCGAACGCATCTCCGGCCCCAGTAGCGGGTCCACGGCCGGAAACTTGTTGAACGGGAACACCGATTCCTTCACCGCGTAGTACGGCGGCACGACTTCACGGGTCACGCCCTGGGACTTCAACGTACGCCCCACCATGCAGCGCGCGGCGATCTTGGCCAGCGGCCGACCGGTCGCCTTGGACACGAAGGGCGAGGTACGTGAAGCGCGCGGATTGACCTCCAGCAGGTAGACCTTGCCGTCCTGCACCGCGAACTGGGTGTTCATCAGCCCAACCACGTGCAGGGCCTTGGCCAGCTTGACCACCTGCCTGCGGATTTCGTCCTGGATCTTCTTCGGCAGCGAGTACGCCGGCAGCGAGCAGGCCGAGTCTCCGGAATGCACCCCGGCCTCCTCGATGTGCTCCATGATGCCGCCGATGACCACGTCGTGACCGTCGGCGAGCGCATCGACATCGACCTCGATCGCATCGTTGAGGAAGCGGTCGAGCAGCACCGGCGAGTCGTTCGAGACCTGCACCGCCTCGCGCATGTAGCGCTTGAGATCCTCGTCGTCGTGCACGATCTCCATCGCGCGGCCGCCGAGGACGTAGGACGGACGTACGACCAGCGGGTAGCCGACCTTCTTGGCCACCGCGAGCGCCTGCTTTTCGGACGTCGCGGTGCCGTTCGGCGGCTGCAGCAGCCCCAGCTCGTCCACCAGCTTCTGGAACCGCTCGCGATCCTCGGCCAGATCGATCGCGTCCGGCGTCGTGCCAATGATCGGCGCGCCGGCCGCCTCCAAGCGGCGCGCGAGCTTGAGCGGCGTTTGACCGCCGAACTGCACGATCACGCCCTTGGGCTTTTCGAGGTCGATGATGGCCATCACGTCCTCGAAGGTCAGCGGCTCGAAGTACAGGCGATCCGAGGTATCGTAATCGGTCGACACCGTCTCCGGATTGCAGTTGACCATGATGGTTTCGAAGCCATCTTCACGCAGCGCCAGCGCGGCGTGCACGCAGCAGTAATCGAACTCGATGCCCTGGCCGATACGGTTGGGGCCACCGCCGAGGATCATGATCTTGTCGCGCGCGCTCGGCTGCGCCTCGCATTCCTCGTCGTAGGACGAGTACAGATAGGCGGTCGCAGTCGGGAACTCGGCCGCGCAGGTGTCGACGCGTTTGTACACCGGACGGATGCCGTGCTTGAGTCGTGCGCGGCGCACCGACTCTTCCTTGACGCCGAGCAGCTTCGCCAGACGTGCGTCGGAAAAACCCAGACGTTTGCAGCGACGCAGCGTCGCCGCATCGAGCTGGGACAGCTTTTGACCGCGTAGCGACTGCTCGGTCGCGATCAGTTCGGCGATCTGTTCGAGGAACCAAGGATCGATCTTCGAGAGCTGGTGCACCTCGTCGAGGCTCATGCCGGCGCGGAACGCATCCCCGACGTACCACAGGCGTTTGGCGCGCGGTATCGCGAGTTCGGCACGGATATGGTTGATCGACTCCGGAGTGTATGTTCCGTGCTCCGGTGCCACCTGCGGCTCGAAACCCTCGGAACCGATCTCCAGGCCGCGCATCGCCTTGTGCAAGGCCTCCTGGAAATTACGACCGATCGCCATGACCTCGCCGACCGACTTCATCTGCGTGGTCAGGCGCGAATCGGCCTGCGGGAACTTCTCGAAGGTGAAGCGCGGAATCTTGACGACGACGTAGTCGATGCTGGGCTCGAACGACGCCGGCGTGCGTCCACCAGTGATGTCGTTCTGCAGCTCGTCCAGTGTATAGCCGACGGCGAGCTTGGCGGCGATCTTGGCGATCGGAAAGCCGGTGGCCTTGGACGCGAGCGCCGAACTGCGCGACACGCGCGGATTCATCTCGATGACGATCAGGCGGCCATCCTTGGGGTTGACCGCGAACTGCACGTTGGAGCCGCCGGTATCGACACCGATCTTGCGCAGTACCGCGATGCTCGCGCTGCGCATGATCTGGTACTCCTTGTCGGTGAGCGTCTGCGCCGGGGCGACGGTGATCGAGTCGCCGGTGTGCACGCCCATCGGGTCGAGGTTCTCGATCGAGCAGACGATGATGCAGTTGTCCTTGCGATCACGGACCACCTCCATCTCGTACTCTTTCCAGCCGAGCAGCGACTCCTCGATCAGCACCTCGGTGGTCGGCGACAGGTCGAGGCCGCGGGCGACGATCTCCTCGAACTCCTCGACGTTGTAAGCGACGCCGCCACCGGTGCCGCCGAGCGTGAAGCTCGGACGGATGATCACCGGAAAGCCGATCTCGGCCTGGATCGCCCGCGCCTCGTCCAGGGTGTGCGCAATGCCCGACCGAGCCGAACCGAGCCCGATCTCGGTCATCGCGTCGCGGAACTTCTGCCGGTCCTCGGCGACGTCGATCGCCTCCGCCTTGGCGCCGATCAGCTCGACGCCGTATTTGTCCAGCACGCCGTGCCGAACCAGATCCAGCGCACAGTTGAGCGCGGTCTGGCCACCCATCGTCGGCAGCAGCGCGTCCGGGCGCTCCTTCTCGATGATCTTCTTGATCGCCTGCCAGCGGATCGGCTCGATGTAGGTCGCATCGGCCATCTCCGGGTCGGTCATGATCGTCGCCGGGTTGGAGTTCACGAGGATGACCCGGTAACCCTCCTGGCGCAGCGCCTTACAGGCCTGTGCCCCGGAATAATCGAACTCGCAGGCCTGGCCGATGACGATTGGGCCGGCACCGATGATGAGAATGCTCTGAATGTCTTGACGCTTGGGCATGAGGCTTGGATCAGGCGCGCATCATCTGGATAAAGCGGTCGAACAGCTCGCCGACGTCGTGCGGGCCGGGGCTAGCCTCCGGGTGGCCCTGGAAGCTGAAGGCCGGCGCATCGGTGATGCGGATGCCTTGGTTGGAGCCGTCGAACAACGAGCGGTGCGTGACCTTTACGTTCGCCGGCAGGCTCGCCTCGTCGACGGCGAAGCCGTGGTTCTGGCTGGTGATCATCACGCGGCCGGTTTCGAGGTCCTGCACAGGATGGTTCGCACCGTGGTGGCCAAAGCTCATCTTCAGCGTCTTCGCGCCGGCGGCGAGGCCCAGGATCTGGTGGCCCAGGCAGATGCCGAAGATCGGCATCCGCTTCCTCATCAATTCACGGGCGGCCTTGATTGCGTAGTCGCAGGGTTCCGGATCGCCCGGACCATTCGACAGCAGCACACCGTCCGGCTTGAGCTTGAGCACCTCGGCGGCGCTGGTCTTGGCCGGGACCACGGTCACGCGGCAGTCGCGGTCCACCAGCATGCGCAGGATGTTGCGCTTGACGCCGAAATCGTAGACGACGACGTGGTGCTTGCCGTCGTCGCGCTCGATCTCGCGATTCGTTTCGAGCTGCCAGGAGCCGCGTGTCCAGCGATAGGGCTTTTCGCAGGTGACGAGCTGGGCCAGATCGGCGCCCTTGAGACCGCCGAAGGCCCGCGCTGCCTCCAGCGCCTTCTTTTCGGAGATGCGTCCACCGGCGACGATGCAGCCGCTCTGGGCGCCGGTGTCGCGCAAGATGCGCGTCAGCCGGCGCGTGTCGATGCCGGCAATGGCGACGACCTTGTTGGCCTTCAGATAGGCGCGCAAGTCCTGCGTCGAACGGAAGTTGCTCGGTGGCCGCGGCACCTCGCGCAGCACCAGACCGGCGATGTGGACCTGATCCGATTCGGCATCGTCCGGATTGGTGCCGACATTGCCGATGTGCGGATAGGTCAGCGTGACGATCTGCTGACGGTAGGACGGATCGGTCAGGATCTCCTGATAGCCGCTCATCGCCGTGTTGAACACGACTTCACCGACCGTCTGACCGTCACTGCCGATGGAAACGCCCGAGAAAATGGAGCCGTCCGCGAGCGCGAGCAAGGCCGGTTTGAGGTCTGGCATGGGGTTGTTTCTAATCCGGTCGTCACACACTGAAACGGGGGCTTGCGCCCCCGTTCAAGGATTAGACGCGCATTATAGGGATTCATCCCCGGCCCGTCCACGGAAATCTTGCCGCACATTCACAACAGCGGGAGCTGATCGCCCGCTGCTGGCGGAACCCGAAAATGCGCCGTCGACAGCTTGAATCGACCATCGCGATTCAGGCCAAGCCGCTGGCAGGCCTTGCGAAACCGCTGGGCGATCAGGTCGGCATACACCCCCTGCCCGCGCATGCGCTGACCATAGTCCGCATCGTAGTCGCGGCCGCCGCGCATCTGCTGCACCAGGCTCATCACGTGCGCAGCCTTGAGCGGCAGGTGCGCGTCGAGCCAGTCGCGGAACAGATCTTTGACTTCGTGCGACAGCCGCAGCACCGCGTAGTTCGCGCGCCGGGCGCCGGCATCGCGCGCCGCTTCGAGCACGCGCTCGAGTTCGGCGTCGTTGACGTATGGAATCACCGGCGAGAACAGCACCATGGTCGGGATGCCGGCGTCGGCGAGCTTGCGCATCACCCGCAGGCGCGTCGCCGGCGCCGAGGCGCGTGGTTCGAGGATGCGCTTGAGCGCCGGATCGAGCGTCGTGACCGAGATCGCGACGAAGACCAGGCCGTCGCGAGCCAGATCGGTCAACAGGTCGATGTCGCGCTCGATCAGCGCCGCCCCCTTGGTGACGATGCCGACCGGATGGCGGAAACGCGCCAGCACTTCGAGCAGGCTGCGGGTGATGCCGAGCTTACGCTCGACCGGCTGCCACGGATCGGTGTTCGCCCCTAGCGAGATCCACTCGGGCACGTAGCCGGGCCTGCGCAGCTCGCGTTCGAGTAGCGCGGCGGCGTTGGGCTTGTAGAACAGCTTGGTCTCGAAGTCCAGACCCGGCGACAGGTCGAGATAGGCGTGCGCCGGCCGCGCATAGCAGTAGATGCAGCCGTGCTCGCACCCGCGATACGGATTGACCGACTGCCGGAACGGAATGTCCGGCGAGTCGTTGCGGCTGATGATGCTGCGCGCGTGATCGATGAAAAGCTGGGTTTCGGGAGATGGCCGCTCTTCATCGCCGAGATTCCATCCATCATCGAAACCCTCGCGAGACGACTTCTCGAAGCGTCCTTCCGGGTTGAGGGTGCTGCCACGCCCCTTGACCAGCCGCCGCGCGCGACCGACGCCATCCTCGCCCGCATCCGACGCCGGGCTCATGGTGCCGCCAGATAATCCCAGGCCAGCCGCGACAAGGTGCGCACGCCGACGGCCAGCGCCGCCTCGTCCATGGTGAACTTCGGCGAGTGATTGGCCGGAAAGTCCTCGGCCGGCACGTCCGACGGACGGATGCCGACGAACAGATACAAGCCCGGAATCTCGCGCTGGAAGAACGAGAAGTCCTCGGCGCCGAGAATCGGCTGCGCCTCGATCAAGCGTTCGCCGAATTCGTCCTGCAGCGACGGCAGCATCCTGCGCATCAGCGCCGGATCGTTGTAGGTGACCGGATAGGCATGACGCTCGGCGATGAACACCTCGGCGCGCGCACCGGCGGACTCGGCGATCTTCTCGGCGGTGCGCTTGACGCGCGCGTGCAGGTCGCGGCGCATCGGCTCGTTGAGCGCGCGCAGCGTGCCCTTCATCTCGACGCGGTCGGGAATGATGTTGTCGCGCACGCCGCCGTCGACCTTGCCGATGGTCACGATCACCGGCGCCTCGGTGGACGCCATCTGCCGGCTGGCGATAGTCTGCAGGCCGAGCACGATCTGCGCGGCGACGACCACCGGGTCGATGCCCAGCCACGGCGCGGCGCCGTGGGTCTGTTTGCCGTGCACGACGATGCGCAGGTCGTCGGCACTGGCCATGATGCCGCCGCTGCGCCAGCCGACCTGCCCGGATTCGTACATCGACAGCAGGTGCAGACCGAAGATCGCGTCCGGCTTCGGTGCGGTACTCAGCACGCCCTGTTCCACCATCAGCTTGGCGCCACCGTCTTCGCCGACCGGCGGGCTTTCCTCGGCCGGCTGGAAGATGAACTTGACCGTCCCCGGCAACTCGGCCCTGCGCGCGGCCAGCAGCTCGGCGACGCCGAGCAGGATCGCCATGTGGCCATCGTGGCCGCAGGCATGCATGACGCCGACCTCGCGGCCGTCGTACGTGGTCTTGACCGTGGACGCGAACGGCAGGCCGGTTTGCTCGGTCACCGGCAGGCCGTCCATGTCCGCGCGCAGCGCCACGGTCTTGCCCGGCTTGTCGCCTTCGAGTACGGCGACGACGCCGGTGTGGGCGATGCCGGTCTCGACCGCAAGGCCCAGTGCGCGCAGATGCTGAGCCAGGTACTTCGCGGTCTCGAACTCGCGGTTCGACAGTTCCGGATACTGATGCAGATGACGGCGGTGCGCGATCACACGCGCCTCGATGTCGCTGGCCGCCGCCGACCAGTCCGGCGCCGCCTCGGCCAGCCCGCAGCCGAAAACCAACAGCGCTGCCATGCCGCGAATGCCTGCCGTCATCGCCTCACCTCGAACTGCAGGGGAATCCCCCGAGTTTACCCCCCGCCCCTGTGACTCATACACTCGCCCCCAGATCGCAGCGGCCAAGCCGCGCAACCGCGAATCCGGCCTGGAGGAGGGTCGCATGAATTCGCAGACGGTGTATCTGAAGAGCGACAAGGGACGCGAGGAACTGAGCACGCGCCGGTACGGTCTGCCGCCGCGGCTGCGCGCCTTGCTGGTGCAGGTCGACGGCCGGCACTCGGCGCAGGAACTGGCCGAGCGCAATGGCGGCGTCGACACCTACGACCGGTTGCAGCAACTGATCGACGGCGCCTACATCGTCGCCGCCGAGTCCACGGTCAAGGCAGCCCCCGGCATCGTGCCGCGCCCCGCGGGTCTTTAGCGAGAGCGACTGTCGTCGGCGAGTGCCCGCAGCGGCGCGCCAGTGAGCCGGTTCAGGGTCCACTGGTCGAGCGCCTGCGCGCCCAGCCGGCGGTAGAACTCGATCGCCGGCTGGTTCCAGTCGAGCACCGCCCATTCCAGACGCCCGCAATCGCGCTCGACGGCGATACGCGCGACCTGCGCGAACAGGGCGCGGCCGATGCCGCGGCCGCGCGCCTCGGGCACCACGAAGAGATCTTCCAGATATAGGCCCGGCCGGCCGAGAAAGGTCGAGTAATTGTGGAAGAACAGCGCAAAGCCCACGGCCTCGCCGTCGCAGCGCGCGAGCAGCGCCTCGGCATACCGGGGCTGCCCGAACAAGGCCGCGGCGATCGCGTCCTCGGTGGCGACCACCTGATCGAGCAGCTTCTCGTAGTCGGCGAGCGCCCGAATCAGCCTGAGCAAGACCGGGACGTCGCCGGGCGCGGCCGCGCGGATCTCGATCCCGCTCACAGGCCGAGCACGTCGCGCATCGAGTACAGGCCCGGTTCGCGCGCCTGCGCCCACAGCGCGGCGCGCAGCGCTCCGCGCGCAAAATTCAGGCGGCTCGATGCCTTGTGCGTGATCTCGACACGCTCGCCATCACCGAGGAACATCACCGTGTGGTCGCCGACGACATCGCCGCCGCGCACGGTGGCGAAGCCGATCGCACCCTTGGGGCGCGCGCCGGTCTGGCCTTCGCGCGACAGCACCGCATGCCGGCCGAGATCGATGCCGGCACCGCGCGCCACCGCCTCGCCCATCGCCAGCGCCGTGCCGGAGGGCGCATCGACCTTGAAGCGGTGGTGTGCCTCGACGATCTCGATGTCGCAGTCGGCGGCGAGTACGCGCGCGGCCTCTTCGAGCAGCTTCAGGCACAGGTTGACGCCGACGCTGAAGTTGGCGGCCATGCAGATCGGGATGCGCTGCGCCGCCGCCTCGATACGGGCCTTCTCGCCGTCGCTAAAACCGGTGGTACCGACGATCATCGGCTTGCCCGCGTCGGCGCAGACCGGCAGCACCGCCAGCGTGCCCTGCGGCCGCGTGAAGTCGACGAGTACATCGAAATCGTCCGTGCGCGCGGCGACATCGTCGTGAATCCGCACGCCGCACGCGCCCAGCCCGGCGCTCTGCGCCGCGTCGGTGCCGACCGCCGCGTGGCCGCCGCGCTCGAACGCGGCGCCGAGCACCACCGGCAACGTGGATTCACAGACGGTCTGGATCACCGCGCGGCCCATGCGGCCGGTGGCGCCCAGTACGGCGATACGGGTCTTGTTCATGGAGCAAACTCGGCGCGAATCGGCTCTATAGAGTAGCCTTCCCCCCGGGCGGCGCGCGCACGGTTGCGGTGCCGGTTCATCACTTGTCTTCGAGACGCTTGGCGTCCTGCCAGCGTGCCTCCATCGCATCCAGCCGCGCCGGGTCACCGAGCGGTGGCAGTTCGGCCGCGGCCGCCATCACGTGCGCAAAGCGACGCACGAACTTGGCATTGCTGCGCGCAAGCGCCGCGACCGGATCGACCTGCAGGTGGCGGGCGAGGTTGACCGCCATGAACAGCAGATCGCCGAGCTCGTCCTCGACGGCGTCGCGGTTCTGGCCGGCGGCCATTTTGAGCTCGCGCGTCTCCTCGGCGAGCTTGGACCACAGCTCATCCAGATGACGCCAGTCGAAACCGAGCGCGGCGGCGTCGCGCTGCAGACGCAGCGCCTCGGCCAGCGGATCGGCACCGGACGTGCTCACGAGCGCGCCACCTTCTGCGCCAGATTCCACAACATACCGGCCGTCGCGCCCCAGATGCGGTGCTCGTGCCACTGCAGCTCGTAGAACGGCAGCTTGATGCCGTCACGCACGAGCGTGCTGCGCTTGAAGCTCGCCGGGTCGAGCACCACCTCGAGCGGAACCTCGAAGATGTCGGCGACCTCGGCGGCATCGATGCGCCATTCGAGTTGCGTCGTGTCGACGATGCCCACCACCGGCGTGACGAGGTAGCGCGTCATCGTCGGATAGTCGTCGAGATAGCCGATCACCTCGACGCGCCGCGGATCGAGGCCGACTTCCTCATGGGCTTCGCGCAGGGCATTGTCCACCGCGTCGCGATCCTCCGCGTCGCGACCGCCGCCCGGAAAGCTGATCTGGCCCTTGTGGGACCGCAGCAACTGCGAGCGCACCGTGAACATCATCGACAGCCGATCGCCGCGCCGCAGCACCGGGGCGAGCACGGCGGCAGGCCGCAGATTGTCGAGCAACGCCGGTTTGATCAGCCGGGCCAGACCGAGCGGCAGCTCCAGATCGATCAGCGGCCGCGGCGCATCGAGATGCGTGGACGCCAAGGCGTCGCGCAAGCGCCGCTCCAGTTCGGTCATCTCGCCAAGTACTGCGTCAGGGCTCATGTGGCGAGTGTAACGGATGGGCCCGTCGCGCCCCGTACAATCGCGACTCATCCTCACGATTCACCGTCATGGACAGGACCGGCTTTCACGCGACGCTGCAACGACGCTTCGCCGAGGTGACGCCGCACGTCGCGGCCTGCGGAATGCGGCTCACCGCCGTCGGCGACGATGGCGTCGAGGCACATCTGCCGTTTCGCGAGGACTGGCTGGGCGACGTCGAACGCGGCCTGATCCACCCCGGCATCGTCACCGTGCTGGTGGACTCGGCCTGCGGCGCCGCGGTGCTCGCACGCATCGCCGACATCGAGCGCGTGGCGACGCTGGACCTGCGCATGGACTATCTGCGCGCCGCGGTGCGCGATCTGGACATCCACTGCCACGCCGAATGCCATCGCCTCACCCCCGGCATCGCCTTCGTGCGGGCCACGGCGTGGCAGCAGCACCGCGAGTCCCCGGTCGCGGTGGCGCACGCGGCTTTCGTGCGCGCCGGCCGCCGCGCGGCGGCGGCTATCCTGTGAACGACGCCCTCGGCCCACGGCTCGCCGCGGCGCGGCGGCGCGCGCGCGAACACGGCGACTTCGACGGATTCGTCGAGCTCGTCCCCTACGCCCGATTTCTGGGCCTGCGCGTCGAGCAGAGCGCGGAAGGGCTGCGCATGCGGCTGCCGTTTCGCGCCGAACTCGTCGGCAATCCGGCGCTGCCGGCGATCCACGGCGGCGTCACTGCAGCGTTCATGGAAAACGCGGCGCTGCTGCACCTGCTGTTGCAGCTCGACCAGACGCGCATTCCCAAGAGCATCGACTTTGCCATCGACTACCTGCGCTCGGCGCGCACGCTCGACTGCCACGCCGCCTGCGAGATCACGCGGGTCGGCGGCCGTGTGGCCCATGCGCAGATCCGTTGCTGGCAGGACGATCCGGCGCGACCGATCGCGCTCGCGCGCGCGCACTTTCTGCTGGCAACGGCGGAATGAACGATTACCGGGACTGGCGCACACTGCGCGAAATCGACCTCGCCTCCGGCTCGGCAAAGGGCGCGGCGTTCCGCTGCTTTCGCGCACTTGAGGCGCAGTGGCGCGCTGGCATCGACTATCGCGTGCTGCATCACGTCGAGGATCGAGCTGCCATCGCCGCGCTGCGCGCAGCCGGCCGCATCTATGCCGGCAGCGTCAACGTCGTGCTGCTGGGCGAGTCCGCTGCATCGCAAATCCTAGAGGCCTTGCGCCGCCACGGCTCGGCGCAGGGGTAACCAGCCTTATCCCTCGTCCGATCGGATGGTTGCCGTTGGCGCACGCCGCTGGTTAGGATGCCGCTCCACTCTCACCTTTTGGAGCTTTTATGTCCGCAGCCGATCTGCTCAAGAAACTGCCCGCCGCGTTCAACGCCGCCGCGGCCGCCGGCACCACCGCGACGATCCAGTTCAACTGCTCGACGCCGATGTACACGACGATCAAAGACGGCACCTGCACCGTCAGCGACGGCCAGTCCGGCAATGCCGACGTGACCATCACCATGGAAGACGAGGATCTGGTCGCGCTGATGAAGGGCGAGCTCAACGGCATGACCGCGTTCATGACCGGTAAGCTGCAGATCGACGGCGATCTGATGCTGGCACAGCGCATGGCGAGCTTCTTCGACGCCGGCAAGCTGTAAGAGGTGCCCAAGCAGTACCCCGAAACCCCGGGCCTTGCGGCCCGGGGTTTTGCTTTTGCGCTCGAACCCACCGATGAGGGGCTGCAACTGCGAGCGCGACATCGACCGAAGTATGCGCCGCTGCGCATCGACTGGACTTCGCGCGAGCAGCGGCGCCGCGTCGCCGGCGGCAAGAAGCAGTTATTGGCGCGGGCGATCGGCCTGCACAAGCACGCCGATCTGCACGTGCTCGACGCCACCGGTGGCCTCGGCCGCGACGCCTGGACGCTCGCGGCGCTGGGCGCGCGCGTCGATCTGGTCGAGCGCCAGCCTCTGCTCGCCGCGCTGCTGCGCGACGCGCATACGCGTGCGCTGGCCGATCCGCAGCATGCGGCAACGGCGCAGCGATTGCAGGTGATCGAAGCCGACGCCGCCGTCGTGCTCGGCGGCGATGCGCGCTGGGACGTCGTGCATCTCGATCCGATGTATCCCGACCACGGTCGACACGCGCTGCCGCAGCGCGAAATGCAACTGCTGCGTGAACTCGTCGGCGACGATGCCGACGCCGACGCCCTGCTGGCGCCGGCGCGCGCGGCGTGCCGGCTGCGCACCGTCGTCAAGCGGCAGTTGCATGCGCCGCATCTGGGTGATCAGGCGCCGGATTTCCAGCTCGCCGGCACCCAGGCGCGCTACGACGTCTATCTTGCGCGCTGAAGCAGCCGACGTCGCGACGACGCCGCTGGCCAGGTGACCGCGCAGCGATACAATCCGCTGCATGCTGCTGCTCACGCTGGTGCGCCACGCCAAATCCTCCTGGGACGATCCCGCGCTCGACGACTTCGACCGCCCGCTCAACGCACGCGGCGAGCGCGACGCGCCGCGCATGGCGCTGCACGTGAAGCGCGCGCTCGGCAGCCCCGACCGCATCCTCAGCAGCCCGGCCGTGCGCGCTCTGACCACCGCGCGTGTGTTCGCCGAAACCCTGGGTGTCAGCGCTGCCCGTTTCGACCAACGCCCGCGCATCTACTACGAGGCCAGCGCCGAGACGCTGTTGACCCTGGTACAGATGCTCGACGACGACGATCGACACGTGATGCTGTTCGGTCACAATCCGGGCCTGACCGATCTGGCGCACCGGCTCGCGCGCTGCAGCTTCGACGACATGCCCACCTGCGCCGTAGTGCAGATCGGCTTCGACGTGAAGTCTTGGAGCGACGTCGACGAGCGCGCCGGCACGCAGCGCTTCTACGCGTTCCCCAAGCAGTTCAGGGACAAGGTTTGAGCTTTTCGCGGTAGCGCGCCGCGTTGGCGACGTAGTGCTGCGCCATGAGCCGCAGCATCTGAATCTCCGGCGGCTGCAGCTCGCGCACGACCTTGGCCGGCGCGCCCATGATCAGCACGCCGTCGCCGAACTGCTTGTTCTCGGTCACCAGCGCGCCGGCACCGACGATGCAGTTGGCGCCGATGCGCGCGCGGTTGAGCACGATGCTGCCGATACCGATCAGACTGTTGTCACCGATCTCGCAGCCGTGCAGCATCACCTTGTGTCCGATCGTACAGCCGCGCCCGACGTTCAGGCGGATGCCGGCATCGGTGTGCAGCACCGAGCCGTCCTGGATGTTGCTATCGTCGCCGATGGTGATCAGATCGGTGTCGCCGCGCAGCACGCAGCCGAACCACACGCTCGCGCGTGCGCCCAGTGTCACCGTGCCGATGACGCTGGCATCGGGCGCGACCCAGGCATCATCGGCGATCTGCGGCGCGCGACCATCGAGGGTATAGAGCATGCGAGAGCATCCCGGTAGAAATGTGCGGCGCAGTCTGCCGACCGCCTTGCTGCTGTTGCAAGCGATGTTGTGGCTGTCGGCCTGCGGCGAGCGCGTGCCGGCGCTGCCGCCGCTGCCCAGCGATGCGGTGGTGCTGGCCTTCGGCGACAGCCTCACCTTTGGCACCGGCGCGAATGCGGAGCAGGCCTACCCGGCGCAACTGCGGCAACTGATCGGTCGCGAGGTAATCAATGCCGGCGTGCCCGGCGAAACCAGCGCCGAAGGGCGCGAACGGCTGCCGGCCGTGCTCGACGAGACACGGCCCGATCTGGTGATCCTGTGCCTGGGCGGCAACGACATGCTGCGCAAGGGCGATCGCGACGCGATGAAAGCCAACCTCGATGCGATGATCCGGGAGATCCGCGGGCGCGGCATCGCCGTGGTGCTGCTCGGCGTGCCGGAGCCGGCGCTGTTCGGTTTGCAGGCCGAAAGACGCTATGCCGAACTCGCACGTGAGCATGGCATCCCGATCGAACGCGACGTCATTGCCGAGACGCTGTCCGAACGCGCCCTGCGCGCCGACCAGATCCACCCGAACGCACGCGGCTACCGGCAGATGGCCGAGGCGATCGCCGAGCTGCTGCGCAAAGCAGGCGCCGTCTAAGCGGCCTAGCGCAGGTAGTCGAACAGGCTCAGCCCCTGCACCCGTGCATGCGCGGCCTGCGCGGCCTGCAGCGCCAGTAGCTCGCGCTGCAGCCGGCTCGCGGCCTCGGCGACGTCGACGTCGCGCAGCTTCGACAGTGCGGATTCGGCTTCGACGGTCTGCGCCGACAGCATCGCCGCGGCATCCTGCGCCGCGCCGAGGCGCAGGCCGGCGCCGGTGCGGATCGACGACAGGCGCGCTTGCGCCGCCTCCAGTTCCGACAGCGCCTGCTGCATCGCCGTCTGTGCGCCGGCGCGCTCGCCGGTCGTCTGCTGCGGTCCGGCGACGATGTTCGCGAGCTTGTCCAGCAGCGCGAACATGTCCTGCTGCGTGCTCGGCTCGATGTGGTAACGGTCACCGTCCGCGGGCGTGCCGGCGAAGCGCAGCTCCACGCCATTGACCTGCAGGCTGCTGCCGGGCTCGTAGCTTCGGGTCTCGACGAGCGTGTCCGCCGCATCGCGGATCTCCACGCTGCCGCCGACGAAGCGCAGCGAGAACGCGTTGCCGTCGTAGGCGGCTGGATTGCGCAGCTGCGCCTGCTGCAGGTGCGTCGCACCGGTATTGGCCACGTCGGCGCTCACCTGCACTTGGCCGTCGCCGGTCGCAAGCCCCATGAACACGGCACTGCCGGCATCGCCGACGGCGATGCTGCGCGCATTGCCGATCGCCAACAGCCGCGGCGCGTCGTCGCCGGCGTAGCTCGCGGAACTGCCGTTCCACGAAAAAGGTTCGGCGGCATCGCGGGCGCCGGCGAACAGATATCGCCCCTGCCCGTCGTCGCGGTTGGCGATGGCCAGCAATTGCGCGCGCAGGCCTTGGAGTTCCTGCGCGATGACCGCGCGGGTCTGTGGCGACTGCGTGCTGCTGTTGGCCTGGATCGCCAGTTCGCGCGCATGCGCGAGCACGTCCTGCGCTTCGGCAAGGGCACTCTCTTCGAGCGACAGCCGGTGCTGCGCGGCCTCGGCGTTGGACTGATAGCGCCGGGCCTGCGCGAGCAACTGGTCCATGCCCATTGCGGCAGCCCAGTCGCCCGGGTCGTCGGCCGCCGTCAGCAGCTTCTGCTGCGTGGCCAACTGTGTTTGTGTGCGCAGCAGGTTCTGCTGCTGCATCTGCATCAGATCGAGACTGCGCTGGTGCAGCAGCAAGGTCGATACGCGCATGCTGCTCTCCGTCAGCGTGCCGCCGCCTGCAGCAGCGTCTGGAACAGGGTATCGGCCACCTGCACGACGCGCGCCGCAGCCTGGTAGGCCTGCTGGTAGCGGATCAGGTCAGCGGCCTCCTCATCGAGATTCACGCCGGAGACGGACTCGCGCTGCGCCCGCGTCTGCTGGCCGATGGCCGCTTGCGCGTCGAGCTGCATTGCGGCCTGTTGCGCGCGTGCACCCGCACTGGACACCAGCGCCGCATGCGCGGCCAGCACCGATTGCGTGCCGCCGTTGAAGACGCCGCCGCTCGCCAGATCCGCGAGCGCGCGCGCATTGCCGTTGTCGCCGCTGGCCGTCGTCGCCGCGGCGGCCAGTCGCGCGGGATCGTCCAGTGCAACGGCCATGCCGGCTGCAGCCGACACCGTCGGACGGATCAGGAAACGATCGCCGGCACTGGCGCTGCCGCCGATCTGCAGTTCGAGCCCGGCGCCGACCAGCGGATCGCCCGGCGCGCCGGAGCCGGTGAGCGCCACCGACTGGCCGCTGCGCAGATCGCTCAGCGACCATGCGCTGCCGTCGAAGCGCAGTTCGTAGTCGCCCTCGCCGAGCGCGCCCGGATCGCCGAAGCTGACTTCGATTTGCGCCGTTCCGGTATTCGCCGTCGCGGCAAAGGCGGCGCCGCGCAGCGGCGCGAAGAAATCGCCACCGGCGATGCCGTTGGCGTCGAAGCCTTGTGCGTGCTGCGTGTTGACCGCCTCGGTGAGGCCCGCGGCGATGCGGCCGAGCCGCGCGCGTGCCGGATCGAGCAGCTCGCGGCGCGCGTCGAGCAGGCCGCCGAGAACACCGCCGCCGAGCTGTGCGGTGATGCGCGCACCGCCGGCATGGACGATGTCGAGCCGGCCACTGTCGTAGACATCGGCAGCGACGCCCAGAGCGGTCGAGCGGGGACCGAGTACCAGCGCCTGGCCGCCACCGACGTAGACGTTCACGCTGCCGTCGGCCTGCGCCGAGGTACTGATGCCGACGCGCGCCGACAGCTCCTGCAGCAACTGATCGCGGCGGTCGAGCAAATCGTTCGGCGGCTGCCCGCCGAAGCTGCCGTAAGCCTGCACGATCTCGCGGTTCAGGTCGGCGAGCGCGCCGGACAGCTCGTTGACCTCGTCGACGGTCGCGCGCATGCGCGTGTGGATCTCGCCTGCCATGCCGTCGAGCTGCGCCTGGGTCTCGCGCATGCGCGCGGCCAGCGTGTCGGCGGCGCCGATGAGGTTCTGCCGCGCCGCCGTCGACGACGGGGTCTGCGACAGCGCGTTGGCGGCATCGAAGAATCCCTGCAAGGGACGCGACAAGCCGGCATCCGCGTCGGACAGCAGGCTGTCCACGCGCGACGCGAAGCCGTGGTAGGTCTGCAGGCGTGCGTAGGCAGAGGCGTCGGTCTGCAGGCGTGCGCTGATCAGATCGTCGCCGAGACGACGCACGGTGGCCACATCCACGCCGGTGCCGACGTAGCCGGAACCCGAGCCGGCACCGGGCCGCGCCGCCAATTCGACGCGCTGGCGGCTGTAGCCCGCCGTGTTGGCGTTGGCGATGTTGTGGCCGGCGGTATCCAGCGCGCGCCGGTAGGCGAGCAGGCCAGACATGCCGATGGAAAGAAGGTCGGCCATGGCGCTAGGTCTGGATCAAACGCACCGGGCGCGCGGCCTGGAGCGCGGCCTTCATCGTCTGCCCGTCGGCGATGTGCTGGATTTTGCGGGCATACGCCGGATCGGTGGCATAGCCGGCTTTTTGCAGCCCCGATGTGAAGCGCGCGGCGTCGCCGCCGTGGCGCAGGGCTTGGGCATAGCGCGGATTGGACTTGAGGAAGCGCACGTAGTCGTCGAAGGCTGCCGCCCGCGAGTCGTAGGCACGGAATTCGGCACTTCGCCGGCGCATCTCGCCGTTCTCGAATTCACGGGTCATGGTCTGCACCTTCTCGCCCTGCCAGCGTGTATCGGCCTTGATGCCGAAGTAGTTGAACGCCGGACGGCCGTCGGCGCGGCGCATCATCTGCTGACCCCAGCCGGTTTCGAGCGCAGCCTGGGCGACGAGCACGCGCGCAGGAATGCCGAGTTCGGCCGCGGCCTTCTCGGCATACGGCAGGATGCTGCGAACGAACTCGTGGGGCGTGAGACGTGAGCCGTGAGACGCCAGCGGTGCGGCGTCGACGCTCGCGGCGTTGGCGAGCGCTTGCGACGATGGGCTAACCGAGGACTCAGATGCACGGGGAAGCGGCGCGAGCGTCGACACCGGATCACGTCTGACGTCTGACGTCTGACGACTCACGTCGCCGTTCTGCATCTGCCGGATCATCAGATCGGCGATACCCAGGCCGCGTCCAGCGGCGAGGTGCTGCGCGATCTGCTGATCGAACATCTCCTGGTAGAACTGCGTCTGCTCGCCGCCGAGGACGTCGTCGCCGAGGCTCGCCGCGCGCATGCTCTTGAGCATCTGCTGCAGCAGCAGGGCCTCGAACTGCTTGGCCGTCGCCCGCAAGGCCGCCGGATCGTCGCTGCGCGCCTGCGCGCGCAACTGCGCGTACTGCGAAAAATCGGTGACGGCCGCAGACCGCATCAGATCACGACCAGCTCGGCGCGCAGCGCACCGGCCTGACGCAAGGCCTCGAGAATCGCGACGAGGTCGCCCGGCGCGGCGCCGACCTGGTTGACCGCGCGCACGATGTCGTCGAGCGACACGCCGGCCTGGAACAGGAACATGCGGCCCTCGCCCTGCTGCGTGACCTCGATCGAAGTATCGGGCACGACCACGGTCTGCCCGTCCGAGAAGGCTCCCGGCTGGCTCACCGCCGGATTCTCCGAGATCGTCACCGCCAGCGAGCCGTGCGCGACGGCTGCCGGCAGCACGCGCACATGGCTGCCGATCACGACGGTTCCGGTGCGCGAGTTGATCACGACCTTCGCCGCGGCTTCGCCGGGCGCGACTTCGATGGTTTCGAGCGCGGCGAGAAAGGCGACACGCTCACGCGCGTCGGCCGGCGCGACGACGGCCACCGTGACCGCGTCCAGCGCCTCGGCGAAATCGCCGCCGAGTCGCGCATTGACCGCCTGCGCGACGCGCGCGGCCGTGGTGAAATCCGGCGTGTGCAGGTTGAGCCGCAGCTCGCCGCTGCTGGCGAAGCTGTTGGGCACCGTGCGCTCGACCAGCGCACCGTTGGGAATGCGCCCCGAGCTGGGCACGTTGATCGAAATACGCGAGCCGTCGCGGCCGGAGACGCCGAGGCCACCGACGACGACATTGCCCTGGGCAATCGCGTAGACCTGTCCGTCGGCACCCTTGAGCGGCGTCATCAGCAGCGCGCCGCCGCGCAGCGAGCCGGCATTGCCGATCGACGAGACGGTGACGTCGATACGCTGTCCCGGCTTGGCGAAAGCCGGCAGTTCGGCGTGCACCGCGACGGCGGCGACGTTCTTGAGCTGCGGATTGAGGTTCGGCGGCACGACGACGCCGAGCTGGCTGAGCATGGCCTTGAGGCTCTGCGTCGTGAACGGCGCCTGCGTGGTCTGATCGCCGGTGCCGTCGAGACCGACGACGAGGCCATAGCCCACCAGCGGATTGCCGCGGACCCCCTCGATGCTGGCGAGATCCTTGATGCGCTCGGCCTGTGCCGGCAGGGTGAGCATGGCGAGCATTGCGATGAGCAGATTGCGCATGGCGGACCTCAGAACGGAAACCACGGCGAGTTGAAGAAGCGCGACAGCCAGCCTTGCGCATTGGCATCGGCCAGCTCGCCGCGACCGCCGTAGTGGATGCGCGCATTGGCGACGCGGTCGGAACGCACGGTGTTGTCGGCGGCGATGTCGGCTTCACGCACGATGCCCTCGATCGATACCGTTTCCGAGCCGCGGTTGATCGCGATCTGTTTTTCGCCGCGCACGACGAAGTTGCCGTTGGGCAGCACCTGCGCGATGAGCACGCTGACCGAGCCGGTCAGGGCATTGGACTGGGTGCTGCCGCCAGCGCCGGTGAAGCCACGCTCACCGCGGATGTCGAAGTCGAGCACCTCGGTGCCGCCGGCCGTCACCGGACGGCCGAACAACGTCGGCCCGGGCATGGCGAAGCTGGCATCCTTCTTCGTGTTCGTGGCCGCCGATTTCTTGGCGTCGGTCCTCTCGACCAGCAGCACCGTGAGCACGTCGCCGACCTGGCGCGCCTTGCGATCCTCGAACAGCGCGATGCTCTGCGCGCTCGCATAAATGCTGCCGTTGGACACCGGCGCCGGCGTCGCCACCGCTTCGGGCGGCAGACGGTAGGGGTCGGGTCCGGGAGAAGTCGCGCAGGCACTCACGGCGAGCGCGGCGATGCCGATGGCGGTACGCACGATCCGGCTCACAGATTGTTCGACACGTAGGCCAGCATCTGGTCGGTGGTCGAGATCGCCTTGGAGTTCATCTCATAGGCGCGCTGCGTCTCGATCATGTTGACCAGTTCCTCGACGACGTTGACGTTCGAGGACTCCAGCGAGCCCTGGATCAACAGGCCGAGGCCCGACTGACCCGGCGCACCGGTCTGCGGCGCGCCGCTCGCGGCGGTCTCGGCGAACAGGTTCTCGCCCCTGGGCTGCAGGCCCGCGGGATTGATGAAATCGGCGACGGTGATGCTGCCGACCTGCTGCGGCGCCGCCTCGCCGGCGAGCTGCACGCTGACCGTGCCGTCGCTGCCGATGGTCACGCTCTGCGCATTCGGCGGAATGGTGATGCCCGGCTGCAGCGGATAGCCGCTCGCCGTCACCATCTGGCCCTGGCCGTCGACCTGGAACGAACCGTCGCGCGTATACGCGGCCGAGCCATCGGGCAGGCGCACCTCGAAAAAACCGCGGCCATTGATCGCCAGGTCGAGGGGATTGTTGGTCTGCAGCAGATTGCCCTGCGCGAACAGCTTCTCCGTCGACACCACCTGGGTGCCGGTGCCGACCATCAACCCCGACGGCGCCTGCGTCTGCTGCGAGGTCTGCGCGCCCGGCTGGCGCACGGTCTGATAGATCAGATCCTGGAACGACGCACGGCCGCGCTTGAAGCCGGTGGTGTTGACGTTGGCGAGGTTATTCGCGATCAGGCTCATGCGTGTCTGCTGCGCATCGAGCCCGGTCTTGGCCACCCACAGGGACTGGTTCATGACTGCCTCCGGCGACGGAAATCCGCCTTTGGCAAGGGGCCTACAAGTTCCGGGCCAGGGGCAGGCGAGCCGCGACGTGTCGCCGGCGACTCGATCATGGGCTATGGGCATTAATGGATTGCCTTTACACATTGCAATGAGAATTATCCTCATCTAAGATCCGCCGCCGTGCCCGTGCACCGCCACCGCGGACCGCCACCGCGGCACGCCGTTGACTGATCCAATCGAACAGGGAGTCTGAGCAATGAACACGTTTCGTCCTGGCCGCGTCGCGGCGCCCCGCTGCGGCCTAACCCCGATCGCCCGTGTGCTGCTGTGCGCCGGCTCCTACGGGTTGGCGAGCGTCGGCCTGGCCGCCCAGGCGCCGGCCCCGGACCGCGCAGCATCGGCGGACACCCTGTCCGGCCAGCCTGCCGAGAGTCAGGACGACGAGCCGATCGTGCTGCCGCCAATCGCCGTGGTGGATTTTCGCGGTGAACAGGTGGACAGCCTGAAGTACACCCGTGACCTGCAGCAGACGCCACGCCTGATCACGGTGCTGCCCTCGGACCTGCTGGAGGAGCAGAGCACGCTGTCGCTGCGCGATGCGATGAAAAACATCCCCGGCATCAGCCTGCAGGCCGGCGAAGGCAATCCCCCGGGTGGCGACCAGCTCAAGATCCGCGGTTTCAACGCTCGCGATGACATCAACGTCAACGAGACACGGGACCTCGGCAACTACTTCCGCGATCCGTTCTACATCGAGCAGATCGAGATTGTCAAAGGCCCTAATTCGGCGTACGCCGGGCGCGGCTCCGCCGGCGGCACGATCAACTTCGTGACCAAGAAGCCCCGGCAAAACGACAGTAGCCGCTTCGAGGCCAGCCTCGGTACCGACGGGCTCTATCGCGGGACCCTGGATACCAACCGGACCCTCGGCGACGACAGCGCGCTGCGGGTCAACCTACTGGCACACGACGCCGAGATTCCGGGACGCGATGTCGCCGAAGAATCGCGCTATGGCCTCTACGCCGCCTATACTTGGGGCTTCAACGGGCCCACGCACCTGAGCGCCGACGTGCTGCTCCTGCGTCAGGACGATCTGCCCGACGCCGGCCTACCGGCCGACCGCGGCAACCTGCTCGGTCAGGGCGGACGCATCCCCCCCGGCCTCGACTTCGACAATTTCTACGGCCATACCAACGACGAAAAGATCGTCGACGTCAGCCAACTCGGACTCACCGTCCAGCACGCATTCGCCGCTGGGACGGTGTTCAAGAATCAGTTGCGGCTGTCGCGCGTGCACAACGATGGCTGGATATCGTCGCCGCGCATCTCGATCGCGGCTGACCCTGGCGGCCTGAACCCGGACAACCTGTCGTGTTCGGTCGAAGATCCCTGCGTTCGCGGCGAGACCAAGCCGCGCGACCAAGTCGACCAAGGGGTCAACAACCAGACCGATCTGCTGTTCAACTTCAACACCGGCCGCATCACACACGCCCTGGTGACCGGCGTCGAGATCGCGCGCTACAGCTATGAGAACGACCGCCGCCGCGACACCCGCGGTCCCTGGACTCGCCTGTACGACCCGGGCACGCGCGTGCTACCCCCTCACCAGGTCATCGACGGCACGCTGTTCGGCCTTCCGGTTTATGACGGGACCACTTACCGGCTCGAAACCGACGAGATCGGCGTCTACGTGCTCGACACCCTGGCGCTAAACGCGCAGTGGGATCTGCACCTGGGCCTGCGCTGGGACCAGGTCGAGGCCACCGCGACAAGGCGAGGGTTCAACGACGTCAACGGCCCGTCGAGCAACAACACGACACACGAGCGCAAGGACGACGAAGTCGGCTACAACCTCGGTCTGGTGTACAAGCCCCTGCCGGAAACCTCAGTCTACGCTGCCTTCGGCAACGCCTATGTGATGTCGGCCAACTTCGACCGCAACAGCGTCCAACTCGCCGGCGGCGGCGCGACGGAGGCCATCGTCGGCGTCGGCTTCGATACGCCGCCCGAACAAGTCAAGGCCTATGAACTGGGGATCAAGCAGACCCTCGGCGCCGGCCTGGACCTGGGAGCGGCCGTGTTCCGCACCGAAACCTCCAAAGGCCGCTTTCCGGCACAGGATCCGGCCAACATCACCACACCCAACGTCGAGTACCACATCCAGGGCGTGGAGGTGCTGGCCGCCGGAACCCCGACCGCGAACTGGCGGCTGTATGCTGGGTACACCTATCTGCACTCGGAGATCACCGACGCGCCGCCGACGTCCGAAGCGCTGGACCGCGACTTCGTGCTCACCCAGAAACTCGGCGGCACGCCGCGCCACTCGTTCAATCTGTTCTCGACCTACGATGTCACGCCAAAACTCGTCCTCGGCGGCGGTGTCCAGTACGTCGACGACGTCACCAGCGGCGTCGATCCCCTGCCCAATGCCGGCAATGTCACCGTGACCGTCGACGACTACACAGTGGCCGATCTATACGCCAGCTACAAATTCACCGGCCAGACCCAGGTGCGCATCAACATGCTCAATGCCTTCGACGAACGCTACATCTCGCAGCTGGCCGAAGGCGGTGGACAGGGTATCCCCGGTCGCGGACGTCAGGCCATCGTCAGCCTGCGGCACGACTTCTGAGCAAGACACCCTTGGTCGTCACGTTCGAGGGCATTCTCCGGACCGACGAGCTGGCGGCGATTCGCCGCCAGCTCGCTGCGGCTGACTGGGCCATCGGCATTTCCGCCGGAGCACAGGCCGTCCTCGTCAAGAACAACCAGCAGCTCCCGGAGTCTGCGCCACAGCTCCGGGAGCTCCGCCTCATCGTGATGCGCGCCCTCAATCGCAGCCCGGAGCTGCTATCGGCGGCCCTGCCGAACAAGATCCTACCGCCGAACTTTAATCGCTATAGCGGCGCACACAACGCTTATGGCGTTCACGCCGATGCGACGCTGCGCAGCCTGCCCGACGGCAGCTGGTTGCGCACCGACATCTCCGCCACGCTCTTCCTGTCCGACCCGGCGGACTACGACGGCGGCGAGCTGGAAATCGAGGACCTCTTTGGCCGGCATCTGATCAAGCTCGCCGCCGGCAGCTTGGTGATCTATCCCTCTGGATCGCTCCATCAGGTCCGAGCAGTCACGCGTGGCGAACGCCTGGCCTGCTATTTCTTCATGCAGAGCGTCGTCAAAAGCTCCGAGCAGCGACGTCTGCTCTATGAGATGGACTGCGCGCTGCGTCGTTTGCGCGCCCAACTGGGCGATGCACAGCCGGACTTGGTACGCCTGACCGCGCTGTACAACAACCTGATCCGTTGCTGGTCGGACTGCTGATCCCCGCGGCTTTCGGCACCTGGGGGAGTTCTCGGCGTTGTTCGTGCAGATCGTGCAACTGGCGCGAGAAGCCGGTCTGGGGAAGCGGGGCCGGATCGGCATCGACGGCACCAAGATCATCGTCGGGCCGGGTTGATGGACTGCGCAGCAGACCCCCAGCAGCTGCTGCTGCCGATGATCGAGGCCGTGACGCGCAACGCAGGCCTTGCACAGATGATGACACTGGCCTACTGCGGCTAGGCCAGCGAGGACAGCTTTGCGGCGCTTAAGGCACAGCAGCTGACGGCATGCGTAGCGCTGAAGGCAAGGCCATTCGCCCGATTGATCCGGAACGCCATCTGGCGACGCAGCGCATAGCCGAGCGCCTGGCCACGCCCGAGGGCAAGGATCACTACCAGCAGCGCCAATTCATTCCGGAGCCGGTCTTCGGCTGGGTCAAGCAGGCGACGGACTTTCGGCGATTCAGCATTCGTGTCCGGCACGCGCCTGATCGACCGTCGCCTCGCCGGCACTGGCACGCTCGAATCAAGTGCCGCTGTAAATTTCGGCCGCCCAAACTCCTAGGAGCCTGAAGGATGCACAGGCTCTCAGCCGCCGACCCGCAGCAACGTCGTCGCCGCCCGGGCATTGTCCTCGGCGGTGCGCATCAGCTTGACCTGCAGCTCGAACTGGCGTGCGAGGCTGATCATGTTGACCATCGTCTCGGGCAGCGAGACGTTGCTGGATTCGAGCGCGCCGGTGACGAGCACATTGCCCGGCGCAGGTGCGGGCGTTTGCCCGGGACGGGCGCGCATCAGGCCGTCGGCGCCGCGTTCGAGCTGCTGCGGCTGCGCGCTGACGGTGCGCAGACGGCCGATCGCGGCGAGGGTTTCGGCGCCGCTGCCCTGCGGCACGATCGAGACCGTACCGTCGCCGCCGATGCGCAGCTGTGTGTGCGGGGGCACCGCCATCGGTCCGCCGTCGCCGAGCACGGCGTGACCGGCGCCGGTACGCAACTGTCCCGCACTGTCGATCCGCAAGTCGCCGGCCTTGGTGTAGGCCTCACTGCCGTCCGGCGCCAGCACCGCCAGCCAGACGTCTTCGGCGAAGGCGAGGTCGAGATCGCGGCCGGTCTGTTGCAGCGCGCCGCTGCGCGCGTCCCAGCCGACACCGACGCCGAGCGCGTTGACGCGCGTCGGCAAACCGGCGCCCTCGACCGCACGCGACTGGTTGGCGATCAGCTCGGCGCGAAAGCCGGTGGTCGAGGCATTGGCGAGGTTATGGCTGTTCGCCGCCTGCGCCTTGAGGGTCTGGATGGCGCCGGTCATGGCGACGTAAAGGGCTCTATCCATGCTCGCTCCGCGAACGGTCTCCGGTTTCTGGTTTGCAGTTCGCAATCGAGGCCGACGCAGCCTTGCTTTCTGGAAGCTGGAAACGGGTGACTGGAAACTGCCGTTATCGGATGTTGATCACCGTCTGCGTGATCTGGTCGGTGGTCGAGATCATCTGCGCATTGGCCTGGAAGTTGCGCTGCGCGGTGATCATGTTGACGAGCTGCTCGGTCAGATCGACGTTGGAGCCTTCGAGTGCGCCGGCCTGGATCAGGCCGAAGTCGGTCTCGCCGGCGGCGCCGCGCAGCACCGGGCCCGCGGCGAAGGTCTCGCCCCAGGCGTTGTCGCCGAGCCGTTGCAGGCCCTGCGGATTGGGGAAGTTGGCCAGTGCGATCCGGCCCAGCGGCGTCGCCTGGCCGTTGGTGTAGCGCGCCTGCACGATGCCGTCCTGGGTGATCTCGATGCCGGTGAGCCGGCCGGTCGCGTAACCGTCCTGGCTCAGCTCGGCGAGGCCAAAGTCGTCGCCGAACTGCGTCGCCGCCGCGAAGTTCAGCGTGAGGTTCAGATCGGCGGCGCCGGTGGTCGGCGCAAAGCCCGGCAGCGTGATCTCGCCATTGGCCGGGGTCAGCAGCGTGCCGCTGTCGGTGAACGTCAGCGCGTTGGCCCCGCCGACGTCGCTGCCGTCGATCTGCGCATGCACGTTCCATTCGTTCGGGCTCGCGCCCTTGACGAAGAACAGGCTCGCCGTGTGTGCGGCGCCGAGCGAATCGTATACGGTCACCGAGCGCGTGAAGTTGTAGCTGGTCGGATCGCCGGCGTCGAAGCTCCCGTTGGCGGGCGGCTGGGCGCTGGCCGGCAGGTTGACGGCTGCGGTTAGGCGGGTGCTAGCCCGCGGCGGATTGTCGCCAGTGGTGAGCTGCAGGTCGGCGAGCCGTGCGGTATCGAAACCCTGGGCGCCGGCGATCGGCGGGAACACCTGCAGGCGCTGGCCGGCGGCGTTGACGACATAGCCGTTGCGATCGGTGCCGAAGGCGCCGGCGCGCGAATACACCATCGCGCCATTGTCGGAGAGCGTGAAGAATCCCTCGCCGGAGAGCGCGAGATCCAGCGAGTTGTTGGTGAAATTGATCGCGCCCTGCTGGAACTGCTGCGCGACGCGCGCCAGCCGTGTGCCGGCGCCGGTGGCATTCGCGGCGACGCCGTAGGACGATACCGGAAACAGTTCGGCGAACTCCGCGCGCGACTGCTTGAAGCCGGTGGTGTTGGCATTGGCGATGTTGTTGGCGGTCACGCCAAGATCCGCCGAGGCGGCTTTCAGACCCGACAGGGCGATGCTGAAGGACATGAGAGACTCCGGTGTAAAAGCGCCTAGAGGATTTGCACGATGTCGGCGAGCGGCGCCGGATCGAGTCCGACGAGTTCCAGCGTCAGCCCGTTGCGACCCAGGCCGACGGACTGCACCTGGCCGACCGCCAGCGTTTCGAGCGCGGTCTGGGCAGCGCCCTGCAGCAGACGCGCGCGCATCGTATAGCGGCCCTCGGCCGCCGCAGCGCCGGCGTTGTCGCGGCCGTCCCAGGCAAAACGCGCAACCCCGGTGGCCTGCGGCCCCAGATCCAGGGTGCGCACCACGGTGCCGCTGGCATCGACGATGTCGATGACCACATCGCCGCTCGCCGGCAGCACGGCGGCACCGCGCAGTTCGCCGCCTTGGGGCAGCCAGCCGGTCTCGCTGGACACCAGCACGCCGCGGCCGACGAGGCTCGCGGCCTGCAGCGTCTGGTTGGCGGCCAGCGACGTGGCCAGACTCGCGAACGACGCCTGCAGTTCCTGGATGCCGGAGACGGTGCTGAACTGCGCGATCTGCCCCAGGAACTCGCCGTTCTCCATCGGCTTGAACGGGTCCTGGTTCTGCAACTGCGTGGTCATCAAGCGCAGGAAGTCGTCCTGGCCCAGCGACTGCCGCGCCGCCGGCTGGCGCAAGGCCAGTCCCAGATCGGCGTAGGTGGGGTCGATCGTGCTCATGCGGTCAACCCTCAGCGGCCGAGCCGCAGGGTGGCCAGCGCCAGTTCCTTGGCGGTGTTCAACATCTCGACGCTGGATTGGTACGAGCGCGCCGACGAGATCATGTCGACCATCTCCTCGACGACATTGACGTTGGGGGCGTAGACGAAGCCTTCGGCATCGGCGAGCGGATGGCCCGGCGCGTAGCGCTTCTCGGCCGCCGCCTTCGACTCGACCACACCGAGCACCTGCACGCCGACGGCCTCGTCGCGTCCAGGTTCGAGGGCTGCGGCAAACACCGGCATGCGCGCCTTGTAGACGGCATCGGGATCGCCGCCGACGGCATCGGCGTTGGCGAGATTGGAGGCGACGGTGGACAGGCGCACCGACTGCGCCGACAGCGCCGAACCGGCGATGTCGAAGATGCGGAACGAGGACATGGCGCGTCTTCCTATTGTCCGGTGAGCGCGGTCAGCAGACCCTTGATGCGCGCATCGAGAAACTGCAGGCTCGCCTGGTAGCGCAGCGCCGCATCGGCGAACTGCGCCTGTTCGATCTGCACGTCGACGGTATTGCCGTCTGCCGAGGGCTGTACGGCGAGGCGATACCCCGGTTCGCCCGTCGACACTCGACCGACCGTCTGGGCCGACGCCAGCACCTCGCGGAAATCGAGGTCGCGCGCCTTGAAGCCCGGCGTGTCGGCATTGGCGATGTTGGCGGCGATCAGCTCCAGGCGTCGTCGTTGCAGCTGCAGCGCCGCCGGATGGATCCCGAACACCGGGTCGTCGATGGTCATGGCAAAACCCCGCCACGTGGATGTGCAGGGTCAGGGGCAAGTCCTGTGCCAGAAGCGGCAGTCGCAGGTTGCCAGGACGGCGGCCGGCTATCGCCGCCGCAAACCGGGGACGAGCTCAGGCCGGCTGCGCGACCATGCGCAGGCGTTCGAGCACGCCCTCGGCCAGCTCGTCGGAGCTGAACTTGGCGCAGAAGCGGTCGGCGCCGACGCGCTGCACCATCGCGTTGTTGAAGATGCCGGACAGCGAAGTGTGCAGCATCACATACAGGTCCTTGAGCCGCGGATCGCGACGGATTTCCGTCGTCAGCGTGTAGCCATCCATGTTCGGCATCTCGACATCCGAGATCACCATCAGCACCTGCTCGTGCACCGGCCCCTGCTCGGCCATGCGCTGCAACTGGCGCAGCGCCTCGCGGCCGTCGCTCACCTGGATGCTGTCCACCCCGAGCTGAGTCAGCACGCGCTCGATCTGGCTGCGCGCGACGCGCGAGTCGTCAGCCAGGAGCACTTTGAGCCCGCGCGGCACCAGCGCGCGTGCGCCCTCGCGCAAACGGCTCGACAGTTCCGGGCAGTCGCCGACGACCTCGGCCAGGACTTTTTCCACGTCGATGACCTCGACGAGCTGATCGCCCAGGCGCGTGATCGCCGTCAGATAGCCCTCGGCACCGCCGCTCGGCGGCGGCTGCAGCGCGGCGACATCGACGTGCGCGATACGATCGACCGCGCTGACCAAGAAGCCCTGCACCGAGCGGTTGAACTCGGCGATGACCACGTGCGCGCGCGCGCTCTTGCCGAGCGCGTCGGCGCCGATCGCGCGCTGCAGGTCGATCACCGGCACGATACGGCCGCGAATGTCGGCGACCCCGGCGACGTAGGCATGCGCTCCGGGCAGCGCCGACAGCGGCGGCGTGCGGATGACTTCCTGCACCTTGAAGACATTGATGCCAAAAATCTGGCGCGGCCCCAGACGGAACAGCAGCAGCGCCAGGCGATTGTGTCCGGCGAGCTGGGTGCTGCGGTCGATGCTTTCGAGCAGTCCGTAGGCCATGGCAGTCGGTTCGATGCGGTCGTGCAAGCCTTATCGGCAGCGCCGCGGCGAAATTGATCGGCGAGAACGGACCCGCTGGCACGCGGCTTGTAGCACACAGGGCATGAGAGCCCTGCCCCTGACCCTGACTGCCCTCGCGCTGCTGGCAACGGATGCCGTGCGCGCCGACCGCATCGAGGATCCGGCGCGCATCCAAAGCGTCGCCATCGCCGCGGTCGCCGCCCAGATGCCGGCGAGCGCGCGGGTCAGCGGCGGGGTACTCGACCCGCGGCTGCGGCTGCCGGCCTGTACCGAGACACCGCTCGCCGATCCGCCGACGCTGCGCGGCGCGCAGACCAGCGTGACCGTGCGCTGCACCCGCCCGCCGTGGACCGTCTACGTGCCAGTGCGGATCAGCGACTTGAGGCTGGTCGTGGTGCTGGCGCAGGCGGTCGCGCCCGGCGAGCGCCTCGACCCTGCGCGGCTGCGCCTTGAGATGCGCGATGTGGCCGCGCTGCCGTTCGGCTACGTCGCCTCGCTGGAGGAGGCTGCGGGGCTCCAAGCCCGTCGCGCCCTGCCCTCCGGCGCCGTGCTCACCCCCGGCGACGCGCGACCGCCGCAGCTCGTCAAGCGCGGGCAGACCGTGACCCTGATCGGCCGCGGCGCGGGCATCGAAGTGCGCGCCGAAGGCACGGCGCTCGCCGCTGGCGCGCGCGGTGAGCGCGTGCGCGTGCGCAACAGCGCGTCCAAACGCATCATTGAGGGCGTGGTCAGCGCCGACGGCGTGGTCGAGATCGCGCTGTGAGCGCACCTGCCCTAGTCTGCGAGCTTCGGCCTCAAGTTCTTCGCCGGGCGGCCGATAAGGCGGCCGAGACGAAGCTGACACGGAGTCGCGCGCATGACCGGCAAGATCGAGTCCTATGGCCCGCAAGCCGCGGCGACGCCGCCGCGGGTGGGCGCGGCCGTGCCGTCGGCGCAGGCCGGCAAGCAGGGCACGATAGGCGCCGTCACACCCGCCGACTCGGTGCGCCTGACCGACACGGCACGGATGCTGGCCGAGCTGCGCGAGCACATCGCGGCAGCGCCGACGATCGACGGCAAGCGCGTCGCCGAAACACGGCTGGCGCTGGCCGAGGGCCGGTACTCGGTCGACCCGCAGCGCATCGCCGACAAGCTGCTGCGCTTTGAATGGGCACTGCAGCGATCATGACCTTCGAGCAACACGCCACCGCCCCGGCGCCAAGCGCTCTTTGCGCGCGTATCGAGGCGCTGATCGCCGGCACCGAGGCGCTGGCCACGCTACTGGCGCGGGAACGCGAAGCACTCCTCGGCAACGACGTCGCCGCGCTGGAGACCCTCACCCGCGACAAACACGCGCACGCGGTCGAAATCGAACGCCTGAGTCGTGACATCGAGCAGCAGCGTGTGGCCGCTGGCCTCGACGGCCTGCACGCGCTGCTCGCGGCCTCCGGCGTCGAGCCCCAAGCCGGGCGCCGCCTGGCCGAGCTCGCCGCGCACTGTCTCGCGGCCAACCGCGACAACGCCGCCTTGCTCGCCGCGCGCCAGCAGCAGATCCGCAGTGCGCTGCAGCTCCTGCGTCCAGGCGCGCTCACGGCCTACGGACGCGGCGGCGCCCAGAGCCTGAGTTTCGGCAGCCGCTCCTTCGGCGCAGCGTGAACGCGAACCCAGCCACCACAGCGAACAAGGAGGCCGCGACCCGCGAACCGGCGCCGCTGCTGCTGCACGGACGTGAACGCATCCTCGCCGTACTGCACCGCCTGCGGGTGACTCGCGAGCCGCTGAGCCTGCGGCGTCATGGCGGCTTCGGTGCCCATGCGAGCATCGTGCTCGCGGTGAACCCGGCGACCGGGCTCGACCTCGACGCGCCGCAACCCGCGCTCGCGGTGAGCAGCGGCGATGTGCTCTCGGTACGCGGCCGCGTCGACGGTGGCGACCTGCGCTTCACCTGCCCGGTTCTGGGTGCCGCCGCCGTCGGCGGCCATCCTGCGCTGCGCGTCGAACTGCCGACCGAGATCGCCTTGTTCGAGCGCCGCGCAGCCCACCGCGTGCGCCTGCTGCCGAACACCACCGTCACTGCATCGATGGGGGACGAGGCGCACGCGCTGCGGCTCACCGACCTGTCGCATCTGGGGGCCGGCGCGCACACGCGCCGCGACGCGGCCATCGAGTCGGGCGACCTGCTGCAGCTTCGCCTGCATCTGCCCGATACCGAAGTCGACACTGCCGCCGAGGTGCGCAGCACCCGCCCCGCTGCCGGCCGCCTGCACCTGGGTCTGCGCTTCGCCGGGCTGCACCGCGAGGCGCGGCAGCGCCTGGCGCAGGCCCTCCACCGCATCGAGCGCCAACTGATCCGTCGCGCGCGCGGTCTGATCTGACCTACCATCGTCGGCATGAATGCCGACATGCTGCAGATCGAGGCCCGGCTTGCCGACATCACCCAGCTCGACGTCGATGCGATCGTCAATGCCGCCAACGAGAGCCTGCTCGGCGGCGGCGGCGTCGACGGCGCGATCCATCGCGCCGCCGGACCCGACTTGCTCGACGCCTGTCGCCGCATCGGTGGCTGTCCGACCGGCGAGGCGCGGATCACGCCGGGCTTTCGCTTACCGGCACGCTGGGTGATCCACACCGTCGGCCCGGTCTGGCGCGGCGGCGGGCACGGCGAGCCGGCGCTGCTGGCGCGCTGCTACCGCAACACGCTGGCACTGGCCGAAGCGAACGGGCTGCAGAGCCTCGCCTTCCCCGCGATCTCCTGCGGCGTCTACGGCTACCCCATCGACGCGGCCTGTGCGATCGCCGTGCGCGAGCTGCGTGCGCACATTCCCGGCACGCTGCGCCGCGTGATCCTCGCCTGCTTCAACGACGAGGTGCTCGAGGCCTATCGGCGCGTGCTGTAGTACCGACGACACGATGCAGAACCGCGCCCGTACCGCGCGCAGACGGCGCGCGCATCGTCATGCATCCCCGCCGCTGCGATAATGCCGCATGTCCATTTTCCCCCTGTTCGTGAGCTGCCCGCGCGGCATCGAGGCCCTGCTCGCGAGCGAGCTGACGTCGCTCGGACTGCAGGCGGTGCAGGCGCAGCGCGGTGGGGCATCGGCGCAGGCCACGCTCGAAACCGCCTACCGCGCCTGCCTATGGTCGCGGCTGGCGAGCCGCGTGCTGATGCCGCTGCGGCGCTTCGAGGCCACCGATGCCGAGACGCTGTACGCCGCGGCCCGCGCCATCGCCTGGCCCGAGCTGTTCGCGGCCACGTCGAGCTTCGCCGTGGATGTCGCCGGCCGCTCGGATGGCATCGGCCACACCCACTACGCCGGCCTCAAGGTCAAGGACGCCATCGCCGACCACTTCCGCGATAGCGGACGGCCGCGGCCGAACGTCGACACCGAGCGGCCCGACATCCGCATCCACCTGCACCTCGAACGCGAGCACGCGACGCTGAGCCTGGATCTGGCCGGCGACAGCCTGCACCGGCGCGGCTATCGCCGCGACGGCGTCGAGGCGCCGCTGAAAGAGAATCTGGCCGCGGCGATCCTGCTGAAATCCGGATGGCCTGAGCTCGCATCGCGGCAGGCGCCGCTGTTCGATCCGATGTGCGGTTCCGGCACACTGCTGATCGAAGGCGCGTGGATCGCCGCCGACATCGCCCCGGGTCTGCTGCGCAAACGCTGGGGCTTCGAGCACTGGCTCGACCATGAGCCGCTGCTGTGGAATCGGCTGCGCGACGAGGCCCTGACCCGGCGCCGCGCCGGCCTCGCCACCGCGCGGCCGCCGGTCGCGGGCTGCGACATCGACCCACGCGCGGTCAGCGCCGCGCGCGACAACGCCGCGCGCGCCGGCGTCGGCGACTGGGTCGAGGTCACGCCCGGCGATGCACTCGCATCGACCCCGCCGGTGAAGGTGTCGGGTCTAATCGTCTGCAACCCGCCCTATGGCGAACGCCTCGGCGCCGAGGCCGAGCTGGTCAAGCTCTACTCGCTGCTCGGCGTGCACCTCAAGCAGCGCTTCGGCGGCTGGCGCGCCGCGATCTTCACCGCGCGGTCCGACCTCGGCCAACGGCTCGGCCTGTCGGCCGATCGCATCGATGCGTTCTGGAACGGCGCGATCGCCTGCAAGCTGCTGCAGTTCGACATCCGTGCCGCCGCAGCCAGCGCCGTCGGCAGCACCGGCGCCGACTTCGCCAACCGGTTGCGCAAGAACCTCAAGCACCTGAACAAATGGGCGCGGCGCGCGGGAGTGACGAACTACCGCGTCTACGACGCCGACCTGCCGGACTACGCGCTCGCCATCGACTTGTACGCGACGCCGGAGCTGCACGCCCACGTGCAGGAATACGCCGCGCCCAAGACCATCGACCCGGCGCGCGCCCAGGCGCGGCTGCGCGAAGGGCTCGCGCACCTGCAACAGGTGCTCGAACTGCCGGCGGCACGCATCCATTACAAGCTGCGCCAGCCGCAAAAGGGCGAGGCGCAGTACACGCGCCAGAACCAGACCGACGCCTTCCACACCGTCGTCGAGCACGGCTGCAAGCTGCAGGTGAACTTCGACGACTACCTCGACACCGGCCTGTTCCTCGATCACCGGCCGCTGCGTCTGCGCCTGCAGCGCGAAGCGCGCGGCCAGCGCCTGCTCAACCTGTTCTGCTACACCGGCGCGGCCAGCGTCCACGCCGCCGTCGGCGGCGCGCGGCAGACCCTGTCGATCGATCTGTCGAACACCTATCTCGAATGGGCGCAGCGCAACCTGGAACAGAACGGCATCCGTGCGCGGCTGTACGCGCATGCGCCAGCGGCCGACGAGCCACTCGCGCCGCATGCCCTCGTGCGCTGCGATGTGCGCCGCTGGCTCGCCGAGCAGAACGGGCGCACGCAGCGTGCGCAGTTCGACCTGATCTTCTGCGATCCGCCGACGTTCTCGAACTCCAAGAAGATGGACGGCACCCTCGACATCCAGCGCGACCACACCGAGTTACTGCAACATTGCCTGGGCCTGCTCGCGGCGGCCGGCAAGCTGTACTTCTCGACCAACCGCCGCGGCTTCAAGCTCGACCCCGCGCTCGCTGAGATCGCCCACATCGACGACATCACCGCGCAGACGCTCGACGAGGACTTCAAGCGTCCGCCGCCCGCGCATCGCTGCTGGGTGCTGCGTCACCGCTAGGATCAGCGCATGAACACCAATACCCCCGGCTTCGCCCGCCGCGGTCTGCCGCGCCCGCACCCGCTTTCGCCCCGAGCGACGCCCGGCCGCCGGAAAGCCTTCGGCGTCGAGATCCTCACCGCTGAACCGTAAGGCAAGTGGCCATGCTCAAGCGTGCCATCCACGGCGTGTACGCGCTCTGCGCGGCGATCGTCTTCGTCGCGGTGACCTTGCTCGTCTGTCTGATCGTCATTGCCGGTCCGACGCTTGCGATCCGCCGCGAGCTCGGGCGCCTGGGTGTGCGCGTGATGCTCGCCAGCATCGGCGTACCGCTGATCGTGCGCGGCCGCGAGCATCTGCCGGCGGGGCGCTGTATCGTCGTCGCCAATCACGCCAGCTATCTCGACGGCCTGGTGTTGACCGCGGCACTGCCGCGGCGCTTCAGCTTCGTCGTCCAGGACGGTGCGGCGCGCTGGCCCATCGTCGGCCTGACGCTCAGACGCATGGGCGTGATCTTCGTCAACCGCGCCTCGGCGCAGCAGAGCGCGCAGCTCACGCGCCAGCTCATGCGCCGCCTGTACGCCGACGAGCCGATCGCGATCTTCCCCGAGGGCACGTTCAAGCCCGAACCCGGCCTGCTGCGATTCAAGGACGGCGCCTTCGTCATCGCCGCACGCACGGCGGCGCCGGTGGTGCCGGCCGGCATCCGCGGCACGCGCCGCCTCTACGGCGGCGGACGGCACCTGCCGCGCTGGAGCGTGGTGCGCATCGAGTTCGCCGCCGCGCTCAGCGCGCAAGGCAGCGGACGCGAGGCGGCGCTGGCCCTGCGCGATCGAGTCCGCGCTCGCGTGCTCGCCTTGTGCGGCGAGGTCGATCGCGCCGGCACGGACGCGCCGAGCTGATTCCGGTATCCTGCGCCGCCGTCGTCACCGCAGGCTCCCGCGCAATCCATGGCGCTCTTTTCCACGCGCTCCCATCAGTGGACCAATTGGTCAGGCACCGTGCGCTGCGAACCGGCGTATTGCGCACATCCGGTGACCATCGAGCAGATCCAGGCGGAAGTCCTGCGCGCCTTCGAGGACGGCGAACGCCTGCGCGTGGTCGGCAGCGGCCACTCGTTCTCGCCGCTGTGTTGGACCGACGACAACCACCTGTCGCTCGATCGTTTCACCGGCATCGAGTCGGTGGACCTGGAGCGGCGCCGCGTCTGGGCGCGCGCCGGCACGCGGCTGCGGCGACTCACCGAGGCGCTGGCGCGCCACGGTCTCGCGCTCGAGAACGCGCCCGATTACGACGAGCAGACCATTGGCGGTGCGATCGCCACCGGCACGCATGGGACCGGCGCCGCCTTCGGCAACCTCTCCTCACTGGTCACCGGACTGCGTCTGGTCTGCGCCGACGGCACCGTGCGCAGCGCCTCGCTGCAGAGCGACGAAGACCTTTTGCGCGCCGGTGCGGTGTCGCTCGGCGCGCTCGGCGTGATCACCCATGTGGAACTGCAATGCGTCGACGACTACCGGCTCGTCGTCAGCAGCGCCGCCGCCAGTCTCGGCGAGACCCTCGAGCGCCTCACCGAGCTGCGCCGCGCTCACCGCAACAGCGAGTTCTTCTGGTTTCCGTACACCGATTCGGTGGTGCTGCGCTGCGCCGACGTCACTCGCGAGCGGCCGACGCGGCTGTCGGTGCTACAACGCACACTGCGGCAGGGCGTCGACAAGGCGGTGTTCGCCGGTATGTCGCAGGCGGCACGGCGTGCACCGCGCATCGCCGAGCGCTGCGGCAGCCTGGCCTCGCGCCTGGTCGCCGGCCGTCGCGACGTGCTCGATGCGCGCAGCGCCTACACACTGCGCCGGCGCAACCGCTTCCAGCAGCTCGAGTTCGCGCTACCGGTGGACGCGCTCGGCACGGTGCTGCGCTCGCTCGACCGCTTGTTCAAGGCGCTGGACGCGCGCGTGCATTTCCCCATCGAGGTGCGCTTCGTCGGACCCGACCGCAACTGGCTGTCGCCACACTTCGAGCGCGACAGCGCCTGCATCACCGTGCCGGCCTACGCGGACACCGGCTTTGGCGATTACTTCGCGCCGATCGCCGAGCTGATGCAACGCTACGACGCTCGTCCGCACTGGGGCATGGTGCACGACTCGACCGCGCCTCAGTTGCAGCGCCTGTACCCGCGCTTCGACGACTTTCGCGCACTGCGCCGGCAGCTCGATCCGCGCGGTCTGTTCCTCAATCCGCATCTCGCCGCCGTGCTCGGCGAGCCCTTGCGCTGAACGCCGGCATGATCGCTTCGCCGCGCGAACGCTACGCGCAGGCGCTGGGACGCGCCGGCTTCGTCAGCGACCCGGCGCAGGCGCGCGCGATCGATGCGCTGCAGCGCATCCACGACGAGCTGCGCGCGCATCCGCCGCGGCGCCTGTTCGGCATCGGTCCGCGGCGCTGGACCGCCGTGCGCGGGCTGTACATGTGGGGCGGCGTCGGTCGCGGCAAGACCTGGCTGATGGACGCCTTCAGCGAGACGCTCGGCGACACCCCGCGGCTGCGCACGCACTTCCATCGCTTCATGCTCGACGTACACGAACGCCGCCGCCGTTACCCGGACGAGCAGGATCCGCTGCGCCTGGTCGCCGCCGAGTACGCCACCGAGCTGCGCGTGCTGTGCTTCGACGAGTTCTTCGTGTCCGACATCGCCGATGCGATGATCCTAGGCCGGCTGTTCGAGAACCTGTTCGCGCGCGGCGTGACCCTGGTCGCGACCTCCAACATCCCGCCCGAGCGGCTCTACGAGAACGGCCTGCAACGCGCCAACTTCCTGCCGTTCATCGACGTGCTGCAGCGGCACGTCGCCGTGCTCAACGTCGACGGCGGCACCGACTACCGGCTACGCGCGCTGACCCGCGCCGCGATCTACCACCATCCGAGCGACGCCCAAGCCGAGCGCAACCTCGCCGAATGGTTCGCCGACATCGCGCCCGAGCCCGGCCGCGCCAACGAGGTCTTGAACATCCACGGCCGTGTGATCCAGAGTCGCCGCCTCGCCGATGGCGTCGCCTGGTTCGACTTCGCCAATCTGTGCGAAGGCCCGCGCAGCGCCGCCGACTACATCGAGATCGCGCGCACCCACCACACCGTGTTGCTGTCACGCGTACCGCAGCTCACCGCGCTGCACGAGGACGCCGCGCGGCGCTTCATCAACCTGGTCGACGAGTTCTACGATCGCGGCGTCAAGCTGATCATCGCCGCCGAGGTGCCGCAAACGGAACTCTACGTCGGCGAAAAATCGCGTTTCGAGTTCCAGAGGACGCAATCGCGCCTGACCGAGATGCAGTCCGAGGAATACCTCGCCAGACCGCACCTGCCGTAGGCGCCTGAGGCCGCCGACGCTACGTCAAGCCGCCGCCCTGCGGACGGCGCAGCGTCGAGAGACCTTGTTCGCGCGTGATGCGGCCGACGTAGCCGAGTTCGCGGCGCGCCTTGTCGTCGCGCACGGTCACCGGCTCGCCGATCAGGCGCACGGCCATGCGCGTGGCTGGCGGCGCGGATTTGAGCCTGAGCAGTTCCCAGAGCTTCTCGCCGACCGTCGCCAGCGCCAAGGCGACGCCGTGCGGCACGCAGCGCTCGCCGGCGTCCACGCCGCGGGTGCGCAGCATCGCGGTGAAGAAGCCGCGGAGTTCGACCGGCTCGCCGTCGGTGACGAAGTAGGCCTCGCCACAGCGACCCTTCTCGGCGGCGAGCAGCAGGGCCTCGCACAGGTTGTCGACGTGGCAGGTCGAGGTCGGATAGCGGCCGCCGTCGACCCACATGAAACGACCGGCGTTGACGGCGTGTTCGAGCTTGCTCAGCACCGAGCTGTCGTCATTGCCCCAGATCAGGCGCGGACGCACGATCACCGTGCGCAGACCGTCGCCGTCGGCAGCGCGTACGAGGCGTTCGGCCTCGGCCTTGGTCGCCGGATAGCGCGGCAACGGATGCGCCGGCAGCGGACGGGTTTCGTCGGCGTCGATGATCGGCGTGCCATCGGCGAGCACCGCCTCGGTGCTGACGTGGACCAGCACCGGCACGCCGGCGGCGCGCGCGGCCTCGATCACGTGGCGCGTGCCGTCGACATTGATACGCTGGAACGCGGCCTTGTCACCCCATTCGTCGACCAGCGCGGCGCAGTGGAACACCGCCGCGCAGTCACGCATGCCGGTGTGCATGGCATCGACGGCGTGCAGGTCGCCATGCACCGGCTCGGCGCCGAGCCCTTGCACCAGCGCCGCCGACGAGGCGCTGCGTACCAGCGCGCGCACGCGATCGCCGCGTGCGAGCAGATGCCGGATCAGATTGCGGCCGACGTAGCCGGAGCCGCCGGTGACGAAGACCGTCGCCATCACAGTGCGCGCAGCTTGCGCAGTTCACGCACGCCGACGGCGAGGGTCATGAAGTCCTGCACGCCGGTCGCTTGCAGCTCCTGCAGACGGCGCATGCCGAACTGCACGGCGTCGCCGTGCGTGCGCATCCAATGCTCGAAACGCGCCGCCGCATCGTCTCCCGGATGGGCGAGCACACGCGCGGCCAGTTGCCGGTGCAGGCGGTAGGTGTCCTCGCGCAGGTTCGAGCGTGCCAGCGCCTGCCATTTGCCGCGCACCGAAAAGCCGATGATGGAGGACAGCAGCCAGAGGATGCGCAGTCTGTCACCGATCTCGAAGTAGACCCGCGCCGCCTCGATGCGCGAGACGCCGGCCTGCTCGGCGAGTTCGATGATGTCCGGTGCGCTGCCGAGCACCATGGTCGTCGCCAATTGCTCGGCCAGTGCTTGCGGCACGCGATCCGCAGCCATCGCCGCTGCGGCCTTGTCCCAGTCGGCGCGGTAGCTGCCTGGCAGGATCTCGGGAATCGCCGCGGTGATCTCGTCGATGCCGTCGCGGAACTTGGCCACCGCTTCGCCGATCGGCCGCCCGCTCCAGCGGTAGTTGAGTAGCCAGGTGGTGACGTGCTTCATCAGGCCGATCGCACGACCGAACAGGCGCAACTGCGTGTCCGCCGGGATCTTGAGGTCCAGCGCCTGGATCGGCAGCCAGTAACGGTCGCCGCGGTAGATCTCGTGCGCCATCGCATAGGCCTTGACCACTTGCGCGCGGGCGATGCCGTGGTCCTCGGCGAAGCGATGCACGAAGGCAAAGCCCATGCGGTTGACCACCGCGTTGGAGAGAATCGTGGCGATGATCTCGCGGCGCAGGCGGTGCCGGAGCAGGACGTCGCGATGACGCGCGACCAAGGGCCCGGGAAAGTAATCCAGCAGATCGCGGTCGAAGAACGGGTCGTCCGGCACCTCGGACGCGGTGATCGCCGCGAACAAAGAGAGCTTCGAGTACGACAGCAGCACCGCCAGCTCCGGCCGCGTCAGCCCACGCCCGGCGGCGCGCCGCTCCTTGAGTTCCTCGTCGTCCGGCAGATACTCGACCGCGCGCGACAGCAGGCCATCGCGTTCGAGCAGACGCATGAGGTTGGCATGCTCGTCGAGGCGTGCGGCGGCATCGCGTTCGAGCAGTGACAGGGCGAGGCTCTGCACGTAGTTGTCGCGCAGCACGGCCTGGGCGAGATCCTCGGTCATGGCGGCGAGCAGAGGATCGCGCACCTCGCGCGTCAGATCGCCCTCGCGCATCAACTGATTGAGCGGGATCTTGATGTTGACCTCGCGGTCCGAGCTGTGCACCCCGCCGGCGTTGTCGATGAAATCGGTGTTCAGGCGCACACCAGCGAGCGCCGCCTCGACGCGGCCGAGCTGAGTGAGACCGAGATTGCCGCCCTCGCCGACGACGCGGCAGCGCAGCTCACGTCCGTTGATGCGGATCGCGTCATTGGCGCGGTCGCCGCAATCCTGGTGCGATTCGGTGTGGCTCTTGACGTAAGTGCCGATGCCGCCGTTCCATAGCAGATCGACCGGCGCCTTGAGGATCGCCTTGATCAGTTGCTGCGGCGTCAGGCTGGCCTGCTCGATGCCGAGCGCGCGCCGCGCCTCGTCCGACAGCTTGATCAGCTTGGCGCTGCGCGGCCATACACCACCGCCGGGCGAGATCAGCGTCTGGTCGTAGTCCGCCCAGCTCGAGCGCGGCAGCTTGAATAGGCGCTCGCGCTCGGCGAAGGAGCTCGCCGGGTCGGGATCGGGGTCGATGAAGATGTGGCGGTGATCGAAGGCGGCGATCAGCCGGATCTGCCGCGACAGCAGCATGCCGTTACCGAAGACATCGCCGGACATATCGCCGATGCCGACCACCGTGAACGGCTGATGCTGGATGTCGATACCGATCGCATCGCCGTCGCCGCGCGGGATTTCGCGGAAATGGCGCTTGACGCTCTCCCAGGCGCCGCGCGCGGTGATGCCCATCTTCTTGTGGTCGTAACCGGCCGAGCCGCCCGAGGCGAAGGCATCGCCGAGCCAGAAGCCGTACTCCTGCGCCAGGCCATTGGCGATGTCCGAGAACGTCGCCGTGCCCTTGTCCGCCGCGACCACCAAATACGGATCGTCCTCGTCGTAGCGCACGACCGCCTCGGGCGTGACGACCTCGTCGCCGACGCGGTTGTCGGTGATGTCGAGCAGGCCGCGCAGGAAGGTCTGGTAGCACTCGATGCCCTGCTTGAGCCAGGCCTCGCGATCGGACGGATCGCCCTGCTTGACGACGAAGCCGCCCTTGGCGCCGACCGGCACGATAATCGCGTTCTTGACCATCTGCGCCTTCATCAGGCCGAGCACCTCGGTGCGAAAGTCCTGACGCCGGTCGCTCCAGCGCAGGCCGCCGCGCGCGACCTTGCCGCCGCGCAGGTGGATGCCCTCGACCCAGGGCGCGTAGACGAAGATCTCGAACATCGGCAGCGGCGCCGGCAGTTCCGGGACCTGGCGCGGATCGAGCTTGATGCTGACGTAGGGCTTGGGCGCACCCTCGGGGGTACGCTGGAAGTAGTTGGTCCGCAGCGTCGCGCGCACCACGGCCGCGTAGGCGCGCAGCACGCGGTCGCCGTCGAGCGTGGCGACCTCGTCGAGGCGCTGATCGAGTTCCTGCATCACGCGCCGCTCGGCGGCGCTGCGTACCTCGGCGCGCGCGAGCTGCGGATCGAAGCGCGTCTCGAACCACTGCACCAGCAGGCGTGCGATCGGCGCGTGCTCGGCGAGCAGGCGCTCCATGTAGTCCTGGCTGTACGGCAGGCCGGTCTGGATCAGGTACTTGGTCAGCGTGCGCAGGCACACGACCTGGCGCGCATCGAGCCCGGCGAGCAGCACCAGACGGTTGAGGCCATCGTTCTCGGCGACGCCGTTCCAGGTGTCGAGGAACGCCGACTCGAAGTAGCTGCGCTGCTCGGTGGGCGTGAGCGCGCAGTCGCCGGCGGCTTGCACCTTGAACTCCTGGATCCAGCAGGTCTCGCGGCCGTGCGCGCGCACCTCGGTCGGGTCCTGCCAGATCACGCGCAGGCCGAAGTTCTCCAGCGCCGGCAGCACGTCGGACAGCGGCAGCGGCCGCTTCCAGCAATACAGCTTGAGCGCCGTCGGGCAGACCTTGCCGGTCGCGGTCGTATCGATCAGCAGGCGCGGCAGCATCGGCCGCTCGGCGCCGAGCTGTATCAGGTGCTGCAAATCGGCCGCCGCCTCGATCGGCGCCACGGCTTCCTGATACGACAACGGAAAACCGTCGATGAACGCCAGCGCGTCGGCGCCGGCGCGGCCGTGCCGCTGCAACACCTCGCGCAACTGGTCGCGCCACGAGCGCGTGGCCGCCAGCAGACGCGCCTCGACCTCGGCGCCGGACAGCGGGATCGTCGTGCCCGGCGGCGTGCGCACGATGTAGTGGATGCGCGCGAGGCCATGGCGCAGGAACTCGGTGTTGCGGTCGATACCGGTGGCATTGCAGATCGCGGTCAGCTCGGCGGCGATGCGGTCGCGCAGCTCGCGCGAGTAGCGGTCGCGCGGCAGATAGACCATGCACGAGTAGAAGCGCCCGTAACGGTCGCGGCGCATGAACAGGCGCAACTGGTGACGATCGCGCAGCGCACGGATACCGGTGCAGACCCTGTAGAGCTCGTCCTCGCTGGACTGGAACAGCTCGTCGCGCGGCAACTGTTGCAGGATCTCGCGCAGGTTCTTTTCCGAGTGCGAGCCTTCGCGCAGGCGCGAACGCTGCATCACGTACTCGACCTTGCGCCGGATCAGCGGGATGTTGCTGGGCCGCTCGGTGTAGGCCACCGACGAGAACAGGCCGATCAGCCGGCAGATGCCGCGCACGCTGCCGTCGGCGTTGAAGCGGCGCACCGAGACCACGTCGATGTACTCGGGATGGTGCACGGTCGAGCGGTGATTGGCCTTGGTGACCACGATCAGCCGAGTCGACTCGCTGTACTTGTCGAGCTCCTCGGGCGGCGCGATGAGCTGGTCCGGATCGGCAAAGCGCGCGCCGCTGCGCGCGAGGCCCAGCGAGGTTTCCGGCTTGAGCACGAAGCGGCTGCGCCCGAGCGCGTGCACGATCTCGGTCTCGGCGACGCCGAGGAAGGTGAAATGCCGATCGTCGAGCCACTGCAGGAAGGCGCGCGCCTCGGCCGCCTCGGCCGCATCCACACCGGGCGGCGGCGCTTCGAGCGCCTGCACCAGTTCGGCGACGCGCGCGCGCATCGCCGGAAAATCCGACACCACCACGCGCAGATCGTCGATCACCCGGCGCAGCTCCGCTTCCAGCGCCGCGTATGCGGCCTCGTCGTGCAGGGCCTCGAACTCCAGATGGATCAGCGACTCGACCTCGCGCGCCTCATCCGTGGCCGCGCGCACCTGCGTCAGCCGCCCCTCGGCGTCACGGCGCACGGCCAGCACCGGATGGACGGTCCAGTCGATCGAACTGCCGGCGGCGCGCACGGCCATGTACAGCGAGTCGACCAGAAACGGCATGTCTTCGACGACGGTGTCGACCTGCGCGAGCGCATACGTGGCCTGGGGCTCCGGCGGCGTCACTCGCAGGCGGAGTTCGCCGGCGCGGCGTTCGCGCGCAAGCATCCAGTGCGCGCGGCAGACGCGCACCAGCTCCTCGGGCGTGCGCAGCCGCAGCGCATCGAGCGAGGCCGACTCGTAGTAATGGCGTAAGAAGCGGCGGAACTGGGCGCGCTCACCGGCCTCGACGCCACTTTCGGCCAGCGCATCGAGCCGCGCCAGCAGAAGCTCGTGCTCCTGCATCAGATCAGACCGCATCGCCCTCTCCTCTCGCCTGGCGGCGACCCAAGGTGCATCTGGACTGCGTGTCCACTTGCTTTTGCGGCCAGTATACGTGCCATGAAGGACGGCGCTCACGGGGAAAACCCGCACCGTGCAGGCTAAGATGCGGGCGCGATGAACGCCGCGCCGCTCGCCCTCTTGATCCTGTTTCTGCTCGCCTGCGCGCTGTGGTGGCGAGAACGCCGTCTCGCGCGTCGCCTGCTGCGCGAGCGCAGCAGCGCCCGCGCCGAACTCGAAGCCAGCTTCGCCGAACGCGAGGCGTTGGCGCGCGAGCGCCTCGCCGCCGAAGAGCGCGAGCGCATCCTTGCCGATCTTCACGACGACATCGGCGCGCGCCTTTTGAACCTGATCCACGCCAGCCCCTCGGCGGTGCAGGCCGACATCGCGCGCACGATACTCCAGGACCTGCGCGACGTCGTCTCGCGTTCGTGCGGCGCACCGGGCACCCTGCACGAAGTGCTGCAGGATATCCGCGGCGAAGCCGAGCAGCGTCTTTTGCTCGTCGGCGGCCGCCTGGACTGGCAGCAGGCCGAGGACCTGCCGGACCCGCCACTCGCCCAGGGTCAGGCCTTGCATCTTTTCCGCATCGTGCGCGAAGCGCTGAGCAATGCTCTGCACCACGGCGCGGCGAACCATGTCCGCATCCGCGTCGTCTGCAGCGTTGATCAGCTGGTGTTCGAGATCACCGATGACGGCGCCGGTAGCGCCGGCGAACCGGAGGGTCGCGGCAGCGACAACATGCGCCGGCGCGCCGCGGAACTGCGCGGCACCATCGCCTGGAACACCGACACGCTGGGCGGCACCCAGGTGCTGCTGCGCTTTCCGCTGCCGGGCACCCGGGCATGACGCCGCGCACCGCCTGGGTCGTCGATGACCAGCCACGGACGCGTCAGTGGCTGGACGCGGCCCTGCGCCTGGCTTTCGGCACGATACGGGTCGACCATGCTGGCAGCCTCGCGGCCGCGCGGCGCCTGTGCGTCGACCAGGCTTGGCCGGATCTGGCGCTGATCGACCTGCGACTGCCGGATGGTAGCGGTGTCGAGCTGATCGAGGCGCTGTTTCGCGCGCGAGCAGACGCACACATTTTCGTGCCGACGATCTTCGACGACGATGCGTACCTGTTTCGCGCGATCCACGCCGGTGCCGACGGCCACCTGCTCAAGGACCGCTCAGTCGAAGCACTCGCCGAAACGCTGCGTGCGCAGCTCGCCGGCGCACCGCCGCCGCTGTCACCGTCGCTGGCACGGCGCATCCTGCGCGAACTCGACGCCATCGGAGCAGCGCCGGCGGAGCCGGTTCGCGGCTACCTGCAAGAGATTGCTCGCGGTGCCGCGGGGCGCGAGGCCGGGGCAGCGCGCGGCGTCGATGCCGATGCGCTACGCGCCGCCCTGCAACCGCTGCGCGCCGCACCATGACCTCGGCCCCAAGCCCACAAGGGCCGCGCGGCTCACGAGCCGGCGGTCACGGCTCCGTATACGGCACCACGATGCCGTCGAGCCCCGCGCGCATCGCCGCCTGCGCCTCGGGGCTCAGGCGCTCGAAGTCGGCGCGACGGTAGCTGCGTCGCGCGCAGTCGGCGTCGTAGCGCTGCTTGACCAAGTTGATCGCACGGATCTCGTCCTTGATGCGTTCGATCGCGGCATTGAAGGCGCGTGCCTCGTCGTTGAGCGCGCGCCGGCGCTCGGTGTAATCGAGGCCGGCGCGCAGATCGTCGACACCGATCGATTTGGCCTCATCGGCCAACGCACGCTGACGCTGCTGAATTGACTCGCGCTGCAGGTCCAGCTCGGCGTTGCGCGCCATAAGTCGGGGGGCTTCGCTGCGCAGGTGCAGGACCTGCTGCGCGCATCGCGCCAACGCCTCGGCCGTCAAGGGTTCGTTCTGGGCATGCGCCGCCCCGGCCAGCAACAGCATCAACGCCGACGAAACCTTATTCATGCGGAACCTGCTTCGAGCACGATCAACAGATCGCGCGCTTCGACGGTGGCGCCACGGGATACGTTCACCTCACGGACCGTCGCGTCCGCCTCGGCGCGGATCTGGGTTTCCATCTTCATCGCTTCGATCGACAGCAGCGGATCGCCCTTTCTGACTTTCTGCCCCGGCTTGACCGCGACGGCGACGATCATACCCGGCATCGGCGCGCCGACGTGAGCCGGATTGCCGTCCTCGGCCTTGGCGCGTTCGGCCTTGGTCGCGGCACCGGCCTTGGGCACGCGCACGACACGCGGCTGGCCGTTGAGCTCGAAGAACAGCTTGACGATGCCTTCCTCCGGCACCTCGGCCCTGCCCTGCAGCTTGATCAGCAGCGTCTTGCCGGGCTCGAGGTCCACCGAGATTTCCTCGCCTTCCTGCAGACCGTAGAAGAAGGTCGGGGTCGGCAGCACCGAGACATCGCCGAACTGGCTGCGGTGCTCGGCATACTCGCGAAACACCTTCGGATACATCAGGTACGAGGCGAGGTCCGTATCGCTGAGCTTGCGCCCGGTCGCCTTCTCGCCTTCGGCGCGCGCGCGTTCGAGATCGACCGGCGGCAGCGAGGCGCCGGGCCGGCCCTCGATCGGGCGCGCGCCCTGGAGCACCTTGGCCTGCAGCGCCTTCGGAAAACCGTCCGGCGGATAGCCGAGTTCGCCCTTGAACAGCGACACCACCGATTCCGGAAACGCGATCTCCCGATCGGGGTCGGTGATGTCGTCTGCGTCCAGATCGTTGGCGACCATGAACAGCGCCATGTCACCGACGACCTTGGAGGTCGGCGTGACCTTGATGATGTCGCCGAACAGGCGGTTCACCTGGGCATAGGCCTTCGACACCTCCGGCCAGCGCGCTTCGAGGCCGAGCGCGCGCGCCTGCTCGCGCAGATTGGTGTACTGCCCGCCCGGCATCTCGTGGCGATAGACGTCGGCGGTGCCGGAGCGGATGTCGGCCTCGAACGGCGCGTAGTAGCGGCGCACGCCTTCCCAGTAGGTGGAGATCGCCTGCATGTGATCCAAAGACAGGCCCGGATCGCGCGCGGTGCCGGCGAGCGCCGCGGCGATCGAACCGAGATTCGGCTGCGAGGTCAGGCCGGACATCGCATCGAGCGCGCCGTCCACCGCATCGCAACCGGCCTCGACCGCGGCGAGCACGCTGGCGGCGCTGATGCCGCTGGTGTCATGCGTATGGAAATGAATCGGCAGGCCGACCTCCTGCTTGAGCGCGGTCACCAGCGCATGCGCCGCACGCGGCCTACACACGCCGGCCATGTCCTTGATGCCGATGATGTGCGCGCCGGCCTTCTCCAGCGCCTTGGCCATGTCGACGTAGTACTTGAGGTTGTACTTGGGGCGCGACTCGTCGAACAGGTCGGCGGTGTAGCAGATCGTGCCCTCGCACAGTGCGCCAGTCTCGCGCACGGCGTCGATCGCCACGCGCATGTTCTCGACCCAGTTCAGCGAGTCGAACACGCGGAACAGGTCGACGCCGCTCGCCGCCGCCTGCTGCACGAACTGGCGCACGACGTTGTCCGGATAGTTGGTATAGCCGACGGCGTTGGACGCGCGCAGCAGCATCTGCAACAGGATGTTCGGGATCGCCGCGCGCAACTGCGCGAGTCGGTCCCAGGGGTCTTCCTTGAGAAAGCGCAGCGCCACGTCGAAGGTCGCACCGCCCCAGCATTCGAGCGAGAACAACTGCGGCAGCAGACGCGCGTAGTACGGCGCGATCGCCACCATGTCGCGCGTGCGCATGCGCGTCGCGAACAGCGACTGGTGCGCATCGCGCATCGTCGTGTCGGTGAGCAGCACCTGCGGCTGCTTGAGCATCCACGCGGAGAAACCGTCCGCGCCCAGCTGGCGCAGGCGATCGCGCGTGCCCGGGGCAATCTTGCCGCCAGCGTCGCCGGCGAGGTCGACGGGCGGCAGCACCGGCTCGGCCATCGGCGTCGCCGGGGGTGTGCGGCCCTTCATCTCGGGATTGCCGTTGACGACGACCTCGCCGATGAAGCGCAGCAGTCTGGTCGCACGGTCGCGGCGTTTGGCGAACTTGAACAGCTCCGGGGTCTCGTCGATGAAACGCGTCGTGTTCTCGCCGGACTGGAAAGTCGGATGGTTGATGACGTTTTCGAGGAACTGCAGATTGCTCGACAGGCCGCGGATGCGGAACTCGCGCAGCGCACGGTCCATGCGCTGCACCGCCTCGTCGCTGCTCGCGCCCCAGGTGGTGACCTTGACCAGCAGCGAGTCGTAGTACGGCGTGATCACCGCACCCGGATACGCCGTGCCGCCGTCGAGGCGCACGCCGAAACCGGCGGCGCTGCGATACGCGGTGAGTCGGCCGTAGTCCGGTTGAAAGCCGTTCTCCGGATCCTCGGTGGTCACGCGGCACTGCAGCGCGTGACCTGTGAGCGTGATGTCCTTCTGCTCGGGCACCCCGCACTGCGGCGTGCCGATGCGCATGCCCTCGGTGATGCGGATCTGCGCCTTGACGATATCGATGCCGGTGACTTCCTCGGTGACCGTGTGCTCGACCTGGATGCGCGGATTGACCTCGATGAAGTAGAACTTGCCGCTGTCGGCATCCATCAGAAACTCGACGGTGCCGGCGTGCGTGTAGTCGACCGCGCGCGCGAGCTTGAGCGCGGCTTCGCACAACTGCGCGCGCTGCGCGTCGTCGAGATAAGGCGCCGGCGCGCGCTCGACCACCTTCTGGTTGCGCCGCTGCACCGAGCAGTCGCGCTCGAATAGGTGGACGAGATTGCCGTGGGTGTCGCCGAGCACCTGCACCTCGACGTGACGCGCGCGGCGCACCAGCTTTTCCAGATACACCTCGTCGTTGCCGAAGGCCGACGCCGCCTCGCGGCGCGCAACCTCGACCTGATGCTCCAGGTCGGCTTCCGACTCGATCACGCGCATGCCGCGACCGCCGCCGCCCCAGCTCGCCTTGAGCATCAGCGGATAACCGATCTCGGCGGCGAGCCGGCGAACCTCGGCGGCATCGCGCGGCAGCGGGCCGGTGGCCGGCATCACCGGCACGCCGGCCTCGATCGCCACGTTGCGCGCGGCGACCTTGTTGCCCAGCGTGCGCATGACCTCGGGCCGCGGACCGACGAAGAGGATGCCGGCCTTGTCGCAGGCCTCGGCGAAGTCCGGGTTCTCCGACAAAAAACCGTAGCCGGGGTGGATGGCATCGACGCCGGCCTGCTTGGCGATACGGATGATGCCGGCAATGTCCAGGTATGCCGCAATGGGCTTCAGACCCGCGCCGACCCGGTAGCTTTCGTCCGCTTTGAAACGGTGCAGCGCGTAGCGGTCCTCGTTCGCATAGATCGCCACCGTGCGGATGCCGAGCTCCGCCGCTGCGCGCATCACACGGATCGCGATTTCCGAACGGTTGGCGACGAGCAGCTTGCGGATGCGGCGCACGAGGACCTCCATGGGCGGGCGTGGAGCGGATGGATCAGCCAACCGCAGGATCGCCGGGCGTGATGCTAATCCGTCCTCGATCCGCGTGCAGGCGCGGTGCCGGCGGCGATCGCCCTGGGGCGAGCTACGGAATCCAGCGTAGCGGTTCGAGACCGCCGAGCGGACGGGCCCATTTCTCGCGTGCGGCTTCACCGATCAGCCAGTCGCGGAAGGTGATCACCTCGTCCGCAGCCTGCTGCGGATGCACGACGTAGTACGCGGCACTCATGGTCAGACTGATCGGAAACGGAATCGCCAGGCGCCCGCGGCTGAGTTCGCGCGCAGCCAAAAGCGGCACGCCGAGGACCACCCCCATACGATCGGCCGCCGCCTCGATCGCCAGTGCGACCTGGTTGAACACCGGGCCGCGGCGGTAGTCCAGGTCGGGCACGCCGGCGGCCTTGAACCAGTCACGCCATCCCGGCCAGCCGACATCCATCTGCGGCACGTCGTTGCGGATGTGCAGCAAGGTGTGGTCGGCGAGATCGCGGGGTTCACGCAGCGGGTGGCGGCCGTCGATCAGGGCCGGGTGACACATCGGCGTCGAATGCAGCGAGAACAGCTTGTGCACCACGCAGCCCGGATAGTGGCCATCGCCGAAACGGATGGCGACATCGCAGCCTTCGAACAGATCGTCCGGATCGTCGGAGGCGCGCCGCACCGGATCTGACATCGTCGGCCTCGCGGCCAACTGCAACTCGATGTCCGGTCGATGCGTCTGGAAATCGGCGAGTCGATGCAAGAGCCAACTCGAACCAAAACCCGGCGGCGCGCCGATCACCAAGCGCCCGCGTGCATCGGACTTTTTGATCTCGACCTGCTGGACGGCGTCCTCGATCTCGCGGAAGGCCGCGCTCAGGCGCTGCATCAGCGCCGCGCCGGTCTCGGTGAGCTCGAGTCGGCGCGGCAGGCGCCGGAACAGCGACACGCCCAGACGCTGTTCGAGCGCCTTGATCTGCTGGCTGACGGCGGCGGGCGTCACGAACAGTTCCTGCGCCGCCTTCTGTACGCTCAGATGCCGTGCCGCGACCTCGAAAGCCCGCAGTGCGTTCAAAGGGGGGAGACGCATCGATTTAGATTTGATTAATCATCGCGGGAAAAATCTCGGTTGTCGGACTTTACCCGGAGCCCCAGAATGCCGCCATGACCACCGCGAGCGGCGTGCCTTGGTGCCACCGCCCGGTCGGCAACGAGTCTCCTCCAGATCCCGGTCACGGGATCTCGCACCTTGGCCGCCCAGCTCCCCCCGGGCGGCCTTCTTTTTTCGGCGTTCCGGTCGGCCCGGTGGCGAGTCCGGCGCCGCGCGCACCGGGCGCGTCGGCGAGCACAGGCGCGCGGCGCATCAAGCCCCGGCATCCGCCTCCCCGCCGGGCACTTCGCCGATCTGCGGCGCGCACGGCCTAGGCCCACGGGCTCCGGGTCCACGGCGCCAGTCGCGGAGCTGATAGACGTAGGTGAGCACCTGGGCGACGGCCGCGTACAAGGGAGCGGGAATCTCGTCGCCGAGGCCCGCGCTGCGGTACAGCGCGCGCGCCAGCGGCGGCGCATCGACGATGGGGATGCGGTGCCGGCGCGCGAGTTCACGGATGGACAGGGCGATCAGATCGACGCCCTTGGCGACGACGCGCGGGGCGCGCATCTTGCCGGCGTCGTACTTCAGGGCCACGGCATAGTGGGTCGGGTTGACGACGACGACGTCGGCGCCCGGCACCGCCTCCATCATCCGGCGCCGTGAGATTTGCTGCTGTAGCTGGCGCTGGCGGCCCTTCACTTCCGGGCTGCCTTCGGTCTCCTTGTGTTCCTGGCGCACTTCCTGGCGCGTCATGCGCAGCTTCTTCGCATGCGACCAAAGCTGGTAAGGCGCGTCGATGAGCGCGATCAGCAGCAGGCCGCCGCACATCCAGCCGAGGCAGCCCAGCGCGATGCGCATGGCATGCGCCATCGCCGGTTCCAGCGGTTCGCGGCCCAGCGCCATGATCTCGTCGAGACGCGTGACGAGGAAGAGCACGGCAATGGCGCCGAGCGCGCCGACCTTGAGCAGGGCCTTGCCGAGTTCGACGAGGCTCTGCGCGGAGAACATGCGGCCGAGTCCGGACAGTGGGTTCACGCGCTTGAAGTCCGCCTTGAGCGCTTCCGCCGAGACGTTCCAGCCGCCGAGCAGGATGGGGCCGACGATGCCGGCGAGAAAGCCCGCACCGAGCAGCGGCAGCGCGACGGCGAAGCCGGCGCCGAGCATCAAGCCGAAGTGGCGCGCCAGATCCTGCGGGCGTTCGACCAGCGGCAGTTCCGGCGACAGCGCGCGCTGCATCCACGTGGCCGCGCCGTTGGCGATGGTGCCGGCGAACAAAAGCAGCGTCAGCAGACCGCCGGCGACGACGACGAAGCTGACCAGCTCGCGCGAGCGCGCGATCTCGCCGCGACGGCGCGCGTCGCGCAGGCGCTTGGGTGTGGCGCGTTCGGTTCTGTCCTGGCTGCCGGCCTGTCCGCTCATGGCTTCAGAGCCTCAGCAGCGCACCGAGCAGCACCCAGGCCTCGTCGAGCAACTGGACCACACCCTCCCCAAGCGCCGGCAAACCGGCGCGCAGCAGCAACAGCCCGGCGACCAGCGTGACCGGGAAGCCGACCGCGAACAGGTTGAGTGTCGGTGCGCTGCGGCTGACCACGCCCATCGCGAGGTTCACGGTGAGCAGGGCGATGACGATCGGCAGTGCGAGCTGCAGGCCACCGGAGAACATAATGCCGGCGAAGCGCAGCAGCGTGCCGATCTGGTCGATGCCCAGACCCTCGCTGCCGATGGGTAGCGTCGCGAACGAGGCGACGATCATCTCGATCAGGATCAAGTGACCGCCGAGCGCGAGGAACAGCAAGCTCGCCATCACCGTGAGGAACTGGCCGATCACCGGCGTCGTCGTGCCGCGCAGCGGATCGGCGAGCTGTGCAAAGCCCAGACCCATGCCGAAGGCGATCAGTTCGGCGCCCATGACCACGGCCTCGAACACCAGCAGCAGCACGAAACCGGCGATCAGGCCGATCAGCAGTTGCTGCAGCAGCGTCGAGAACCACGGTGCCGATAGCGGCGCCGTCACCGGTGGCGCCGGCAACAGCGGCGCGACGACGGCGGTGATCACGAGCGCCAAGAGCAGGCGGATGCGCGGCGACACAGCGCGCGCGCCGAGCACCGGCGCGATCATGAACAGCGCGCTGATGCGGATCAGCGGCCAGACGAAGTGCTGGACCCAGGCGATGAGTTGCGCGTCGGTGAAACTCATCGCGCGCTCACACGAATCAGGCCAGCATGCCCGGAATGCTATCGACCAGGCGCCGCGTGTACTCGATCAGCAGGCGCAGCATCCACGGGCCGGCGACGACGCCGACCGCGGCCATCGCCAGCAGCTTGGGGATGAAGCTCAAGGTCATCTCGTTGATCTGCGTCGCGGCCTGGAACACGCCGACGAGCACGCCGACGGCGAGCGCGGTCAGCAGCAGCGGGGCACCGAGCAGGATGCCGAGCACGAGCGCGTCGCGGCCGATGGTCAGCACGCTCTCCGGGGTCATGACACGGCCCGGAACGAGGCGGCGAGCATGCCGGTGACCAGCGACCAGCCGTCGACGAGCACGAACAGCATCAACTTGAACGGCAGCGAGATCAGCATCGGCGAGAGCATCATCATGCCCATGCTCATCAGCACGCTGGAGACGATCAGGTCGATGATCACGAACGGGATGAACAGCAAAAAGCCGATCTGGAAGGCCGTCGTGAGTTCGGAGGTCAGGAACGCAGCTGCAAGAACGGCGAAGGGCACGTCCTGCGGCGAGCGGTACGGCTCGTCGCCGGCGATGCGGGCGAAGCTGAGCAGGTCGGCCTCGCGCGTCTGCGCGAACATGAAGGCGCGCATCGGCTCGGCGGCGGCCTTCAGCGCCGGCTCGAATGCGAGTTCGCCGGCCATGTAGGGTTGCGCAGCGTTCTCGTAGACGCTGTCGATCACCGGCGCCATGACGAAGAAGGTCAGGAACAGCGCGAGGCCGATCAGCACCTGATTGGTCGGCGTCTGCCCGGTGCCCAGCGCCTGGCGCAGCAGGCCGAGCACGATGACGATGCGCGTGAACGCGCTCATCGATAGGAGCGCCGCCGGCAACAACGTGAGCGCCGTCATCAGCAGCAGCACCTGGATGCTGAGGCTGTACTCGGTGGCGCCACTCGCCAGCGGCGTCGCGGTCACGGCCGGCAAGGCCGGCGCGGCGAAGGCGGGCAGCGCGGACAGCGCGGCCAAAGTGCCAACGAGGCGCAGTGCGGATCTCATGTCGCGCTCCGGCCGCCGGTCAGCGCCTGGCGCAGACGCTCGGCGAAGCCGGTGTCGGGCGTCGGCGGATCGTCGGTCACGGCCGACTCGAAGCGATGCAGCAGGCTGACGCTGCTGCTGGCGACGCCGACGAGGAACTGGGTTTCGCCGACCTGCAGCAGTACGACCTTCTCCTTGGCGCCGAGCTGGACGCCGCCACAGACCCGGATCGCGCTACCGCGGGCCACGCGTGCGCCCTGCAACCGGCGCGCGAGCCAGGCCAGCGCGAAGATCGCGCCGATGACCAGCAGCAGGCTGACGAAGACGTCGAGCATGCCGGCGGCGGATACGGCGGCTTGCTCGTTCACTTGAGTTTGCGGATGCGCTCGGCCGGGCTGACCACGTCGGTCAGACGGATGCCGAACTTCTCGTTGACGACGACGACCTCGCCATGCGCGATCAGCGTGCCATTGGCGTAGACGTCCAGCGGCTCGCCGGCGGCGCGGTCGAGTTCGACCACCGAGCCCTGGTTGAGCTGCAGCAACGTGCGGATCGGAATGCGCGAACGCCCCACTTCGAGCGAGAGCGTCACCGGCACGTCGAGGATCAGCTCGAGATTGGTCTCGCCGTCTTTGTTTGGCGGCGAGCGATCCTCGAGATTCTGAAAGCTCGCGCGCTCGGGCTCGGGCCTGCTGTTGGTTTGGGTGCTGGCGCTCATGCGGCCTCTCGTTGGCTGACGGAACGCGCGGTTGCGTTCACGTCGGTGATGCGGATGGCGTTGTTGCCGTTGGCGACGCCGAAGCTACCGCGGAACAGCGGCAAGCGTTCGACGCACAGATCGAGCGACTTCGGCAGGATGATCGGAATGACATCGCCGGGCTTGAGGCGGGCGAGCTGCCGCAGCGAGAGGGTGGTGCGCGCAAGCTCGCTCGACAGCTCGACCTCGGTGTCCTTGATCAGCTCGCGCAGCGCCGTGACCCAGCGCTCGTCCTTCTCGACGCGATCGGACTGGATGCCGGCGTCGAGCAGCTCGCGAATCGGCTCGATCATCGCGTACGGGAAGGTCACGTGAAGATGGCCGCCGCCGCCTTCCAACTCAATCTTGAACTTGCTGACGACGACGATCTCGCTCGGCGCGACGATGTTGGCGAAATGCGGATTTACCTCGGAGTTCAGATACTCGAACTCCAGCCGCATCACCGGGCTCCAGGCCTCGACCATGTCGGCGAAGGTCTGGCGCAACAAGAGCTGGATCACGCGCATTTCGGTGGGCGTGAACTCACGGCCCTCGATTTTCGTGTTCAGGCGCCCGTCGCCGCCGAAGAAGTTCTCGACCACGGTGAATACCAGGCGCGGCTCGAACACCACCAGCGCCGTGCCGCGCAGCGGCTTGACGCGAATCAGGTTGAGATTGGTCGGCACGTACAGCGAGTGCGTGTACTCGGTGAACTTAGCGGTCTCCACACCGACCACCGTCAGCTCCGGCGAGCGGCGCAGCATGTTGAACAGCGAGATGCGAAACAGGCGCGCGAAGCGTTCGTTGATCATCTCCAGCGTCGGCATGCGCCCGCGGACGATGCGATCCTGCGCGGTGAAGTCGAAGGGACGCGCCTCGCCCGGCGCCGGCGGCGGCGGCGTGGTGTCGACGGCGCCGCTGTCGACGCCGTGCAGCAGCGCGTCGATCTCGTCCTGGGACAGCAGATCGTTGGGATTGGCCATCGCGCACCTACTGCATCACGAAACTGGTGAAATACACCGCCTCGACCTGTGCCTCGCCGGTCTCCGCGGTGAGAATCGCCCGGACCTCGGCGAGCGCATCGGCCTGCAGCTTCTCCTTGCCGACGCGCGTGGCCAACGCGCTCGCCTGCTGCTGACCGAACAGCAACAGCAACTGGCTGCGGATGCGCGGCGCATGCTTTTGGATCTGTTCGATGGTCTTGGCATCGCGGCTCATCAGCTCGACCTGAACCTGCAGGAAGCGCTCGCCGCCGTCATCCTCGAGGTTGACGATGAACGGCGGCTCGAGCGCCACGTAGCGGGCCGGTGCCTTCGGCACTTGCGGCTCGGCGCCGTGCACATCGGCGGACTTCGGCTGTGCGCCGGCCAGGGCCTGCCGGGTGACGAACCACGCCGCGCCGCCACCGCCGAGCGTCGACAGCAGGATGGCGATGAGCATCATCGCCACACCGCCGTTCTTGCGTGGAGCGGACGATGATGGCGGGGCTTGGGTCTCGATCGCCTCTTCGGATTTCGCGGCAGCCATCGGCTCGGGCTCGCTCGTCGGGAAACTGTGCTCAGGCCCGGAGCAAGTCCTGTTCCACGCAGCCGCGACGGCGACCCGACGCTCAGACGTAGGTGTCGACGAGAGTCACGGCGGTGATGCGTCGACGCGCGATGCGCACCGACGGCTCGCCGGCGCCGGATGCCGGGGGCGCGCGACGCTCGGCGCACTCCACCTGTCCGCGGGTCAGCGTCAAACCACTGGCGCCGAGCAGCTCGCGCAACTGCGGCAGGTGCTGGCTCAGCAGCGCACGGGCCGCCGGTTCGGCGGCGATGATGTGCACCTGCGCCTGCTGCGCCTGCGTCTCGATGCGGATGGTCAGCGCGCCGAGTTCCGCCGGGTGCAGTTCGAGAATCGCCTCGCTCAGGCCTTGATCGAGCAGCCAGGCGATGCGCTCGCCAAGGTCCAGCGCCACGTCCGGCACATCCACGACCAGCGGTAACGCGCCGTATGGGTTCACGGCCGCCGCCTGCGGCGCGGCGTTCGCCACCGTCGGCGCACATACAGGCGACGCCGGCGCCGGCAACGGTGGCGACGAGGCCGCGGCGAGCGGCGGCGCCGGGTCCGCGCCGTCTTCGCCGGTGGCCGCGGGCGAAGCTGCGATCGCCGGCACCCCAGCCGCATCCCTCGTGTCGGACACGACGCTCGCCACGAAGGCTCGCTCGGTGTCCGCGCTCCAGTCCGGCGTCGGCATCGGACTCGCGTGCGGCTCCGAGGTCCTGCGCGTGACCGCTGGCGCAGCCGCCGCGGTCGCGGGCGACGGCGCTGCGGCAGCGCACGCAGGCGCGAGCGCAAAGCTCGCGAACAGCCAGCCGATCAGCGGCGCCGCGTCGTCGGCCGGCGGCGCTTGCGCGGCGGGCGCATCACTCGGGACGAGCGTGGGCGCCAGTGCCGGCGAGGTGTCTGCCGACAGCACGAAAGGCGGCGCCTGCGGCGCGCCGCCAGCGCCCGGCGCAGCCGGTGTCGCCGCCGGCGGCACGGCGGCCGGACCGCCGATCGCCGGCAGGTTCACGGCGGCGTGTCCGCCGCGACGAAGCGGGCCAGCGCGAACTCGTCGAGCTGACGCTGGCTGCGCTGCTCCTCGATGCGGCGTTCGCGCCGACGGTAGCAGTCGGCGAGCCGATCGAGCGTCGCGACCTCGCGGTGCTGGAGCAGCCACTCGGCACGCTGCGCCTCGACTTGGCTGCGCGCCTGTTCGACCAGTTGCGCCTGCAGCGCGACCGCTTCGCGCAGACGCTCGATGAAGGCCTGCCGATTCATCAGCAGGCGCGGATGTTGGGCGCTGGCCAGACCCTCGTACTCGGCGAGATAGCGCGTCAGCTCCTGCAGCCGCAGCTCGCGCTCGCCGAGCACGCGTCGCTGATCCAGCAGGCGCTTGGCCGCCTCGTCTTCACGCAACTCGGCGATCCGCTGCAGCGGTCTGAGGCGACTGGACGACATCGCACGACTCATGGGCGATCTCCGGTGGACCGCGTGAGCAGGGCCGCCAGCGCATGGGCGCTGTCGGTGAAACTCGCCGCGCGGTCGATGCTCTGGCGCAGGAACTCCTCGATCTGCGGCCAGCGCGCGATCGCGGCATCGACGCGCGGATCGGCACCCTTTTGGTAGGCGCCGATGTGGATCAGGTCGCGGTTGCGCTGGTAGGCCGACACCAGCGTGCGCAACTGGCGTGCGCGCTCGACGTGCGCGACGGGGACGACGGCATCCATCACGCGCGAGATCGAGGCCTCGATGTCGATTGCCGGATACAGTCCGGACTCTGCGATCGCGCGTGACAGCACGATGTGACCGTCGAGCACGCCGCGCGCGGCATCGGCGATGGGATCGCTGGGGTCGTCGCCCTCGGTCAGCACCGTATAGAAGGCGGTGATCGAACCGCCGCCCGGCGGGCCGTTGCCGGCGCGTTCGACCAGCCCCGGCAGACGCGCGAACACCGACGGCGGATAGCCGCGCGTCGTCGGCGGCTCGCCGACGGCGAGCCCGATCTCGCGCTGCGCCTGGGCAAAGCGCGTCAGTGAATCCATCAGCAGCAGCACGTGGCGCCCTTGGTCGCGGAAGTATTCGGCGATGGCCGTCGCCGTGTAGGCCGCGCGCAGCCTGAGCAGCGGAGAGTGGTCGGCCGGCGTGGCGACGACCACCGCGCGCTTGAGGCCTTCGGCGCCGAGTGCGTGATCGAGGAAGTCGCGCACCTCGCGGCCACGCTCGCCGACGAGGCCGACGACGATCACGTCAGCGGCGGTGTAGCGCGTCATCATGCCGAGCAGCGTCGACTTGCCGACGCCGGTGCCAGCGAACAAGCCGAGCCGCTGGCCGCGACCGACGCTGAGCAGCGCATTGATCGCGCGCACGCCCACGTCGAGCGGCTGCGTGATCGGCGCGCGTTCCAGGGGGTTGAGCGGCGGGCGGTGCAGGCGCACGTGTCCGTCGCAGGCCAGGCGTCCGCGACCGTCGATGGGGCGCCCCTGGGCATCGAGCACGCGCCCGAGCAACGCGCCGCCGACGCCGATTTCGAGCCGTCCCGCCGCCGGCACCACCCGCGCATGCGGCGTGAGCCCCTGCATGTCGCCGCTCGGCATCAGATAGATGCGATCGCCGGAAAAGCCGACGACCTCGGCCTCGACGCCGCTGCCGTCGGCGTTGGCGATGCGTGCGCGCGCACCGATCGGCAACTGGCAGCCGACGGCCTCCAGCGTCAGGCCGACGACGCGCCGCAACTGCCCTTCGACCTGCACGCTCGGCAACGTGGCGATACGCGAGGCCTGTTCCTGCAAGCGAGCCGCCAGGCGCTGGTTGCTGCCTTGCGCCCAGGTGCTCACGCGCCGTCTCCGGCGAGGGCTTCGGCGATGACGCGGATGCGCCGATCCAGGCGCGCATCGACCAGTGCGGACTCGGTGACCACGCGGCAGTCGCCCGGCAAAAGCTCCGGATCGGCGACGATGCAGAAGTCTTGGACATCGCCCGGCGGCTGCAGATGCTCGCGCAGCAGCGTCACGTCCTGCGGATGTACCGAGAGGCGCAGACTGCGCAACTGCGGCGGCAGGCCCGACAGGGCTTCGCGCACCAGTGCGACGACGCGCTCGGGCGCCGCCCTGATCTCGTCGCGCAAAAGGCGCCGCGCGATCGCGCTGGCCAGATCGACCAGCGCACGCTCGACCTCCTCGTCCAGATGCGCGAGCGGGCGCATGATGTGCTCGACCAGCGCGTGCAGGCGCTGCGCCTGCTGCAGCACCGCGTGCTGGCCGGCGGCGAAGCCCTCGCCATATCCGCGCTGATACCCGTCCTGATAGGCGGCAGCCTCGATCGATTCGAGCTGCTGTGCGCTCGGCGGCTCGGCCGAGACGGTGTCGAAGTTCGGCAACTGCCAGCGGACCGGTGGATCCGCGAGCGTCTCCGCCGGGAGTATCGCCGTGGTCTCGATATCGTTCATCGCCCTGCCCCGGCGCACCACGAGCCGTCCGCACGGCATCGCGATCGCAGCCCAGCACCCAACCAGGCTCGACGCGTCGCGCTCATACGAAGGCCTCGCCCTTGCCGCCGATGACGATGGTGCCGGCATCCGCGAGCCGGCGTGCGATCGCCAGGATCTCCTTCTGCGCCGCCTCGACGTCGGAGAGCTTGGCCGGGCCCCTGGCCTCCATGTCCTCGACCAGCATCTCCGCGGCGCGCTTGGACATGTTGCGCAGGATCTTGTCGCGCACACGCGGGTCCGCGCCCTTGAGCGCGAGCCCCAGCGTCTCGCTGCCGACGTCGCGCAGCAGCGTCTGCACGCTGCGGTCGTCGACATCGGCGAGATCGTCGAAGACGAACATCAAATCCTGGATGCGCTGCGACAACTCCTGATCCAGCTCGCCGATGCGGCCGATGATCGCCTGCTCCTCCGAGGAGTCCATCAGATTGAGGATCGTCGCCGCGACTTTCACGCCGCCGACGCTCGAAGCCTTGAGGTTGTTGCCGCCGGTGAACTGCTTCTCCATGATTTCGTCGAGCTCGCGCAGCGCCGCCGGCTGAATGCCATCGAGTCTTGCGATGCGCATCAAAACGTCGCTCTTCATGCGGTCCGGCAGTTGACCGAGCACGTCCGCGGCCTGGTCGGGATCGAGATAGGACAGCACGATGGCGACGATCTGCGGATGCTCGTTGCGCACGATGTCGGCCACTGCGCGCGTCTCCATCCACTTGAGGGCTTCCAGGCCCTTGCTGTTGCGGCCGAGCAGGATGCGGTCGATCAGCCCGGAGGCCTTGTCCTGGCCGAGCGCGCCGACCAGCACGCGGCGCACGTAGTCGTCGGCGCCGACGCCCAGCGAGGTCTGCGAATCGAGCTCGGCGATGAACGCATCGACGACCTCGGTCGCGCGTTCGCGCGAGACGTTCGACAGCGTCGCCATCGCCGCGCCGAGCTTCTGCACGTCCTTGGCGCCCATGTGCTTGAGCACCTCGGCCGCCTCGGTTTCACCGAGCGACATCAACAGGATCGCGGCGCGTTCCACGCCGCTGATCTCGGTCGCCTTGGTCTGCGTTGCGCTCATCCGCCTTCCTGCCCCACCCAGTTCTTGATGACCTGCGCGACCCGCTTGGGATCCTGCGCGACGGCGGCGCGCGCGGTCTGCAGCTTGTTCTCGTAGGCCAGCGCCGGCAGTGCGGCCGACTCGGCGGACAGCGCGACGCGATCGTCGGCGACGGCACGCTGTGCCTCGTCGCCCTGCGCGAGCGCCGCCGGCGGGCTCGCACGCAGCGGCGTCGCCAGCAACTGGCGCAGCGTCGGGCGCAGCACGAACAGGATCAGGACCAGGACCAGCAGCGCGCCACCAGCCTGGCGCGCCAGCTCGCGCAGCTCCGGGCGTTGCCACAACGGCGGCGCTTGCGGCGCCTCGATGCCGTCCCGGATGAATGGCGCGTTCTGCACGCTGACCGAGTCGCCGCGCTCGGCGTCGAAACCGACGGCTTCGCGCACCAGCGCCTCGACCTTGGCCAGCTCGGCCTCGGTCAGCGGCGAAAGCTCGATCTCGTCCGGCGCGCCGCCGGGCTTGGGCCGCGGCACGTAGTCCACCAGCACGGCCACCGACAGGCGCTGCACGCGGCCGCTGGCCTGGCGCGTGTGACTCAGGGTGCGGTCGAGCTCGTAGTTGCGCACCGTCTCGCGCGACAGGTTCTGCACCTCCTCGCCATTCGCGGGCGCGTTGAGCGGCACCGCGGCCTGTTCCTGCGGCGGCTGGTTGCTGACCGCACCGGGCACCCCGACCGCGGATGCCGCGCCACGGCGCGAGTTCTCGGAAATCTGCTCGCTGCGCACCTTCGCCGGATCCGGGGTGTAGGTCTCGCGCGCTTCCTCGGTGACCGCGTAATCGACGCTGGCCGTGACCTGCGCGCTGACGCGTCCGGGGCCGAGCATCGGCAGCAAGAGCTCGTTGATGCGGCGTACGTAATCGCTCTCGATGCGCCGCGTGTGTTCGAGCTGGGCGGCACTCGGCGCAGCGGCACCGTCGCCGTCGTTCTGGCTGAGCAGGCGTCCGTACTGATCGATCACCGCCACCGCGCTCACCGGCATGCCGGCGACGCTCGATGCCACCAGGTACACGATCGACGCCACCTGGTTCTGCTCCAGCGTGCGTCCGGCGTGCAGGTCGACCAACACCGATGCGCTCGGCGTGCCGCCGTTGCGCGCGAACGCCGACGGCTTGGGGATCGCCAAGTGCACGCGCGCGGCACGCACCGGTTGCAGGGCGCTGATGGTCCGTGCCAGCTCGGTTTCGAGCGCGTGCTGGTAGCGCGCGCTCTCGATGAACTGGCTGGTGCCGAAGCCTTGGTCCTGCTGCATCATCTCGAAACCGACGCCCCCGCTGCGGGGCAAACCTCGTGCCGCCAGCCGCAGCCGTGCCTGATCGACCTGCGCTTGCGGCACGAGCACGGCACCGTTGTGGAAGCGAAACTCGATGCCGCCTTCGCGCAGGGCCTCGGCCACGTCCGCCGCGTCGCGGTCGGTGAGGCCGCTGTACAGTGGCGCGTAAGCTGGCTGCTGCGACCAACGGAACACCCACAGCCCGAGCGCCACCGCGAGCGCGATGCTGCCCAGCAGCACGAGCTGACGCAGCGCCGGCGAGTCGCCGAGCTGGCGAACGTCCACCAGAGCCGTCCGAGTCCCTGTCATCGATCAGCGCTCGTCTCAGATCGGCATGTTCATGATGTCCTGGTACGCCGCCACCAGGCGGTTGCGCACCTCGGTCATCGCGCGAAAGTTCACCTGCGATTTGGCCGATGCGAGCATCACGTCGGCCAGCTCGACGCTGCGATCGCCACGCGCGAACGCCTCTTGCAGCCGCGCACTGGCCTGCTGACTCGCATTCACCTGTGCGATCGCCTCCTTGAGCAGCGACGGGAAGCTCACCGGCGCCGCAAAGGCGCCCGCCTCGCGGACGGCCGGCTTGACCGCGGCCTGCTGCTGCAGCGCGCGGATCTGCGCCAGCACGCGACTCACCTCGATCTGGCTCATGCGCCTGTACCACGTCGGGAACCTGCGCTCAGCGGAGCAAGTTTCGTTCCCGCCGCCGGTGTACCTCGCGCGTCAGGACGCCGACGCGGCGGCGTTTGCGGCGCGGCGCCGCAACAACTCACGGATGCGATCGACCAGCACCGGAATGAACGCATCGTCGTAGCCGCGATATTCGCCAGCCAGCCGCCCTTCGTGGTCGATCAGGAAGGTGTGCGGAATGGGCCCTACGCCCCAGGCCTCGCGCACGCGCCCATCGTCGTCGTGCGAGAGCGTCAGAGACAAATCCCCGGACTGTGCGCGATGCAGCGCAAGAAAGCGGCGACGATCCTCGATGTTCACCGCCACCACCGCGAGCCGGCCAGCGGCCTGCCGTTGCAGACTTTCGAGCGCGCGCATCTCGGAAAGGCACGGCGCGCACCAGCTCGCCCAGAAGGTCACCACCAGGACACGTCCGAGGTGATCGGCGGTACACAGCACGCGCGCGTCCGCGCTTCGGCCCAGCGCCTGCGGCGGCTTAACGCCGATCGCCAGCGCACACGCCGCGCCGCTCGCCGTGAGCGACGCCATGAGGACGATCGGCAACAATGAGGCTCGGATCGACGCGCGCATCGGCGCATCGTATCCGCTCGGCCGCTCAGGCGGCGACTTCCCGGCTCAGACCGTACTTGCGCAGCTTCTCCACCAGCGTGGTGCGCCGCGTGCTGAGCAGCTTGGCCGCATGCGCGACCACACCGCCGGCCTGCTGCAGCGCCTGGCGGATCAGCGCCAGCTCGATGGTTTCGATGTGATCCTTGAGATTCACGCCGCCGGGCGGCAGTTCCACGTGCGCGGCGGCGCACGTGGCCGGGGTCGCGAAGCTGTGCACCGGCAGCGGCGCTTCGGGATCGGACTCCGGCTCGTCCCAGGAATCCGCCGTTGCGGCTCTCGGCGCACACTCGATGCGCGCGCGGTAGCGCGGCGGCAGATCCGCCACGCCGACGCTGGCGCCCGGGTGCAGCACCGCGAGGCGTTCGATCAGGTTCGACAGCTCGCGCACATTGCCCGGCCAGTGATAGGCGCGCAGCGCGTGCACCGCGTCGGCGGCGAGCCGCACCGAACCGTGACCGCTGCGCTCCAGCGCCTGGATCAGGTCCTCGATCAGCAGCGGCAGGTCTTCGAGCCGCTCGCGCAGCGGCGGCATCTCGATCGGAAAGACGTTGAGGCGGTAATACAGATCCTCGCGGAAGCTGCCTTTGACGATCGCATCCTCGAGGTTGCGATGCGTCGCCGCGATGATGCGCACGTCGCACTGCGAACTGCGGTTGGCGCCCACGCGCTCGAAGGTGCGTTCCTGCAGCACGCGCAGGATCTTGACCTGCATCGACAGCGGCATGTCGCCGATCTCGTCGAGGAACAGCGTGCCGCCGTCGGCCATTTCGAAGCGCCCCTTGCGCGCGGTGATCGCGCCGGTGAACGCACCCTTCTCGTGTCCGAACAGTTCGGACTCCAGCAGCTCGTGCGGGATCGCGCCACAGTTCACCGCGACGAACGGTTGGCGCGCGCGGTTCGAGCGCTCGTGAATCGCGCGGGCGACGACTTCCTTGCCGGTGCCCGACTCTCCGGTGATGAGCACCGTGGTGTCGAAACCGGCCACCTGCTCGATCAGGCGACGCACGCGTCGTACCGCCGCGGAATTGCCCGTCGGGCCCAAGCTGCGACGACCGGACCCGGATGCACCGGCGTCGGCCGGCGACATCTGTCCGGCACGCCGCAGCAGCTCCGAGAGCTGGGCATAGCGCACCGGCGTGTCGAGCTGCAGGCAGGCGCTGCGGTCGAGGCCGGAGAGGTCGAGCACCGCATCGTAATAGGGCTGCAGCACCAGTAGCGGCGCGTGCAGACGATCGCGGCGCAACCAGTGCAACAACTCGGCGAGCGGGTCGGCGGCGAGTTTGCCGAGGATCACCGCATCCCAGTCGCGCGGCGAGGTCGCGGCGATGTCGGACGGCCGGTCCGTGACCTGGGCGCGGCAGTGCACGAATTCGAGCACCGTACGCAGCGCCTGCGAGCGCTCCTCATCCGCATCGATGACCAGAACCCGTCCCTCGGACATGGCATGACTCCTTGCGCGTGACACGCAGCCGAGGACTCCCTGTCGCACCGCTGCTCGAATCGTTTGAGGCCGGCAACCGCTCCTGGTCGCCGGAGACGGTTGTACGTCAGATGCGCAAGCCTGCGCGACGCGGACCGACGACCGGCGTCCGTTCCTTGGCGGACGGGATGTTCATCGCCTCGCGGTACTTGGCGACCGTGCGTCGGGCGATATGGATGCCCTTGCGCGCGAGGATCGCCATGATGTCGCCATCGGCGAGCGGCGAGTGTGGATTCTCGCCGTCGACGATGCGCCGGATCATCGCCTTGACCGCGGTGCCGGAGGTGTCGCCCTGACGCATCGCGATCTGCGACGGGAAGAAAGCCTTGAGCTCGTAGACCCCCCACGGCGTCTGCACCCACTTGTTGCTGGTCACACGGCAGACCGTGGACTCGTGCATGCCGATCGCCTCGGCGATCTCGCGCAAGGTCAGCGGTGCCATGCCCGTCTCGCCCCGTTCGAGGAAGGCCGTCTGCCGCTCGAAGATCGCGCGAGCGGTGCGCAACAGCGTGTCGTGGCGCATCTCGATGCCGCGCACCAGCCAGCGCGCTTCCTGCAATTGCTCGCGCAGGGCACGGTGCGCGTGCACGGTCAGCGCCCGTTCGTACAGCGCGTTCACGCGCACACGCGGCAGGCGCTCGGCGTTGAGCTCGACCTTCCAGGCCCCCACCGATCCACTGACGATCAGGTCGGGCACCACGGCTTCGGCATCGGCGGCGCAGGCCGCGCCCGGCTTGGGATCGAGCGAGAGGATCAGATCGAGCGCGGCATGCAGCTCGACACGATCGACGCCGTAGCGCGCGCACAGTCCATCGAAGTCGCGTTCGGCGATGGCTTCGAGGCATTCGTCGACGATGCGCCGGGCCAGCGCGAGTCCCGGCGCGTCGGCAGGCCGTGACGCCAGTTGCAAATGCAGGCATTCGCGCAAGTCGCGGGCGGCGAAGCCGCAAGGCTCCACGGATTGCACCAGCCGCAGCGCGGCCTCCACCTCGGCCGGCGTCGGCTCCGGGTCGAGTCCGGATTCGAGGGCGATGCCCTCCAGCGGCTGACGCAGATAGCCATTGTCGTCGACGGCATCGACGATGGTGAGCGTCAGTTGCGCCTGCCGCGGGTCGAGCACCATCAGACGCAGCTGCTCGATCGCTGCCACGCGCGCGTCGGTGGTCCGCGGCTGGCCGATGCGTGCCTCCCAGGGCTCGCCGTCCTCGTCCACCGGTTCACCGCCGGACCAGGATTCGCGACTGGACCAGTCGAAGTCGGCGTCCACGCGCGCGATGGCGCCGACGTCAGCGCCGGACACCGGCGCGAATCCGTCGGTGTCCGTCTGCGCCACTGCGGCCGGTTCGGGTTCGGGCTCCTCGTCCTCGACCGCTTCGAGCATGACGTTGCGCGCCAGCGCCGCGCGCAATTCCTGTTCGAGTTCCAGCGACGTCAGTTGCAGCAGGCGGATCGACTGCAACAAGTGCGGCGTCATCGCCAAGGATTGCGCCGTCTTCATCTGCAGGTGCGGTTTCATGCGCCTTGTCTCCTCGTCTTGCCATGCCGATCGGTGTGCCGTCAGCATGGCGAAACGGTGGCGCCAACCAAAGCAAGATTTTCCTTACGATTTGTAAGGGATTCCCTTAGCTGCGTCGGAATTCCGCCGGTACGGGCTCAGACGTGGGCGTAGTCGAGTCCGGTGCGGATCGCGTAGCGCATCAGCGCATTGGTACCGTAGAGGCCGAGCGCATTCATCATGCGCGCGCGATGTGTTTCCACGGTCTTGACGCTCACCCCCATCAGGCTCGCGATCTCCTTGGTGGACTTGCCGCGGCCGATGAGCTGCAACACCTGGCGCTGCCGAGGCGTCAGGCTCACGCGATCCTCGACCAGAGGACCGTTGCGACGCTCCACCGCGGCGTGCGAGATCGACGGGCTGAGATAGATCTGGCGGCGCTGCACCGCACGCAGCGCAAGACCGAGCTCGATCGGCTCTGCGTCCTTGTCGAGAAAGCCGGCGGCGCCGGCGCGCAGGGCTGCGCGCACGTGCTGGCCGTCGGTCAATCCGGTCAGGATCAGGACCGCGACTTCCGGGTAATGCCGGTGGATCTGCACCAGGGCTTCGAGGCCGCTGATCTTCGGCAGGTCGATTTCGGTGAGCACGGCGTCCGGGCGCAAGCGACCGACCAGCTCCAGCAGCGACTGACCGTCGCGGGCCTCGCCGACCACGCTGGCGTCGGTGTATTCGGCGATCAGCCGCTTGAACCCGGCGAGGACGAGCGTTCGGGAATCGGCCAAAACGAGGCGCATGGCAGGGTCCTATTCATGTTGAGGAATGACGGACCGATTGTCGGGAAGCGCCTGACGCGCTGAGCGCGCCGGCCGGCGAACGCGCACCGGCGACCGACCGCCGGTGCCGGGTGAACACATGGCGCTCCAGCGCCGCACCGAGCGACTCGCTCATGTCCTCGAAGCGCGCGCATACCTCGTTCTCGTGCGTGCCGATCGGCACGACCGGCCAGCACAGCGGGCTCGGCGCCAGGGGGTGCAGGCCCAGCTCGACCAGCAGCCGCGGTGCCGGCGGCGTCGGCAGCGTCGCCGGCCACGACAGCCCTTCCCGGCTCAGGCGCACGGCCACCGGCGGCGCGTCACGGCGGCCCGCGCGCAGCACCGCGCCCAGCAGTTCGAGCGCGACGTCGAGCTTCTGGTGCAGGCGAGCGATCTCGGCTTCCAGCGCGCCACCGCCCTCGACTGCGGCGTGGTGCTCGTCGAGCACGGCGATCGCCTGCAGCATGCGCAGATTCTGGTCGTGCCAGCGTTCGAGCTGTGCCGCACAAAGCTCCGGCAAGGGCGACAGCACCAACGGCAGGCAGTCGCGATAGCCGAGCCAGTGGTCTAGCGGGCCTTGCATCGGCGACTCAGTGCGACGGCGCGATGCCGTCCCAGGCCGATTTGAGCTGACGCAGCAGCGCCAGCACCTCGTCGAGGGTCTCGACGCGGTCGCGCGCATTGGCCTCGACCAGCCGTCGGCCGATGTAGTCGTAGAGCGCATCGAGGTTGCGCGCGATCGCACCGCCCGCGTCGCGGTCCAGCCCAAGGCGCAGGTGCTCGACGATGGCCAGCGCCGAGTCGAGCGTGCGCAGCTTGACCGCCACCTCGCCACGCAGCACCGCGCCGCGCGCCATCATCAGGCGCTCGATCACGCCGTCATAGAGCATCGCGACCCGCTTGTGCGGCGTCGCCTCGACCACACCGGCGTAGTGGGACGTGCTTCGATAGTGCTGCAGGGCGACGTAGGACACGGCGGATGAACTTCGCTGGGACTCGCTGCCCTTATCGGCGGCAGCCGGTCGAGTCTTGAGTCTGCGCCACCGCGCTTCGTAGCATCATCGCACCGGCGCGCCGCCCGTCGGCGACGGGCGCGCGGCAACGGGCATGGGACGGATCATGGGCGAAACCCACTTCTTCAGCCTCGAAGGACCGCTCGATTCCGTGCCGGTCGAGCGGCAGATGCGCACCGCGAATCTGCGCGGCTTCGCCGACCTGGTGCGGGCTCTGGGCGCCGATCCGCGCGCGATCCTGCAGCAGCACGGCATCGACCCGCGCATCGTCCACGATCCGGATGCCTTCATCGACAGCAAGGCACTGGTCGATGTGCTGGAGTACTGCAGCAGCGCGCTGCGCGATCCGCTGTTCGGCCTGCATCTGGCGCAGAACCAGCAACCCGACGTCTACGGCGCGGTCGCGGTGCTGTGCCGCGCCGCCGCGACGATGCGCGAAGCGATCGACTGCTTCGTGCGCTACATCCCGGTGATCCATTCGCCGGTGCCGGAACTGGCGCTGGTCGAGGGCGCCGACATCAGCGAGATCCGCTGGCGCGTGCCGGCGGACCTCGGACTCAACGTGCAGGCCAGCCTGCAGGCGGCGCTGCTGAACGTGAAGCTGTTGCGCGTGATCGGCGGCGAGAGTTTCCGGCCCAGCTACGTCCACCTCACGGTGCCGGTGCGCAGCCTCGACGTTCCCGAGATCGAGCGTATGTTCGGCTGCACGTTTCGCGCACACATGCCGAACAACGCGATCGCGTTCGCATCGGCCGTTCTGGACCGCCCGGTGGCCAGCGCCAACCGCACGCTGTTCCGCTTGCTCTACGGCTATCTCGACCGGGTTCGCGCGGCGTCGAGGAGGTCGCTCGTCGAGCGCGTGCAGGACTACGTGCGCGGCGCGCTGCCGCAAGGCAACTGCTCGATCGAGCACTGCGCGAAGAAACTCGGCGTGTCGGTACGCGCCTTGCAGATGAGCCTGGGCGAACACGGCTTGCGGTTTTCCGACATGCTCGAAGCGCTGCGGATCGACATGGCCAAGGCACGGCTGCGGGAAAACGTGCTGTCGATCGACGCGATCGCGGCAATGCTCGGCTACTCGGACCGGTCGAGCTTCGGCCGTGCGTTCAAGCGCTGGACCGGCATGCCGCCGCAGCGCTTCCGGCGCGAAGCCGTGCAGGACATGCCGGCACGCGATACCGACGGCGCACACACCGGCTGAGCTCACCGGAGCCCCGGGCTGCGCCTGGTCTGTGGCCGCGCGGCGACCAGTCTGCCGGCGCAATCCCTTTCGGCGAGCGCCTTGCCGGGCGTGCATCGAGCCGCGCGGCCGATAAGATCGCAAAGAGCTCGTGCACGCGCGCCGCAGCGGCCGTGCCGATTCTCGTGCAGTCCACTCGGGAGAACCCAGTTCATGGACCACAGCGCAGACCGGCCGGTAGTGTTGATCACCGGCGCCAGCGCCGGCATCGGCGAGGCCATCGCCCGGCGTTTCGCGGCGGGCGGCTATCGCATCGTCGCGCTGGCGCGCGGCAAGGAGAAACTCGCCACACTCGAGCGCAGCCTCACACCGATCACCGAGGTGCGCACGCTCGCACTCGACGTCACCGCACCGAGCGCGCCGCAGCAGGCAGTCGATCTGGCGATGCAGGCCTTCGATCGGCTCGACTGCCTGGTCAACAACGCCGGCGCCGGCAAGTGGGCCCCGGTGCATCTTTGCGACGACGCCACGCTCGACGAAGTGGTCGAGACCAGCCTCAAGGCGCCGTTCCGTTTCTGCCGCGCGGCGCTCGGCGTGATGAAGCGCGGCGCATCGATCATCAACATCGGCTCCACCTTCGGCCTGATCGGCGGGCTCGACGGCGGCGCCTACTGCGCGGTCAAGGCCGGCCTGGTTGGCCTGACGCAGACGCTGGCGGCGCAGTACGGTGCCCAGGGCATCCGCAGCAACCTGGTCGCGCCCGGCGTGATCAAGACCGACATGACGCGCGCGTACTGGGACGCACCGCCGTTCCAGCGCATCAATCAGGAAATGACGCCGTTCGACCGTGACGGCACCGTCGAGGATGTCGCCAACCTCGTGCACTTCCTCGCCTCCAAGGAGGGCAGCTACATCAACGGCCAGAGCATCGCCCTGGATGGCGGCTGGACCACCACCAAGTACCTGTGCGCCGAAGCCCTACTGGCCGAGCGCGTGCCCAGAGCCGCCTGATCGCCACGTATTCGCCCATGGACAGCGCCGCCTTGAGCGCCGCCGGCTGGCGCTCGATCGAGGGTCGGGGCTTCACGGCCCAGCTCGGGCCGATCTGGGTCCTCGGCGGCGCCGGCGAGCGCCAGATCGGTTTCATCGCCACGGCGCAGCAGGGCAACGACCAGGCCGGCGCGGTGCACGGCGGCGCCTTGATGACCTTCGCCGACATCGCGCTCGGTTACGCCGCCGCCGACGCCCTCGGCGGCTCGCATCTGGTCACCGCCCAACTGCAGGTGCACTTCGTCTCCGGCGGCCGCGTCGGCGAGTTCATCCACTGCCGGCCCGAGCTGGTCCGCCGCAGCACGCATCTGATTTTCGTGCGCGGCCTGCTCGTGGCCGGCGCGCGGACCCTGGCCAGCGCCGATGGCATTTGGAAGGTGCTCGATCAAGCGCAGGCGCGGGGCGGAGGCTGTAGCCGCGCAGACACCGCGGGGTAGAGGGTCAACCTGCCAACGCCGGCGCAACCGAGCCGGGGGCGGCGCACGCCAACGGCGTAGCGCGCGCCCCGATCACGGCGCCGTGCGCCGCACCGGATGGACGGCGCCGCCGCCTTGCATGGATTGCGCGCGCCGGATCGCGTCGGCACGCAGCAGATCGATCACCCGCTGGCGCAGATCGGCGCCGAAAGTCGGACCGTAGCCGTGGTAGATCTGCTTGATCGTGCCGTCGACGTCGACGAGGAAGGTCGCCGGCATGCGCCAGACGCCGTAGCTGCGCGAGGCGATGCCGATGGTGTCCACCACGACCGGATAGCCCACCGGCCGCGAGCCGAGGAAGCGGCGCGCATCCTCGACCCGTTTGTCGAGCCCGACCGCCAGCACCTCGAAGCGATCGCCGTAACCGGCGGCGTGCATTTCCCGGCGCAGGGCGTCCAGACGCGGCAACGCCTCGATACACGGCCCGCACCAGGACGCCCAGAACTCGACGACCAACACGCGCCCGCGCAAGGCCATGACGCTGGCCGGCGCGCTGCCGCTGATGAGGATGCCGGAGGCTTCCGGCGCCTCGACGCCGGCGCCGATCGACTCCATGCGGCCCAAGGGGGCGCCGGGCGCATGGCCACTGCTTGCCAACGCCGGCGGACCGAGGCCGGTCAACACGGCCAACGCAGTGGGCAGCAGAAAGCCGCCGCGCCTCGTCTTGACCGACCCTACAGGCATCAGCGTCGCGGCAAAAGTCCAGGCGGCAGACGGCCGCCCATCGCCCGCATCAGCTTGCCCATGCCCCCGCTGGCGACCTTTTTCATCATCTCGCGCGTGGTGTCGAACTGGCGCAACAGCTTGTTGACCTCCTGCACCTCCACGCCGCTGCCGGCGGCGATGCGGCGCTTGCGCGAGGCCTTGATCACATCCGGGAAGCGCCGCTCGTGCGGGGTCATCGAGTTGATGATCGCGACCGCGCGGCGCACCTGCTTGTCGGCATCGACGTTGCGCAGCTGCGCCTGCAACTGCGCACCGCCGGGCAGCTTGTCGAGCAACGCGGCCATGCTGCCCATGTTCTGCATTTGCAGCATCTGCTCGCGGAAGTCTTCGAGATCGAAACGCTTCGTCTTCTTGAGCTTGTCGGCGAGTTTGGCGGCCTTGTCGTGATCGACCTTGCGGACTGTCTCCTCGATCAAGGTCATCACGTCGCCCTGGCCGAGGATGCGCGAGGCGATGCGGTCCGGATGGAAGACTTCCAGCTTGTCGGATTTCTCGCCGACGCCCAGGAACTTGATCGGCGCGCCGGTGACCTCGCGCACCGACAGCGCCGCGCCACCGCGGGCATCACCGTCGACCTTGGTCAGCACGACACCGGTCAGCGGCACGCGGTCGGCGAAGGCGCGCGCGGTCTTGGCCGCATCCTGGCCGGTCATGCTGTCCACCACGAACAGCGTCTCGACCGGCTTGACCGCGGCGTGCAACGCTGCGATCTCGCGCATCATCTCCTCGTCGACCGTGGTGCGACCGGCGGTATCGACGATCAGCACGTCGGCGTACTGCTTTTTGGCCTCGGCGAGCGCAGCGCTCGCGATCGCCACCGGATCCTGACCGACCGCAGACGGGTACACCTCGACGCCGACCTGGCCGGCAAGGATAAGAAGCTGCTCGATCGCCGCCGGACGGTAGACGTCGCAGGAGACGAGCATCACCTTTTTCTTCTCGTGTTCCTTGAGTAGGCGCGCGAGCTTGCCGGTGGTCGTGGTCTTGCCGGAGCCCTGCAGGCCGGCCATCAGGATGACCGCCGGCGGCTGCTGCCGCAGGTTCAGCGGCTCGGCCTTGCCGCCGAGCGTCGCCGTCAGCTCCCGCTGGACGATGCGCAGGAACTCCTGGCCCGGCGTCAACGACTGCGTGATCTCGGCACCGAGCGCCTTGCGCTTGACTTCCTCGACGAAGCGCTTGACCACCGGCAGGGCGACGTCGGCCTCGAGCAGCGCCATGCGCAGCTCGCGCGCGGCCGTGTTGATCTGCTCCTCGGTCAGGCGCCCCTGGCCGCGGATGCTGTCGAGCACGCGCGACAGGCGCGAAGTCAGATTTTCGAACATGGGTGAACCGGGCGAAGTACCGACTGGATGGCCGCCATTGTAGGACGTCCGTGCTAGTCGAACGCGATCACGTCGCCGCGCTTGACGTGCACATAGTCCCAGCCGCGTAGCGCGCTGCGGCACTGGCGCTCGATGCTGCCCTCGCAGCCGGGCTTGTGATGGGTCAGATAGAGCTTGGGGTGGTGGCGCAGCTTGTGCAGCTCGCTGCCGAGCAGGCTCGGCGTGAAGTGCTTGGACGCGTGTCCGAGCGCCGCCTGCTCGTCGGCGAACGCGATCTCGATCATCAGCTTGTCCAGCCGCGGCAAGGCGTTGAGCGCAGTCCAGAGGCGGTCGTCGGCGTAAGTGTCGCCGGTAAAAGCGAAGGTGCCGCGGCGCCCGGCGATCGCGCAACCGACCGCCGGCACTGTGTGCAGCACCGGGAATACGGTGAGCTCGCGGCTGTCGTCGAGCGCGAGCGTATCGCCAACGCCGATATCGCACCAGCGCAGCAGCGGCTGGTCTACGTTGGGCAAGGTCGAGAAATCTGGCCAGATCGTCCAGTTGAAGATGTGCTCACGGAGCGCGGCCAGGGTCTGGGCGGTCGCGTACACCGCGATGGGGCGATCGATCAGATCGAACAGATTGTCGGCCATGAAGGCCAGACCACAGACATGGTCCAGATGGGCATGCGTGAGAAAAACGCCGCGGATGCGGCGCTGCTGGGCCAGCGTCAGATCGCCGACGCCGGTGCCGGCGTCGATCAGGAACTCGTCGTCGACCAAAAGGCTCGTCGTCCGCAGCCCCGGACCGACGCCGCCGCTACAGCCGAGGACCTTGATCCGCATGCAGTCGATCGTGCGCAAGTCGCTGGCGATGCTAGCACAGCGCCCTCGCCCCCCCGCGTCCACGGAAGGCCACGGATGCAATGCTAAGCTGCGCGCATGATCCCGGTCCTCGTCGCCCTCGCGCTGTACCTGGCCGCCGGCTGGCTGCACGCTCGCCCCGAGGCGCGGCGCTTCGAGCGCTGGTTGCCGCTACCGGCTTTGGCCCTGCATGTCTGGGTGCTCAGCGACCACGTGTTCCGGGGCGATGCGATCACCATCGGCGTCAACGAGGCCGTGTCGCTGTTCGCCTGGCAGTCGGCCCTGCTGTTGTGGGCCCTGTGCTGGCGCGAGCCGCTGCGCGTGCTCGGCGCCGTGGTCTATCCGTTTGCCGCGCTGGCGCTGCTGATGGCGTTCGCGCTGCCGACGCCGCTGAGCGATGTCACCGCCGGCGACTGGAAGGCACGCACGCATATCGTGCTGTCGCTCTTGTCGGCCGGACTCCTGACGCTGGCGGCGGTGCACGCCGGCGTGCTGGCGATGCAAGAGCGCCTGCTGCACGACCACCGCATGACCGGGCTGATGCGCAGCCTGCCGGCCTTGCAGACGATGGAGCGCCTGCTGTTCCAGCTCATCGCGATCGGCTTCGGCCTGCTGTCGCTGACCTTGCTGTCCGGCATGTGGTTCATCCGCGACTGGCTGGCCCAGCACCTCGCGCACAAGACCGTGCTGTCGATCACCGCATGGCTGATCTTCGCCGTGTTGCTGTGGGGGCGCTTACGCCATGGCTGGCGCGGCCGCACGGCGATTCGCTGGACGCTGGCGGGTTACGCGACGCTGCTGCTCGCGTACTTCGGCAGCAAGCTGATTCTCGAACAAATCCTCGGCAGACATTGGAGTTGAGCCACAAACTTCGAGTGATGCCGGTTGACAGCGCACCTCCGCCTTGGCTACTTAACGGGGCCTTAACGGTCATCACGTGCCGCCCTCTTGGACGACATCCCCTTATCCGCGCTGTTCGGATTGCTCTTTGCCCTCTTGGCGTGTTCGGCCTTCTTCTCCGGTTCCGAAACCGGGTTGATGACCATGAACCGCTACCGCCTCAAAACCCGTGCGCAGAAAGGCGACCGCGGCTCGCGGCTCGCGCAGAGCATGCTGCAGCGACCCGATCGGCTGATCGGCACCATCTTGCTCGGCAACAACTTCATCAACACGCTGGCGGCGTCGGTGGCGACGCTGATCGGCCTGCGTCTGTTCCCCGGCGAGACCGGTATCGCCGTGGCCACGGGCGGCCTGACCTTGCTGCTTTTGATCTTCGGCGAAGTCACGCCCAAGACGCTCGCCGCGCTGCACCCGGAACGCTTCGCGATTCCCGCGGCCTACGTGCTGTGGCCATTGATGCGTCTTTTTTGGCCGCTGGTCTGGCTGGTCACGCTGATCGGCAACGGCATCCTGCGCCTGATCGGCGTCTCGCCGGAAGATGCCGCCCAGCACAGCCTGTCCACCGAGGAACTGCGCACCGTGGTCGCCGAGGCCGGTGCGATGATTCCGCGGCGCCACCAGAAGATGTTGCTGTCGATCCTCGATCTGGAGAAGGAGACGGTCGAAGACATCATGGTGCCGCGCAACGAGATCGTCGGCATCGACATCTCCGAGCCGTGGCCGGCGATCCGCGATGCGATCATCAACAGCCAGCACACGCGCGTTCCACTGTTCGATGGCTCGATCGACCACCTCAAAGGCGTGGTCCACCTGCGCCGCGTCGTGCGCCTGGCCGCAGAGAACACGCTCGACGTACCGGGTCTGCTGGCGCTCGCGCGCGAGCCCTACTTCATCCCCGAGGGCACGCCGCTCAACCAGCAGTTGCTCAATTTCCAGAACCAGAAGCGGCGCATCGGCTTCGTCGTCGACGAATACGGCGACATCCAGGGCCTGGTGACGCTGGAGGACATCCTCGAAGAGGTCGTCGGCGAGTTCACCTCCGATCCGGCCACACGCATCAAGAACGTCTACGCCGATGCCGACGGCAGCTACCGCGTTACCGGCTCGGTGACCATCCGCAGTCTGAACAAGAATCTCGGCTGGAAGCTGCCGACCGACGGTCCGAAAACCATCAACGGCCTGCTGCTCGAACAGCTCGAAACCCTGCCGCAACCCGGCGCCAAGGTCGAAGTGGCCGGCTATGTCTTCGAGATCACCGAAACGCGCGCCAATGCCGTCAAGTCGACGCGCGTCTGGCCACCACAGGCCGGGACATCGGGTGCGCGCAAGATGGCGTGAGACCATTTCCGCGGCAGCGCCGCGGCTGCGGTGCCCGCGGCGCCGAGTCGGCCTACAGGCGCTCGAGCGCCTGATCGAGTCGCGTCACCGGCACGACGTCAATATCGAGCTTCGCGCCGCGCCGCGGCTTGTTGGCGTGCGGCACGATGGCGTGCTTAAAACCGTGCTTGGCCGCCTCGGCGAGCCGCTCCTCGCCGCCGGCCACCGGCCTGACCTCACCTGCAAGCCCGACTTCGCCGAAGACGACCGTATCACACGGCCACGGCCGCGAGCGGAAACTCGACAATACTGCGAGCAGCAGCGGCAAATCGGCTGCGGTCTCCTGGATGCGCATACCGCCGACCACGTTGGCGAAGACGTCCTGATCGCCGAGCGCGATGCCGCCGTGACGGTGCAGCACCGCGAGCAGCATGTTCAGTCGGTTGTTCTCCAGCCCCAGCGTCACCCGTCGCGGCGCACCGACCAGCGAGCGATCGACCAGCGCCTGCACCTCCACCAGCAGCGGCCGGCTGCCCTGGCGCACCACGGTGATCACACTGCCCGGCACCGGATCGCCGTGCCGCGACAAGAACAGGGCCGACGGGTTGCCGACTTCCTTGAGCCCGGTGTCCGTCATCGCGAACACGCCGAGTTCGTTGACGGCACCGAAGCGGTTCTTGATCGCACGCACGATGCGATAGCGCGAGCCCGCATCGTGCTCGAAGTACAGCACGGTATCGACCATATGCTCGAGCACGCGCGGCCCGGCGATCGCGCCGTCCTTGGTGACGTGACCGACGAGCACGATGGCGGTGCGGTGCAGCTTGGCATGGCGCACGAGCCGTGCGGCCGATTCGCGCAACTGCGATACCGAGCCGGGAGCCGAGTCCAGTGCCTCGGTGTAGAGCGTCTGCACCGAATCGATGACGACGAAATCCGGCTTGAGCTGCGCCAACTGCGCGAGGATCTGCTCGACCGAGGTCTCCGCCAGCACCGGCACGTCGAGGTTGGTGAGGCCGAGCCGCTGCGCGCGCAGATGGACCTGTGCCAGCGATTCCTCGCCGGTGACGTAGAGCGTGGACGCGCGTCCCTGCAGCGCCGACAGCACCTGCAGCAACAGCGTCGATTTGCCGATGCCCGGATCGCCGCCGAGCAGGCAGACGCCGCCCGCGACGATGCCGCCGCCGAACACTCGATCGACCTCGATCAAACCCGTCGCCAGTCGCGGCGCAGGCTCGGCACCGACCTCGCTCAACCGCCGCACGCCCCCGCCGGCGGTGCCGCTCATGCCACCGGCACGAGCGAGGCGCGGCGCCGCCGGCGTCTCGATCAGGCTGTTCCAGGCGCCACAGTCGGCGCACTGCCCGACCCATTTGGGGCTCGTCGCGCCGCAGCTCTGGCAGACATACTCGATCCTGTTCTTCGCCATCGGCCGCCGCGGGTCGTGTGGAGTCATCGGGGAAAACCGTTACCATCAGGTTAGCGCAATGCCTTGGGGGACGATCGCAGTGAGCGTCAAGCTCGTGGAGCGCGACGGATTCGCTGGCTTGCTGTTCGCGGCGGTCTTTGCACTGCTCGCGTTCGCGGTCTTCGACCGCAGCTTCGAGTCGCTGGAGCGTTACACCTACGACCTGGCTCTGCGTGCGCGCGAGCGTGCGCCGACCGAGCACATCCGCATCGTCGCGATCGACGACGAATCCATCCGCAGCCTCGGCCGCTGGCCGTGGCCGCGCCAGCGCCAGGCCGAGCTGATCGACAAACTGCGCGCAGACGGCGCGCGGGTGATCGGCATCACCGTGCCGTACTCGGTGCCGGAGTCCGTGATCGGCGCCGAGACCTTGAATGCGCTGCGCGGCTGGCTCGACGCCTCGCCGCTGACGCAACGCGTGCCCGCCGAGATCGAGCGTTTCGGCCGGGATCTCGCGCAGGCGGCCGCAGACCATCCGCGGCTGCGGCCGCTGGCGGCGGCCTACGCCGACTCCACGCTGGCGCGCGACTACACGCGACTGATCACGGAGCTTACGGCCCGGATCGGCCTCGCCGCCGACCAGGCGGGCGCCGGCGATGCCGCCCTCGCGGCCGCGCTGTCCGCGCAGGGTCGCGCGATCCTGCCGATGAGGTTCGTGCTCGGCGAGGCCGACGGCCGACCGCCGGCGCCGCTGCCGGACTACGTGCGCCGCCATGCGCTGACGACGATCGCGGCAAACATGGACGCCGGCGCCGCGCCGCTGCAGGCCCTTGGCGCGCAGATGCCGATCGCCACGATCGGCGATGCCGCGGCCGGCATCGGCCATCTGCACCTGATGGCCGACGTCGACGGCAAGGTGCGCGTCGAACCGCTGGTCCTGCGCTATGACGATGCGCTGTATCCGTCGCTATCGCTGCTGATCGCGGCCGCGGCGCTCGAGCTCGCTGCCCGGGACATCGCGGTGCGGCCCGGCAAAGCCGTCGTGCTCGGTGATCGGGTGATCGACACCGACCGGGCGCTACGCATGCGCACGCATTTTTATCGCGAGCGCGACGGCGGAGCCGCCTTCGTGGCCGATTCCGCCGCCGACGTCCTCGGCGGCCGTCTGCCGGCGGGACGCTACCGCGATCGCGTCGTGCTGATCGGCACCACCGCCGCAGGCAGCGTCGAGACCTTCGCCACGCCGGTCTCGGCCGCGACCACCCCGGTGATCGGACTCGCCCACGCCGTATCGACGCTGCTGCAGGGCGACTTCGTCGTCCGACCGGCGTGGGCGCCCTGGGTAGAGGGCGCGGTGTTCGCGGCCCTGGCCTCGTATGTCGCCCTGCTGCTGCCGCGGCTGGCGACGCTGCCCGCTGCGGCCGTCACCGCGCTGCTCACGCTGCTGCTCGTCACAGGCCCGTTCGCCCTGATGGTGGGCCAGGGGCTGTGGATCAAACTGAGCATCGCCGCGGTGTTCCTGCCCGCCGGGCATTTCTTCGTCATGCTCAGAAAGCGCAAGCCGGATGCCCACCCCGCGCGCGCCGGTGGTGCCCAGGGCGATGCCCCGGGCGCGGCGTCGAGCCGCGCACTCGGCCTCTACCTGCAGCGGCAAGGCCAGCTCGACGAGGCTTTCGAGGCCTTGCGCCGGGTGCGTCCGATCGATGAGCCCCTGCTCGATCAGCTCTACGGGCTTGCCCTCGACTTCGAACGCGATCATCGATTCGATCGCGCCGAAGCGGTCTATCGGTACATCGGCGCGCACCAGCCCGATTATCGCGACGTGCACCGCAAGCTCGATCGCGCCGAGCAGCCGATAGAGACCGAGATACTCGGCGAACCCAAAGCGCAGGCACAGCCCGCTGGTGCGGGCGCGCCGCAGGGCGCGACCGACATCCCGGTATCGACGCTCGGCCGCTATCAGATCGACAGAACCCTGGGCAAAGGCTCCATGGGCGTCGTCTATCTGGGCCGCGATCCCAAGATCGGGCGACGGGTGGCGATCAAAACCTTGGCGCTGTCTCAGGAATTTGCCGCTGACAAGCTCGCCGGCGTCAAGGAACGCTTCTTCCGCGAAGCCGAGACGGCCGGGCGCCTACACCACCCCAACATCGTCGCCATCTACGACGTCGGCGAACAGGACGGGCTCGCGTACATCGCGATGGAGTTCGTCGACGGCCACGATCTGACACGCCACGTCAAACCTGATGCGCTGCTACCGGTGCCCGAGGTGCTACGCCTGATCGCCGACGCTGCCGACGCGCTCGACTACGCGCACGGCAACGGCATCGTCCACCGCGACGTCAAGCCCGCGAACATGATGCTGGTCGCAGCCAGCCGCACGGTGAAGCTGATGGACTTCGGCATCGCCCGGCTCACCGACTCGAGCAAGACGAAAACCGGCACCATCCTCGGCTCGCCGAGCTACATGTCCCCGGAGCAGATCGCCGGCAAGCGCGTCGATGGAAGGTCCGACCTGTTCTCACTCGGGGTGACGCTCTATCAGCTCCTCACCGGCGCGCTGCCGTTCCAGGCCAATTCGATGGTCAATCTGATGATGCGAATCGCCGCCGAACCGCATCCGCCGATCCTGACGCTGCGTCCCGACCTGCCCGCGGCGATCGTCCCGATCATCGACCGGCTGCTCGAAAAGAGCGCCGACGCCCGCTACGCGCGCGGCGCCGAGGTCGCACGCGATCTACGCGCCGCCGCGGCCTGAGGGTGCGCATGGCGCTCAAGGGCAAGGTCGCCACCGCACTGCGCAGCGACACCGGACGTGTGCGCGGCAACAATGAAGACGCGGTCGGCGAGGATCCGGACATCGGCCTTCTGGTGCTCGCCGACGGCATGGGCGGCCACAATGCCGGCGAAATCGCCAGCGGCATCTCGGTCACCACGGTACTCGACGTCGTCCGGCGGCGCTGGGCGCAGCTGCGTCACGGCGAGGTGGATGCCGACAGCGGCCACAGCGTCGAGGCACTGACCCTGCGCGCGGCGATCGAGCAGGCGCATCGCGCGATCCATACGCTGGCGCAGAGCCAGCCTCAGTGTGCCGGCATGGGAACCACCATCGTCGCCTGCCTGCTGCACGACGATCGCATGTCGATCGCCTACGTCGGCGACTCGCGCCTATACCGCCTGCGCAACGGCAAATTGGAGCAGATCACGCGCGATCACTCGCTGGTCGAGGAGCTGATTGCCCGCGGCCACTACAGCCGGGCGGACGCCGAGAGACTCGTGCGCAAGAACATCGTCACCCGCGCGCTGGGCGTCGAGCCCGAAGTCGCGATCGACCTGATCGAGGACACCGTCGAGGTCGGCGACTTGATCCTGCTGTGCTCGGACGGCCTCAGCGACATGGTCAGCGACGAGCTGATCGGCTTAACACTCGCCAAGCACGCTGCTACGCTTGACTACGCAGCCGACGCGCTGGTGACGCTCGCCAACACCCGGGGCGGCAAAGACAATGTCTCGGTGGCGCTGGCCCGCGTGGACCGTTCGTTCGCACGCGGCCGACGCTGGTATGAACGTTTGATCGACTGGTTCTGATATGGGCAAGCTCATCGTCACCGACAGCAGCGGCAAGACATCAGAGTTCGAACTGACCAAGGAGCGCGTCACCATCGGCCGCCACGCCGACAACGACATCGCGCTCGCGGACAAGGCCGTCTCCGGACACCACGCGGTCGTGATCACCGTGCTCCAGGAGTCCTTTCTCGAAGACCTCGACTCGACCAACGGCACACAGGTCAATGGCAAGGCGGTGACCAAGCACCCGCTGTCGCACGGCGATGTGATCACGATCGGCCGCAACACACTGCGCTATGAAAGCAACGCTGGCGCCGAGGACGATTTCGAAAGGACCATGATCCTCAAGCCGGGCCAGTTCGGCGCGGCGTTCGATGCCCAGGTCGGCAAGGCGGTCGGCGGCGCGCCGTCGAGCGATGCGCCGCGTCCGCCCGCCGCCGCAGCGCCGGCGGCAGCCAAGCCCATGCTCGCCAAGCTGCGCGTCGCGTCGGGTCCGAACGCGGGCAAGGAGCTGGAGCTGTCCAAGGCCTTGACGACGATCGGCAAACCCGGCGTGCAGGTCGCCGCGGTGACGAGGCGCGCCGACGGCTACTACATCGTGCACGTCGGCGGCGACACCGGTTCGCAGCGCCCGCTGGTCAATGGCCAACCGATCGATACCCAGGCACGCAAGCTCAGCCACAACGATACGGTCGAGCTGGTCGGCACCAAGATGACCTTCCTGATGCATCCATGAGCCGCGAACGCGGGCGTGTTCAGCGAGCGTTCGGCAAGCCCGGCGCAGCGTAGGGCTCGCTCGATCGACGCACGGAGGGCGACATGAACACCCCAGCCAAGCACAAGCGCTTGTACCCGCTGGTCTGGATCACCGCCGCGTTGCTGACCTCGTCTGCCGCGTACGCATCGGAAACCCACTCGCCGACCGCGCCCGCCGACGCTCAAACCGCAGCGGCCGAGAGCTCCAACTGCCTACAGCACACCGGCAGCCGCATCCGCCGCAGCGAGGCGCGGCCCTGTGTGGCAGCGCCTGGTCAGGTGATCACCCGCGAGGAGATCGAACGCACCGGCGCAACGACGACGGCGGATGCGATCCGTCGCCTGTCGCCGAGCGTACGCTGATCCCGCACCGGGCCCGGCGCGGCGGTCACCGATGAGCCGTCATCGGTAACGAAACCGCACACGCTGGGTCAGGCCGCAAAACAACTCGTACGACAAGGTGCCAGCCCAGCCGGCGATCTCCTCGGCCGGAAGGCCCTCGCCCCAGAGCAATACCGGGTCGCCGACCGCCGCGTCGGGCACCTCGCGCAGATCGACGGTGATCATGTCCATGGACACGCGGCCGGCCAGATAGGCGCGGCGCCCGCGCACCATCACCGGCGTACCGTTGCCGAATGCGCGGTGCATGCCGTCGGCGTAGCCGATCGCGACCACGCCGATGCGCATGCGTTCCGGGCATCGAAAGCTCAGCCCGTAACCGATGCCCTCGCCGGCCGCGTACTCGCGCACGGCGATGATGCGGCTTTCCAGGCGCATCGCCGGCCGCAGCCCGAGCGCCGCCGCCGAGACCTGCGGCAGCGGCGAGCAGCCGTATAGCATCAGACCGGGGCGCACCCAGTCGACCCGCGTCTGCGGCCAGGCGATCAGACCGGCGGAATTGGCGATGGAACGCGGCCCCGGCACACCCTCCAAGGCCGCCTCGAACCGACTGATCTGCTCCCGTGTGAACGGATTGTCGGGCTCGTCGGCACAGGCCAGATGGGTGATCCAGCCGGCGAAACGCCAAAGCGGATGCCGCGCGAGCACCTCGCGCAGCCGCGGCACGTCGGCCAACGGAAAGCCAAGGCGGTGCATCCCGCTGTCGAGCTTGAACCACAGCGTCAGCCGCGCGCTGTCGGGCAACCGCTCCAGCAGCTCGATTTGCCAGTGGTCGTGCACGACGATCTGCAACTGCTCGTACACCGCCTGCGCTGCCTCCTCGCCCGAGATCACGCCCTCGAGCAAGGCGATCGGTGCCTGGATACGCGCCTGGCGCAAGCTCATCGCCTCTTCCAGACAGGCCACCGCGAGCGCGTCGACGCCGGCCTGTTCGAGCGCGCGCGACACCGGCACCGCGCCATGTCCGTAGGCGTCGGCCTTGACCGCAGCCATGACCCGCGAGCGCGGGGCGAGCTTGCGGACGATGCCGAGATTGTGGGTCAGCGCCGACAGATCGACGGTCGCGGTGACGCGCGGGATCATGCGCCGTAGTCTTCTGCGTAACCCTGCGCGAGATTGTCAAAGCGCGTGAACTCGCCGAGAAACGCGGTCTTCACCGTACCGAGCGGACCGTTGCGCTGCTTGGCGATGATGATCTCGGCAGTGCCGGCATCGGGCGAGTCCTTGTTGTAGACCTCGTCGCGATAGATGAACAGGACCAGATCGGCGTCCTGCTCGATACCGCCGGATTCGCGCAGATCGGCCATGCGCGGCCGCTTGTTGTCGCGCTGTTCGACGCCACGGTTGAGCTGCGAGAGCGCGATCACCGGCACTTCGAGTTCCTTGGCCAGAGCCTTGAGGCTGCGCGAGATCTCGGAGATCTCGTTGGTGCGGTTTTCCTTGGTGCCCGGCACCTGCATGAGCTGGATGTAGTCGACCACGATCAGGCCCAGGCCATGGCGGGCCTTGATGCGCCGCGCGCGCGCGCGCAGCTCCAACGGCGACAGCGCGCCGGTCTCGTCGATGTACAGGGGCGCTTCGCGGATCAGGCCGCCCTGCGAGACCAGGCGGTCCCAGTCGCGATCGTCGAGCTCACCGCTGCGCAAGCGTCCCATCGGAATGCGCGCGAACGAAGACAGCATGCGCAGCGCAAGCTGCTCCGCCGGCATTTCCATGCTGAACACCGCTGCCGGCTTCTTCTCGTACAGCACCACGTGTTCGGCGATATTGAGTGCAAAGGACGTCTTGCCCATCGACGGACGTCCGGCCACGATCACCAGATCGCCCGGATGCAGGCCCGTGGTCTTGGCGTCGAGGTCGACGAAGCCGGTCGACAGGCCCGCGAGACCGCCCGGATTCTTGCGCAGAAACTCGATCTTCTCCTCGAGCTTCTGCATCAGCTCCGGCATCGCGTGATAGCTGGAGCGGGCGTGCTCAGCGCGCGAGCGCAAGGCAAAGACCTTCTGCTCGGCCAGATCGAGCAGCTCGGCGTAACTGCGTCCGTCGGCGCGAAAGCCCAGCTCGGCGATGTCGCCGCCGACGGCGACCAGGCCGCGCAGCACCGCCCGTTCGCGCACGATGTCGGCATAGGCCAGTACGTTCGCGGCGCTGGGGGTGTCGTTGGCGAGGCTGCCGAGATAGGCCAGACCCCCGACCTCGTCGAGCTGCCCGCGCGCCTTGAGATGCTCCGACAGCGTGACGAAGTCGCAAGGCCGGCCCGCGCCGACCTGCTCGCAGATCGCGCGATAGATGAGCTGGTGGTCCTGGCGATAGAAATCTTCCGGCGACAGCCGGTCGGCCACCTCGTTCCACGCGCGGTTGTCGAGCATCAGTCCGCCGAGCACCGATTGCTCCGCCTCGATCGAGTAAGGCGGCAGTTTGGGTTGCGCCTGCAGTCGGGTCACGGTGTTGCTCATGGCTGCTCATGGCAAGGGCGGATTCTCGCCCGCCATCGTCCCCGGGGAAAGAGCAATTCCTGTGTATATCCGGGGACCAAGCGGGGGATTTCGGATGACGGCGGCACAAAACGCAGCGGCCCGCGCGAGGCGGGCCGCGGTACCGCTCACGACGAAGTCAGAGCGTCAGGCCTGCGCCTTCTGCTCCTGCACCACGACCGTGATGCTGGACTGGACCTCGGAGTGCAACTGCACGGCGACGGTGTAAGTCCCGACGGCACGAATCGGCCCGGAGATCATGTCGATCTCGTTGCGATGCAGCTCCACGCCTTGTGCGGCGGCCGCGGCGACGATGTCGCCCGGGCCGACCGAGCCGTAGAGCTTGCCTTCCTCGCTGGCCAGTGCCGTGACCGTCAAGCTCAGGCCGGCGAGCTTCTCGGCGCGCATCTTCGCGGCGTTGAGGCTGTCCTGGGCCTTCTTGATCAGCTCGGCCTTGCGCGCCTCGAAGACCTTGCGGTTCTCTTCGGTCGCCGGCAGCGCCTTACCCTGCGGCAGCAGGTAGTTGCGGCCGAAACCGGCCTTGACCTTGACGGTATCGCCGAGGTCACCGAGCTTCTTGATTTTTTCCAGCAGGATCACTTCCATGCTCGCACTCCCTCAGCCGTGACGGTCGGTGTACGGCAGCAACGCGAGATACCGCGCGCGCTTGATGGCCAAGGCCAGCTCACGCTGATAGCGCGAACGCGTCCCGGTGATGCGCGCCGGAACGATCTTGCCGTTCTCGCCGATGTACTGCTTGAGCACGTTGAGATCTTTGTAGTCGATCTCGGGCGCGCCGTCGGCGCTGAACTTGCAGGACTTCTTGCGACGGAAAAACTGTGCCATGGCTCAGACTCCTTCTTCCGAGGCGTTGGCCTCCTCGGACTCCTTGCTGTCGGACTCGGCATCGCCGTCGGCATCGACCTCGCTGCGGCGCGAGCGGTAGTCGCTGGCGCCCTTGCGCTCGTCTTCCGGCGCCTTGAACAGCGGCGACTGCGCGGTCACAGCCTTGTCTTTGCGAATGATCAGGCGGCGGATGACGGCGTCATTGAACTTGAACGCCGCTTCGAGCTCGGCCAGCGTCTCGCCACCGATCTCGACATTCATCAGCACATAGTGGGCCTTGTGTGCCTTGGCGACGGGATAGGCCAGCTGACGACGCCCCCAGTCTTCGAGGCGATGGACCTTACCGCCGCCGGCCTCGACCATGCCCTTGTAACGCTCGATCATGGCCGGAACCTGATCACTCTGGTCAGGATGCACCATGACGACGATTTCATAGTGTCGCATCGCATCTCCTTGTGGACACGCGGACGCGTCGTTCGATCGCGATCCGTGTGGCTCCCGGTCGCGACCGAAGGCCGGCCGTGGAGCAAGTGGCAGATAGAAAACAGAAAACCCGCAGCCCTGACGGCACGGGGGCGGCGGATATTAGGGGAATCAGCGACTCGTTGCAATCGCCCCGCTCGCGCCCGATTTGCCGCCCCTGCGCGGCCGCCGCTGGCGCAAGGCCTCGTACAAACACACGGCGGCCGCCACCGAGACGTTCAGACTCTCGATCTTGCCGTACATCGGGATCTTGACCACCCGGTCGCAGGATTCGCGCGTCAGCCGGCGCATGCCCTCGCCCTCGGCGCCCATCACCAGCACGGTCGGTCCGGTGAGATCGACGTCGTAGATCGTTTCGTCGGCGTCGCCGGCCAAGCCCGTGATCCAGTAGCCGAGCGCCTTGAGTCGTGTCAGCGTCCGCGCCAGATTCGTCACCGCAACCAGCGGCACGCGCTCGGCCGCACCGGCCGCCGCCTTACGCGCAACCGCCGTCAGGCCGACGCTGCGATCCTTGGGCACGATCACGGCAGTCACGCCCGCCGCCTCCGCGGTGCGTAGGCAGGCACCGAAGTTGTGCGGATCCTGTACCCCGTCGAGCACGAGCAGCAGGTGCGAGGACTCGGCTTGTCGGTAGAGCAGGTCCTCGGCATCGAAGGCTTTTTCGGGCACGTAGGCCAGCACACCCTGATGACGCAAGCCCGGCGCCTTCAGATCGAGCTCGCTGCGCGCGGTCACGCGCAGCCGCACGCCATGGGCCTTGGCCAGATCGCGCACCTGTTGCGCGCGGGCGTCGTCACGGCGGTCGGCGAGCAGCACCTCGAAGGGCTTGTCGTGGGCGTCTTCGAGCGCCGCGAGCACGGCGTGAAAGCCGCCGATCAGGATTGTCTTGGCCACCTCGTCACTCGCATGATCGACCGTGCCCGGCAGTGTGCACAAAGCGCGACGCCCCCGCATCCGGGGGCGTCTCGGGGGAGCACCTCAAGATCGTTCAGGCGCCGAGATACGGCGGCGGCGTCCAGGCTTCCTGCTCCCGGCCTTCGACCACCGGCTTGATCACGATATCGACACGCCGATTGCGCCGACGGCCCTCGGCCGTATCGTTGCTGGCGATCGGCTGGCTCTCGCCGCGACCTTCCACGCGCACGCGCGTGCCCGGCAGCCCCTGACCGCCCATGTAGCTGGCCACCGCAGCCGCCCGCCGCTCGGACAGGCCTTGGTTGTACTGGTCGCTGCCGGTGGAGTCGGTGTGCCCGACGATGTGCACCACGGTCTTGTCGTAGGTCTTGAGCACGTTGGCGATCTTGGCGTAAGTCGCCAGCGCCTCGGGCTTGAGCTGGGCGCTATCGACGTCGAAGCTGACGTCGCTGGCGATGCCGATCTTGAGTGCGTCGCCGGAAAGCTGCGTGATGCGCAGTTCGTTGCGCGCCGCCTCCTCCGCCAGCTGACGCTCGAGCTCGGCCTTTTGCTTGTCCATGTAATTGCCGACGGCACCACCGGCGATCGCACCGATGACGGCGCCGACGATCGGCGCACCACGCGCGTCGCTGACCTGCTTACCGAGCACCGCACCGGCCACCGCGCCGATCGCCGCACCGGTCTTGGCACGACGATTTGGATCGTCCGTGGCGCATCCGACCAGCGTGACGGCGACCGCTGCGCATACCGCGATCTTCATGGTCCTCATGTACGTTTCCTCTGGCGTTGACGTGATTTTCGTGATGCTGCGGATTCTGAGCCGCAGGACTTAATCCGTGATGAATGCCGCAGCACCTCGACCAGATCCAAGTCCACCTTGCGTTCGTCAAGGTTGACGCGCACCACCTTGACGCGCACTCGCTCGCCGAGCGCATAGACCGTATGGCTGCGACTGCCGACGAGGCGTTGCGCCGCCGCGTCGTGTTCGTAGTAGTCGTTGCGCAGCGACGAGACGTGAACCAAGCCTTCGATGTACAGACCCTCCAGTTCCACGAACAGGCCGAAGGGCGCGACACTGGACACCGTCCCTTCGAACACCTCGCCGATGCGATGGCGCATGTACTCGCACTTGAGCCAGGTGATCACCTCGCGCGTGGCCTCGTCGGCGCGGCGCTCGGTCATTGAACAGTGTGCACCGAGCGCGAGCATGCGCTCGGCATCGTAGCGATACCACTCCCGTCTGGCCCTCGCCCTGCCGCGCGCCAAGGCATGCTTGATCGCGCGGTGCAGAAGCAAGTCCGGATAGCGCCGGATCGGTGAAGTGAAGTGCGCGTAATGGTCCAGCGCGAGTCCAAAGTGGCCGACGTTGTCCGGGCTGTAACGCGCCTGCATCATCGAACGCAGCATTACCGTCTGCACCAGATGGGCGTCGTCGCGTCCAGCGAGCTGCGCGATGGTTCGGCTGTAGTCCTTCGCCGTCGGCTTGTCGCCGCCGCCGAGCGACAGACCCTTGAGCGCCAGAAACTCGCGCAATGTTCTGAGCTTGACCGGATCGGGGGACTCGTGCACGCGGTAGAGGCTCGGCAATTTGCGCCGGGCGACGAACATCGCCGCCTGCACATTGGCCGCGATCATGCATTCCTCGATCAGACGGTGCGCGCGGTTGCGCCGCACCGGTACGATGCGTTCGATCTTGCGTTCACCCGAGAACACGATGCGCGTCTCAGTCGAATCGAAGTCGATGGCGCCGCGCTCGGTGCGCGCTGCGAACAAGGCCTCGAACACCGCATCGAGCGCCTGAAGATGCGGCACCAGCGCCGCGTTGGCGCGTGCGCGCGCCCCCTGCGGCTGCGCGAGGATCTCGGCCACTTCGTCGTAGGTCAGGCGCGCCTGCGAGCGCATCACCGCCTCGTAGAAACGCGATTTGGCCACCGTGCCGTCCGGCAGCACGCGCATCTCGCAGACCATGCACAGACGGTCGACGTGCGGATTGAGCGAGCACAGGCCGTTCGACAGCTTCTCCGGCAGCATCGGGATGACCTGCTGCGGGAAGTACACCGAGGTGCCGCGACTGAGCGCTTCCTTGTCCAGCGGCGTGTCCGGCTTCACATAGGCCGACACGTCGGCGATCGCGACCCACAAGGTCCAGCCGCCCTTGCCGAACACGCCGCCGCGCTGCGGACGGCAGTAGACGGCGTCGTCGAAGTCGCGCGCGTCCTCGCCGTCGATCGTCACCAGCGGCAGATCACGCAGATCGACGCGATCGCTGATGTCCTGCGGTCGTACCTCGTCCGGAATCTTCGCGAGCTCGGCCTCGACCGCGTCGGGCCAGGTGCGTGGCAGACCATGCGCACGGATCGCGGCCTCGATCTCCATGCCCGGCGCCATGTAGTCACCGACGACCTCCTGCACACGCCCGATGGGCAGTGTGCGGCGTCCCGGCGGCGTCACGATCTCGGCGACGACGATCTGCCCGTGCTGTGCACCGCCGCGATGCTCCGGCGGAATCAGCAGATCGTGCTGCACGCGCGGGTTGTCCGGAATCACGTAAGACACGCCCTGCTCGACGTGCAGCCGTCCGACCACGCTGCGCGTGACGCGCTGGATCACTTCGGCGACCACACCCTCCGGGCGTCCCTTGAAATCGCGACCGACCACGCGCACCAGCACGCGGTCACCGTTCATCAGCTCGCGCATCTGCCGCGGCGGCAGGAACACGTCATCGCCGCCGGCATCGGGAATCAGGAAGCCGAAACCGTCGCGGTGCGCCTGCACCACGCCGGCGATCAGGTGCATCTCGGTCACCGGCCCGTAGGCGCCGCGTCGGTTCTGCACCAACTGGCCATCGCGCACCATGGCCTGCAGCCGCTTGGCCAGTGCCTCCTGCTCGCCAAGACGACGCAGCTCGAAGCTGGCGATCAGATCATCCAGCGTCATCGGCCCGTCGTGATCGCTCAAGGTCTGCAAGATGAGCTCGCGACTGGGGATCGGCTCGGCGTAGCGCTCGGCCTGCTGCGCGAAATCCGGATCACGGCTGCGCCACGGCGCGACAGCGGTGTTTCCGTTGGATTTTCTGGGTTTTTTCGGGGTCTTGGGTTTCATTGACAAAGGTCGGGGGCGTCGCCACAATGCGCGCCCTCAAGCCGAGATGGCGGAATTGGTAGACGCACCAGTTTCAGGTACTGGCGGGTAACACCGTGGAGGTTCGAGTCCTCTTCTCGGCACCATTTGAATCTCGAAAAAGGCTGACCCTGCGGTCGGCCTTTTTTAGTGTCTGGCTTTGCCCGCCGCAATGCCAGCGTGGCAGACCGGCGCGCAAGCCGCAGCGGATCGCGCGCCGGCGGCAGTGGCTCAATCGAACGGATTGCGCAGCACCATGGTGTGTTCACGATCGGGGCCGGTGGACACGATCGCGAGCTCGACGCCGGTGACCTCTTCGATACGACGGAGGTAGTTGCGCGCCTTCTCGGGAAGATCGCCGAAACGCTTCACGCCGTAAGTATTGGACTTCCAGCCGGGCAGCTCCTCGTAGATCGGCTCGACCTTCGCCAACCCCTCGGCGCCGATGGGCGGCACTTCGACCGGCCTGCCGTCGACCTTGTAGCCGGTGCAGATGCGGATCACGTCGAGCGCATCGAGCACGTCGAGTTTGGTCACACACAGGCCGCTGACGCTGTTGTTGAAGATCGAGCGCCGCGCCGCGACCGCATCGAACCAGCCACAGCGCCGCGGACGCCTGGTCACGGTGCCGTACTCGGCGCCCTTGTCGCGAATGTGCTGGCCGATGTCGTCGTCCAGCTCGGTCGGAAACGGGCCGGAACCGACCCGCGTCGCGTAGGCTTTGACGATGCCGAGCACGTAATTCAGCTCGCGCGGGCCGACGCCAGTACCGGTGGCCGCGCCGCCAGCGGTGGTGTTGCTCGATGTCACGAACGGATAAGTGCCGTGATCGACATCGAGCAGCGCGCCCTGCGCGCCTTCGAACAGCACGTTGTCGCCACGTTGCAGATGCTGACGCAGCAGCTCGGTGACGTCCGCGACCATCGGCCGGATGACTTCGGCGTAGCCGAGCAGATCATCGAGTGTGCGTTGGAAATCGACCGGCTCCTGCTTGAAGTAGTTCTGCAGCACGAAGTTGTGGTACGCGAGCAGCTCGCCGAGCTTGGCTGCGAGCTGTTCGCGATGGAATAGATCGCCGACGCGCACCGCGCGACGCGCGACCTTGTCCTCGTAAGCTGGGCCGATGCCTTTGCCAGTGGTACCGATCTTGGCCTCACCGCGCGCGTGTTCGCGCGCCTGATCGAGCTGCGCGTGCACGGGCAGGACCAGCGGCGCCGCTTCGGAGATGCGCAGGCGGTCGCGCACCGACGCGCCGGTGGCCTCGACCTTTTCGATCTCGGCGAGCAGATGTGGCAGCGAGAGCACCACGCCATTGCCGATCAGGCAGGCGACGCCGGGGCGCATGATGCCGGACGGAATCAGGTTCAGCGCGGTCTTGACGCCGTTGATGACCAGTGTGTGCCCGGCGTTGTGACCGCCTTGAAAGCGCGCGACCGCCTGGACGCGGTCGGTCAGCAGGTCGACGACCTTACCCTTCCCTTCGTCGCCCCATTGGGCGCCGATGATCACTACGGACTTACCCATGCTGCGTGCTCCTGCGCCCAATGGGGCGATACCCCGCATCGTCCACGGCCGGGACGAAACTCGGCCCCGGGGCGCCGATGATCGCCACGGACTCACCCATGCTTGGTTCTCGATTGACGCTGCGTACCCAACCGCAGCAGTTCGTTCAAATCCGCCGAAAAGCCGGTTGCGGGTCGCGCCGCGCCGAACACCGCGCCGACACCGTCATAGCGCCCGCCGCGCGCGATCTCACGGCCATGACCGGGCACGAAAGCGGCGAAGACGATACCGGTGTGATAGCGGTAGCCGCGCAGCTCGGCCAGATCCAAGTGGATGTCGAGCCGCGGCGCGACGCGCTGCAACTCATCGACGATACGCTGCAAAAGATCGAGCGCGGCAGCGACCTCGTCGCCGCCAGCCTTGAGCGCGTCGCGCGCACGCGCGAGCACCGAGGTATCGCCGTTGAGATCCATCAATTGCGAGATCGCAGCCGCCTGGCGGGGCTTGAGGCCACGTGCGCGCGCAAAATCTGCGAGATCCGGGTGCGACTTGCGCTGCAGGATGTCGAACAGCGCCGATTCGTCGTCGGCGTCGAGGCCGATGCGCGCCGTCAGCGCGCGATAGATGCCCACGTGCCCCAAATCGAGGTGCAGCTTGCGCACGCCGGCGAGGTGCAGCGTACTGCGCAGCAGTTGCAGCACCTCTAGATCCCCTTCGATCCCCGGCACACCGAACAGCTCGCAGCCGACCTGGCGCGGCGAGCGCGGACCGCCCAGGTTGTCGGGTTCGGTACGCAGCACGGAGCCGATGTAACACAGGCGCACGGTCGGCCTATCGGCGTAGCGGCGCGCAGCGATGCGCGCGGCCTGCGGCGTCATGTCGGCGCGCAGCCCGAGCAGCCGGCCGCTGGCCGGATCGGTGAGCTTGAAGGTCTGCCGCGCAAGGCCCTGCGCGGTGCCGGTCAGCAGGGTATCGAGATGCTCGATCAGCGGCGGCAGGATCAGCTCATAGCCGCTCTTGCGGTAGTGATCGAGCAGCTTGCGCCGCAGCGTTTCCAGCTGCCAGGCCAGCGGCGGCAACGTCTCGTCGACGCCTTCGGGCAGCATCCACTGTTCGTCGAGCATCCTCAACCTTGCACGAGATGGAGCACCAGCAGGCCAGCGCCGATACTGCAGGCGCCCATCAGCCGCAGCGCACGACTGTCGAACTGCGCGATCGTCAGCAGCATGCTGCGCCAGCGTGACGGCATCGCGAACGGCATCAGGCCCTCGATCACCATCACCAGGCCGAGGGCGCGAATCAGCTCGCCCCAGTCGACCGTCACGGTGCGCCGCCGTGGAAGTGCTTGAAGAACGCCGAGTCGGGTTCGAGTACCAGGACGTCGCGCCCCTCGGCGAAACTGCTGCGGTAGACGTTGAGCGAGCGATAGAAGCTGTAGAACTCCGCGTCCTGGCTGTAGGCCTTGGCGTAGATCTCGGCCGCCTTGGCATCACCCTCGCCGCGCAGCTCTTCGGCGGTCTTGTAGGCATTGGCCAGCGTGACTTGTGCGAGGCGATCGGCTTCGGCGCGGATCTTCTCCGCCTCTTCGGCGCCGCGGGCGCGCAGATCAGAGGCCACACGCGCACGCTCGGCGCGCATACGGTCGTACACCGACTCGCTGACCGACTGCGGTAGGTTGATCGCCTTGAGGCGTACGTCGACGACCTCTATGCCCAGCTCGGCGACGTTGGGCTCGATCTTGGCCTCGAGCTCCTCCATGATCGCGTCGCGTTCGTCCGACACCGCCTGTTGGATGGTGCGCGAGCCAAACTCGTCGCGCAGGCCGCGGTTGACGATCGCGGCGAGGCGATCGAGTGCGACCAGTTCCTGGCCGCCGGTTGCGCGGTAGTACACCGCGGCATCGGCGATCCGCCATTTGACGAAGAAGTCGACCTCGACGTTCTTCTTCTCCGACGTCAAAAAGTTTTCGGTCTGATTGTCGAGCGTCAAGATGCGACCGTCGAACTTGCGCACGGTCTGGAAGAACGGAATCTTCACGTGCAGACCGGGCGCGAAGCCGGCGCCCTTCAACTGGCCGACCTGGAACAGCACCGCACGTTCGCGCTGATCGACGATGAACAGGGAGTTCGACACCACGAACAGGACCGCGATCGCGGCCATCGCGATGACCATCGGACTGGTGTTTCTCATTTAACGTCCCCTCTCGCGCGAACGCAGGCCATCCATGCCGCCACTGCTGCCGCCACCGCTGCCGCTGCTGCGGGCCGGCGCCGACGGTGAGACGACGGGTTCAGTACCGGCGGTGGCGTCTTGGCGACGTATCAACTGGTCAAGGGGTAGATAGAGCATCGGCGCACCGCCATCGACATCGATCAGCACCTTGCTGTTGCCACCGTAGACCTCGCTCATCGCATCCAGATACAGACGCTCGCGTGTGACCTTGGGCGCCTTGCGGTACTCGGCCAGCAACTGCGTGAAGCGCGACGCATCGCCTTGGGCCTTGGCGATGACCTGGTCGCGGTAGGCGGTGGCCTCCTCGATCTGGCGCGCCGCCGCACCGCGCGCCTTGGGCAGACGATCGTTGGCGTAGGCCTCGGCTTCGTTCTTCAGGCGCTCCTGATCCTCACGCGCCTTGATCGCGTCGGCGAATGCGGCCTGCACCGGCTCCGGCGGCTGCGCCTGCTGCAGATTGACCTCAGTCACGACCAGACCGGTGCCGTACTCGTCCATACGCTCTTGCAACAGCACCTTGGTGCGATTGGCGATTTCTTCGCGACCCTCGGTCAGGATGAAGTCCATGCGCGACTGTCCGACGACCTCGCGCACGGAGGATTTGGTCGCCTGTCGGATCGTCATGTCGGGATCGGCCACGTGAAACACGTAAGCGTTGACATCCGACACGCGGTACTGGACCGTGAGTTCGAGATCGACGATGTTCTCGTCCTGGGTAAGCATCGTCGCACGGTCACGCGTGGCACGCACGCCGGTGACGTTGACGATTTCCTCCTTCTCGATGGGCCACGGCATGCGCCAATGCAGGCCGGCATCGGTGGTCGCGACATGCTTGCCGAAGCGCAGCACGACCGCCTGCTCCTGTTCGTCGACCACATAGAACCCCGAGGCCGCCCACAGCAGCGCCAGCGCCGCGATGACCAGACCGATCAGGCCGCTGGGCAGCGGCGGCGCCGATTTGCCGCCACCACCGCCGCTACCGCCACGGCCGCCGCCGAGACGGGACTTGATGCGCTTGAGCATTTCGTCGAGATCCGGCGGACCTTCGCCGCGCTTGGGCCCCTGGTTCCATGGATCGCGACCGGGTCCCGGCTCATTCCAGGCCATTGCCTACTCCGAAAAAGTCCGATGGGAGAATCTGGTTGTACCGGGGCGCTGCAGGCTTCGACGCCGTCGACGCACCGGGCGTCGCATCAGCAGGCCAAACAGGGCGGATTCTAACAGCCCGGCGCGCCTCGGCGTCTTCAGCAGACGGGTGCGCCCGTCGCTGCGGTTTGGGTCGGATCGTCCAACCCGGCCGCGCAGAACAGCCTGCGTAACTGCGCGGGCGGCAGCGAAACCTTGAGCCGGAAGCTGCCGTCTTCTGCCGTGTGCTCCTCGAGCACCGCGCGCTGTGCGAACAGTTGCGCGCGCAACCGCGCAGCGCTCACCGGCAGCACCAGCTCGCGCACCTGCGGCGCCAGCGCCAGGCGCTCGGCCACCGCCGCGCGCAGTAAATCGAGACCTGCGCCGGTGCGGGCCGATACATAGACGCGGCGGGCCACGCCCTGCTCGTCGCGGTCCACACGCGGCAGCTCCTCGGCGCGCAAGTCGATCTTGTTGAACACTTCCAGTACCGGCGCCTGCGCCGCGCCGATCTCGTCGAGCACCGACTGCACCTGGTTGATGCGACTCATGCGCTCCGGATCGGCCGCGTCGATCACGTGCAGCAGCAGCGCGGCGTCGCGCGCCTCTTCGAGCGTCGCGCGAAATGCCGCGACCAGATCGTGCGGCAGATCGCGGATGAAGCCAACGGTGTCGGCAACCACCACCGGCTCCCCCGACTGCAGCGGCATGCGCCGCACCGTCGTATCCAGCGTCGCGAACAACTGGCTCGACGCAAACGCGGCCTCGCCGGTCAGCGCATTGAACAGCGTCGACTTGCCGGCGTTGGTGTAACCGACCAGCGACACCGTCGGCACTTGGCGACGACCGCGCGCGATGCGCGAACGTTCGCGACGGCTGCGCACCGCGTCGAGCTGGCGCTTGAGCGCGCCGATGCGCACGCGGATCAGGCGGCGGTCGGTTTCGAGCTGGGTTTCACCGGGACCGCGCAGACCGATGCCGCCGCGTTGACGCTCGAGGTGGGTCCAGCCGCGCACGAGACGCGTCGCCATGTGCTGGAGCTGGGCCAGCTCGACCTGCAGCTTGCCTTCGTGCGAGCGTGCGCGCGTCGCGAAGATGTCGAGGATCAGACCGGTGCGATCGAGCACGCGCGCCTTGAGCACGCGTTCGAGATTGCGCTCCTGGCTCGGGCTGAGCGTGTGATTCAGAATCACCAGCTCTGCGCATTTGGCGGCGACGGCGGCGGCGATCTCCTCGGCCTTGCCGCTGCCGACGAACAGTCCCGGATCCGGCTGACGGCGGCTGCCGCCGATCACATCGAGGACTTCGGCGCCGGCGGAACGCGCCAGCTCGACGAACTCGGCGCGCTCCGCAGCGAAGTCCGCACCGGGAAACTCGAGGTGGACCAGCAGCGCCTTTTGACCGGCTTGGGGACGCTCGAACATCAGCCCTCACCGCGCGCGGCCACCGGCCGCCCGACGCTTGCCCGTGCCGCGGTCATTCACTCGGCGGCGTTGCCCCCGGCGCCGTCTTGCGCATCGTCGTTCGACGGATCGTACAGACGCACGGCGCGCGCCGGCACCACCGTCGAGATCGCATGTTTGTAGACCATCTGACTCACGCTGTTGCGCAGTAACACGACGAAGGAATCGAAAGACTCGATGTGCCCCTGCAGCTTGATGCCATTGACCAGGTAGATCGAGACCGGAATGCGCTCCTTGCGCAGCGCATTGAGGAACGGTTCTTGTAGTGTGTGACCTTTGGACATCGGACGTTTCCCTGTTTGTCATGCCGGCCTCGCCGAGGCCGTTTCGTGCCATTGCGCGGGCCTTTGAGTGTATCACGCGTCACCGGCCGCACGTTCGGCGGCGCGCAGCACCCGGCGCACCGCGTCGACTGCACCGGCCTCGATTTGCAGCAGACCCTTTTCGCCGCGCAACCAGGTGAGCTGGCGCTTGGCGTACTGACGCGTCGCCGCCTTGCCGCGGGCGATGGCCTCGTCAAGGCCGTACGCGCCGTCCAGATGCGCCCAGAGCTGCCGGTAACCGACCGCGCGCATCGACGGCAGTTCCGCGTGCAGATCGCCGCGTGCGTGCAACCGCCGCACCTCGTCGAGCAATCCTTGCTCGATCATGTCGTCGAAGCGTTGGTCGATGCGACGATGCAACTCGGCACGATCCTGCGGCAGCAGCGCGATGCGCAGCAGCGCGCCGTCGATCGCGGGTGCGCGCGGCCGTGCATACCAGCGGCTGGGCGCGACGCCGGTGGCGTCGAGGATTTCGAGCGCGCGCTGGATGCGCTGGCTGTCGTTCGGATGCAGACGCGCCGCCGTTTCAGGGTCGGCCGCGGCCAACCGCGCGTGCAGCGCCGGCCAGCCGTTCGCCTGCGCTTCGGCCTTAAGCCTGGCGCGCAATGCGGGCGTTGCCGATGGCAGCTCGCTGAGCCCGTCGAACAACGCGCGGAAGTAAAGCATGGTGCCGCCCACGAGCAGCGGCAGCCGTCCGCGTGCGCGGATCTGCGCGATCAGCGCCGCCGCGTCGGCGGCGAACCGCGCTGCCGAGTAGCTCTGCGCCGGATCGAGGATGTCGATCAGGTGGTGCGGGATGGCCGCGCGCAGCGCCGGTGCCGGTTTGGCCGTGCCGATGTCCATGCCGCGGTAGATCTGCGCGGAATCCACGCTGATGATCTCGACCGGCCAATGCGCCGCCAGATCGACGGACAACTGCGTCTTGCCCGAGGCGGTCGGCCCCATCAGGCAGATCAGCGGCAAGGCGGGGTGCGTCGTTGTCACGCTCTGGCGCGGCGCGCGTCAGCGCCCTCTGAGAAACAGACGATCGAGCGCATCGATACCCAACTGCACCCAGGTCGGCCGGCCGTGATTGCATTGCCCCGCCAGTTCGGTGCGCTCCATGTCGCGCAGCAGCGCGTCCATCTCCGGCAGCGTCAGGCGGCGATTGGCCTTGATCGCGGCTTTGCAGGCGACGTCGGCGAGCACGCGGTACTGGGCCTCGATCGCCTCGCCGAAGTGACTCACGGCCTCACGACGCTCGTCGTCACGCACGAGTCCGCGGATCAGCGCCTCGACCTGCGCAGGATCGAGCAGCGGCGGGACTGCACGCACGCGCACGCTGCCCGGCCCGGCACGATCGAAATCGATGCCATAACGATAGAGCTCGGCCTTGCGCGCTTCGAGCGCATCGGCCTCGTCCTCGTGCAAGGTCACGGACTGCGGCATCAGCAGGCCCTGCGCCGGAATACCGCCGCCGTCGAGCTGATGCTTCATGCGTTCGTAGAGCACGCGCTCGTGGGCGGCGTGCGCGTCGACCACGACCAGGCCTTGGCGGTTTTGCGCGAGGATGTAGACGCCATGCAGTTGCGCCAGCGCATGTCCCAGCGGCGCCTCGTCCGGCGCTGCGTTCGCCGCTTTGTCCGTGACTGCGAGTGGCGCCGTCTCGGTGCGGGCGTAGACGGCAGCCGCCTCGGCAACGGCCGGGATTGCGCGCAGGTCGGTTGCGAGTCCGGAAGCCTGACGTGGATACGCCGGCGAGGCCCGTTCGGGGCTGGCAGATGCGGGTGGCGGTATCAGCATCACACGGTGCTGCTCGGGTTGCGGCCGCACGCCGCGCAGCAGTTGGTGGACCGCCCCGAACAGCATGTCGTGCACGCGACCGCCGTCGCGGAAGCGCACCTCGGTCTTCTGCGGATGGACGTTGACGTCGACGCCGGCCGGATCGAGTTCCAGGTACAGCACGTAGGCCGGGTGATGCGCCGAGTGCATCACGTCGGCAAAAGCGCGACGCAGCGCGAAACCCGGCAGGCGATCGCGCACCAGACGACCGTTGACGTAGAAAAACTGCAGATCGGCCTGGCTGCGCGCGAAGCTCGGCAACCCGACCCAGCCGTGCAGGCGCATGCCCATGCGCGACTCGTCGATCTCGACTGCCTGGGCGATGAAGTCCTCGCCGCAGATCGACGCTACACGCGCGCGCCGCGCCGGCGCGCCATCGGCGGGCGCCAGATCGCGGACGCGTCGCTGGTTGTGGCGCAGCGCGAAGCCGACGTCGAAACGCGACAAGGCGATGCGGTCGAGCGCGTTCTGTGCGTGCCGGAACTCGGTCGCCTCGCTCTTGAGGAACTTGCGCCGCGCCGGCGTGTTGAAGAACAGATCGCGCACCTCGATGCTGGTACCGGGAGGATGCGCCGCCGGCACTGGCTGTCGCGCAAACAGCACACCCTCGCCGCCGAGCGTCCAGGCATGCCCGGCACCGGACCTGCGCGAGGTCATCCGCAGGCGCGACACCGACAGGATGCTGGGCAGCGCCTCGCCACGAAAACCAAGGCTGGCGACTCTTTCGAGATCGTCGAGACTCTTGATCTTGCTGGTCGCGTGCCGCTCGAAGGCCAGTGCCATCTGCGCCGGCTCGATGCCAGCGCCGTCGTCGCGAACGCGGACCAAACCGAGACCACCGCGTTCGAGATCGACCTCGATGCGCCGCGCACCGGCGTCCAGACTGTTCTCGACCAGCTCCTTGACCACGGCGGCGGGGCGTTCGATGACTTCGCCGGCTGCGATCTGGTTGACGAGTTGGTCGGGAAGGATGCGAATCATCCGCCCAGTTTAGCGGTGACCATAAAAAAACCCGGGCGGGAGCAGACTCCGCCCGGGCAGTCGGCCTCCGTTCAACGGGAGACGCCTTGGGTGAAGGATGCGCCGTGCCAATCGGCATCGGCGACGGCGCTGCGGCTGAGGTATTGCGGTTCGGGTTCGGCCTCGACGATCTGCTGCTGCGGTCTGTAGCTGGCGAAGTAGCCCTTCACACCATCGAGAATCTGCCGCGCCAGCTTGTCCTGGAAGGCATCCGAGGCGAGGAGTCTTTCTTCTTCGGGGTTGCTGATGAAAGCGGTCTCGACCAGCACCGAGGGGATGTCCGGGGCCTTGAGCACGGCAAAGCCGGCCTGCTGGACATCGCGCCGCTGCAGGCGGTTGATCTTCGACAGCGAGCCCAGGATACGGCCGGCGACGTCGAAGCTCGCCTCGCGCGTGGCGCCTTGCGACAGATCGATCAGCACCGCGGCGAGTTCATCGTCCTTGTCGTGCAGATGCACGCCGCCGACCAGATCCGCGGCATTCTCCTTCTGCGCGAGCCAGCGCGCATGTTCGCTGCTGGCGCCACCGTTGGACAGCACGTAGACCGCCGAGCCGCGCATGTCACGCCGCGTGAACGCATTGCAGTGTATCGAGACGAACAGATCGGCCTGATGTTTGCGCGCGATGTTGACGCGTTCGCGCAAGCCGAGGAAATAGTCGCCGTCACGGGTCATCACCGCGCGCATGTTCGGCGTATGGTTGATCAGCTTGGCGAGCTTGCGCGAAACCTTGAGCGCGACGTCCTTTTCCAGCAGTCCGCTGCGCCCCTTGGCGCCTGGATCCTGGCCGCCGTGACCGGCATCGATCGCGATGACCACCGGACGGCTTTGCAGCTTGACCTTTGGTGCCGGCTCGGCGACCGCACTGGCGAGCGCCGTTTCCGCCGCCACCGACGCCGGCGCTGCAGTGCCCGCGGATGGATGCGCGAGATCGACCACCAGCCGATGGCCGCTGCCGCTCTCCGGCGGCAGCGTGAAGCTGCTCGCGAACACGCGGTCTCGGACATCGAGCACCACGCGCACGCCGTCACCGCGCGGCCCGCTGCGCAGACGCTGCACGATCCCCTGCCCGGCGGTGGCCTGGACGCGCGCGATCGCGCCGGCATCGAGGCCCTGGATGTCGATCACCACGCGCTCGGGACCGGAGAGCGTGAACAGCTCGTGCGCGGCGGGAGTGTCCAGATCGAACACCACGCGGGTCGATTCGGCCTCGCTGAAGACGCGCAAGTCACGCAGCTCGGCGGCCGAAGCCGCCGCGTTCATCGCGATCGCGATCAGTAGCAAACCCCAGCGCATGCGCCCTTCCGTACACGGCTGCTGCGCAAATTACGCCGTCCAGCGCTCGAATGCAAGCGGAATATTACGCCCAAACATCGAGATAGCCACAACTCTTAAGACAAAGCCTGCAGTCCGGCGCGAACGCTGTCGGCAAGTCCGGCCTCACCGTGGACCTCCAGGGTCCGCGCGCTGCCGCGCACGGCGAGCCGCAGCACCAGCGTCGGCGCCGGCAACAGACCCTGCGCGCGCTGCGGCCATTCCACCAGCCACAGGGTCTGATCGGGCGGATAGGCGTCCAGCCCCAGCGTCCACCACTCGTGTGGATCGGCGAGGCGATACAGGTCCATGTGCACGACGCTGCGCGTACCGATCGCGTAGGGTTCGACCAGCGTGTACGTCGGCGAGCGCACCGGACCGGCGACGCCCAGTGCGCGCAGCAGCCCGCGCACGAGCGTCGTCTTGCCCGCCCCCAGATCGCCTTCGAGAAAGACCACGGCGCCGGCACGCGCATCCAGCGCCTGCGTCAGCACCACACCGGCCGCCTCGGTCGCGGCGGCGTCGGCCAGAACGATCGCGTCCGTGGTCTCCTTGCCGCTCATGACGGATTGAGCATGCTGCGCAGTTCGGCGATCACGTCGCTCGGCAATAAACCGCGCTCACCACCGCGGGCGGCGCGATCGCCGGCGCACGCGTGGGCGAGCACGCCGAGCTGCGCCGCGCGTTGCGCATCGCCGGTCTGTGCCCACAACGCCGCGATCACGCCGGTGAGCGCATCGCCCATGCCTGCCACCGCCATGCCCGGATTGCCCTCGGCGCAGATGTGCGCCGGTGTGCCGCTGATGATGCTGCCGGCACCCTTCAACACGACCACGGCGTGGTAGCGCGCGGCGAGCCGTTCGGCGGCCTCGAGCCGCTGCGCCTGCACCTGCGCGGTCGAGCACTGCAGCAGGCGCCCGGCCTCGCCCGGATGCGGCGTCAGCACCCAGTTGCCGCGTGCGCGCGGAAAGCGCGCCAGCAGATTGAGTGCGTCGGCATCGACGATAAGGGGATGCGTGCCGGCGAGCACGCGCGCGTAGAGCGTGCGCGCCCATTCGTCCTGCCCGAGCCCCGGACCGAGAGCGACGACACTCGCGCGCGCGAGTAATGGATCGAGCGCGTCCGCATCATCGATGCCCGCCACCATCAGCTCCGGCTGCGCCGCGGTGAGCGCCGGTGCGTGCTCACGACGGGTCGCCAGCGTCACCAGCCCGGCGCCTGCGCGTAGCGCCGCGCGGCCGGCGAGCAGGGCCGCGCCAGCCATGCCGTGATTGCCGCCGATGACCAGCACATGCCCGGACAGGTTCTTGTGCGCATCGCGCCGGCGCGGGGCCAGTGCGCTCAGCTCCCGCGCCGACTGCAAGCGGGCGCGCGGCAGCAGGCCGGCGAAGATCGAAGACGGCACGTCCAGCGAGGCATACACACGCTTTCCGGAGAACGCCGGACCGCGCCCGGTCCACAGGCCCAGCTTGTTGCCGATGAAGGTGACGGTGACATCGGCGTGCACGCAGTCCCCTGGCACGTGACCGCTGCTCGCGTCCAGGCCCGAGGGCACATCGACCGCGAGCACGCGGGCACCCTCGTCTCGCGCGCGATTGATCGCTGCGATCGCCGCCTGCATCGCGCCCTGCGGCTCGAGCCCGAGGCCCGTGCCGAGTAGGGCGTCGACGACCCAGTCGCTGCGAGCCAGCGCGCCGAGATCTTCTTCGATCGTGCCGCCATCGCCGAGCCAGGCGCGCCGCGCGCGCGCGGCCTCGCTCCCCGCGCGCGGCTCGGCGAGCGCGACCACGCGTACCTGCGCCCCGGCAGCCCGCGCCAGGCGCGCGATCTCGTAACCGTCACCGCCGTTGTTGCCGGTACCACAGAGCACACTCACGCTGCGCGGCTGCGGCTGCGCGCTCATCGCCTGCCAGCACGCCAGCGCCGCACGCTGCATCAGCGTGTAGCCGTCGATGCCGCTGGCAATCGCACGGCGATCCAGCTCGCGCACCTGCTCGGCGTCGTACAACGCGTGCATCAACTCGGACATGCGGACAGTATAAGAGCCCGTCCCGTTTGCCAGCCGAACGCATCCGTACATGAGTCCCGCAAGTCAGCTCGCGCCCGTCCCCGCCGATCTGCCCGCGCGGATCGTGGATTGGGCGCGCGAGCTCGGCTTTGCCGACGCCGGCATCTCGAGCTGCGAGCTCGACGCCGACGCCGCGCACCTGCGCGACTGGCTCGCGCAGTCGCGCCACGGCCAGATGACGTGGATGGCGCGCGACCCGCACAAGCGCCACACCCCATCCGCTCTGCATCCGGGCACGCTCAGCGTGATCAGCGTCCGCATGCCCTACCGGCCGCTGGCCGCGGACGCGCAGCAGGTGCTGGCCGATGGGGAGCGCGCCTATATCTCGCGCTATGCCCTGGGCCGCGACTACCACAAGCTGATGCGCGCACGCCTGCGCAAGCTCGCGCTGCGTATCGAGGATGCCGTCGGTCCGCACGGATACCGCGTGTTCGCCGACAGTGCGCCGGTCCTCGAAAAGGCTCTGGCGCGTGACGCCCGGCTCGGCTGGATCGGCAAGCACACCTTGCTGATCAACGAGCAGTCGGGCTCGTGGTTCTTTCTCGGCGAGATCTACACCGATCTACCGCTGCCCAAACCGTCGAGCGCGCCGGTCACCGACCGCTGCGGCCGCTGCATGGCCTGCATCCGCATCTGTCCGACACAGGCCATCGTCGCGCCCTACCAGCTCGACGCGCGACGCTGCATCTCGTATCTGACCATCGAGCATCGCGGTGCGATTCCACTCGAGTTGCGGCAGCTGATCGGTAATCGCGTCTTTGGCTGCGACGACTGCCAGCTCGTGTGCCCGTGGAACCGCCACGCGCAACTCGCGACCGAGGCGGATTTCGCCCCGCGTCACGGCCTGGATACCGCGCGCCTGGTCGATCTGTTCGCGTGGACCGAGGACGAGTGGCGGCGCCGCACCGAGGGCATGGCGCTGCGCCGCGCCGGCTACGCCGGCTGGCTACGCAACCTCGCCGTCGCGCTCGGCAATGCCCCCCGCTCACAAGCCGTCATCGACGCCTTGAATCGTCGCGCCGAGCACGACGATGCCATGGTCCGCGAGCACGTCGCCTGGGCGCTCGCGCGTCACCGGTCGCAGACGGCGTCCGGCTGAAGCGTTTCGATCCGCGCCCGCGTGTCGCGCAGGGTGTCGCGCTGCGCCGGCTCCACCGCCGCCGTCAGCGCCGCGTCGATCTCGGCCAGCGCATCGGCGCGGCAGCCCATCTGCGCCAGCACCCAAGCGTGGTTGTTGCGCAACCATGGCGTATCGCCGCCGCTAGTGAGCGCGCGTTCGTAGGCACGCGCTGCAGACGCCCAGAGGCCGCGCTGGGCCAGACCGTTGCCGAGCGCGGTCCACGTCATCGGCACCGCCGGCCAGCGCCGCGTCGCCGCCCGATAAGCGGTGATCGCGATCTTGAGCTCGCCGAGCGACTCGAACGCGGCGACGGCGCGCAGCCAGGATTGCACCTCGGCGCTGACCGGCGGCGCATCGGGCCGCGCGACGACGAGCATCCAGCGGCCGGCGCGATCCCAGCTTTGCAGAAAGCGTCGCGCCGACATTTCCAGCCGCCGCTCGCGCCCCGAGCGCAGCACGAAACGCTGCTGCCGCGGATCGAAACCGACGACCACCGCGTAATGCCAGACCGGCAAGCCGCGCGTACCCAGGTTCTGCAGCACCAGCACCGGACGGCCTGCGTGAAGCTCGGCCAGTGCGGCGTCGATGTGCGGAGCCAGCACGAAAGGCACACGCGCGCGTCGGCGCACCGCGGCGATGATTTCGGCCTGCAGGCTGCCCTGTCGTGCCGGCACATAGATTTCCGGCACCAGCGCCTCCGGCGAGACGTCGACACCGTCGGCCGCCAGCACGGTCGCCAGCGCCGCCGGCCCACAGTGATACTCATCCTGAGGATGAAACGGCACCGCGGCCAGTTCCACCGGGACCGATTCGGCGCGCAGACGCAGTGTCTCCGGGCCTGCGCAGGCCCCGATCATCAGCGCAACCATCAGCAAACCCGGCGCCCGCCAGCGCCGGGGGGGCGGCGCCATCCGCCTCAGATGGCAGTGAAGACGTTGATGACGCCGACCAGTTCGAGAATCAGCAGCACGAGAAACACCACGCCGATGACCTCGAGTGCGCCGGCGCCGGCCGGGAGCTCGTCGATCCGTGCCGCCAAGCCTTGCAGCTCGGATTCGGTGAGCGCGGCGACCCTGCGCTGCGCATCGGCGGGGTCGATCCCCCAGTCCTGCAACTTTTGCTGCACGTCCGCGCGCGCGATGAACGCCTCGACCTGGTTCCGCGCCGCGGACGGCGACAGCATCTGCTCGGTGCCGACGATGGCCGCCGACGCCGGTGCGGCAATCGTCGCCATACCCAACGCCACCGCCACGACGACCGCCAAGACACCGCGACATCCATCCATGGTGCACCTCGTTCGTGTTGAGTCGTACGTTCTTTGCATCGTATCGGCTGCATCGTATCCCGCCAACCGGACGATGCCCGGCGTCAGCCCTGCGGGTAGATCCGGGACCACAGCGTGCGCGTCGACGCATCAAGGCCAGCGAGCTGCTGCGGATCGGCGATGCGCTGCGCCAGTTGCTTGCCCAGCTCCACGCCCCATTGGTCGAAGGCATTGATGTTCCAGATCACCGACTGCACGAAGCAGCGGTGCTCGTAGAGCGCCAGCAGCGCGCCCAGATGATAGGCGTCAAGACGCGGCAGCAGCACCGTATTGCTCGGCCGATTGCCGGGACAGACGCGATGCGCGATGGCGCGCTCGAGCGCCTCGCCGGACCAGCCCGCCGCGGCCAGCTCCGCGCGCACGTCGTCCGCGCTCCGGCCACGCATCAGCGCCGCCGACTGCGCCAGGCAGTTGGCTACGAGCATGCGCTGCATCTCGTCGAAAGGATGATCCGCAACCTGCGGCAGGATGAAGTCGATCGCATGCACCGCCGGGCCCTGATGCAGCATCTGGAAGTAGGCGTGCTGGGCGTTGGTGCCGACGCTGCCCCAGAGTACCGGCGTGGTGGCATAGTCGACGGCGCGCCCGTCGCGGTCGACGCGCTTGCCGTTGGATTCCATCTCCAGTTGCTGCAGCCAGCCGCCGAACAGCGACAGCCGCTCGGCGTACGGCACCACGACCTGACTCGCACAGCCGAAGAAGTTGGTGTTCCAGACACCGAGCAGACCCATCAGCACCGGCAGGTTGGACTGCGGCGGCGCCTCGACGAAATGGCGATCCATCGCGTGGGCCCCGGCGCACAGCGCCTCGAAGCGCTGCGGTCCGAGCGCGAGCATGATCGCAAGGCCGACCGCGCTCCACAGCGAATAGCGGCCACCGACCCAGTCCCAGAAGCCGAACGTCGAAGCGGAGTCGATACCGAAGGCACGTGCGGCCTCGGCGTTGGTCGACACGGCGACGAAATGACGGCTCACCGCCGAGTCCCCGAGTGCCGCGACCAGCCAGGCGCGTGCGCGCCGTGCATTGGCCAGAGTCTCCTGCGTCGTGAACGTCTTGCTGGTGACGATGAACAGCGTGCGCGCCGGATCGAGCGTCGGAAGCAGCGCGTGCAGTTCCGCGCCATCGACATTGGCGACGAAGTGTGCACGCGGCCCGTCGATCTGCGGCGCCAGCGCCGCGCAGACCATGCGCGGCCCGAAATCGGATCCACCGATGCCGATGTTGACCACATCGGTGATGCGCGCCCCCGAAACCCCGCGATACGCGCCGCCACGCAGCGCATCGGCGAAGCGCGCCATCGCCGCGCGCACCGCGTGCACCTCGTCGGCCACGGCGGCGAACCCGGCGTGATCGCGCGGTGCGCGCAGTGCCATGTGCAGCGCGGCGCGGTCCTCGGACCCGTTGATCCGCTCGCCGGCGTACAGACGCCGACGCCACGCCGATAGCTCGCAGGCCTCGGCCAGCGCGAACAGCGCGCTGCGGACCTCGGCATCGACGCACTGCTTGGAGTAGTCCAGATACAGGCCACAAGCCTCGGCGGCGAAATCCTGCGCACGCCGCGCATCTTGAGCGAACAGCTCGACGACACGGTGCTGGCGCATGCGCGCCGCGTGGGCGTGCAGACTGCGCCATGCATCGGTTCGCGAAGTGATCATCATGTTCCGCACTCATCAAGCGGAGCCCAAGGCTAACGGCCCTCGCACGATCGGGGAAGCCGGCGCACGGCAGCCCCGTGCATACCAGCGCCCACATGTACGTCCGCCGTGGTCCACTGGGTAGCGGCCAGACACAGCCATGCCGCTGCGGCGCAATACCCTGCGGCGCGGGATCGCGCGAGCACGACGCAATGCGTCCTGCGTCTGGTCTTGACTCCGGCCCCGAGTCCAGGGTTTAGCATGAGGACCCGCCTCGATGGAGACCGACCATGCGCAGCCTGCGCATCAGCCAGCTTGCCGAACAGGCCGGCGTCGGCATCGACACCGTGCGCTACTACGAGCGCAGCGGTCTGTTACCGGAGCCGCCGCGCAGACCGTCTGGCTATCGTGAGTACCCGCCGCAGAGCCTGCAGCGCCTGCGCTTCATCCGTAAGGCCAAGGCACTCGGCTTCAGCCTCGACGACATCGCGGGCCTGCTGGACCTGTCCGACCGGCGCGGCGATGCCGAAGCGGTGAAGCATCTGGCGCAACAGCGTCTCGCCGAGGTCGAAGCAAAACTGCGTGAGCTGCGGCGCATACGCGACGGCCTGCGCCGGCTGGTCGATGCCTGCCCGGGACACGGTGCGGCCGAACACTGCCCGATCCTGCAGGCGCTCAGTGGAGACGCCGCATGAACCCTTGCGTCTCCAACTCCGCCCCGGAACACGGCGATCGCCATGCCTGCTGCGAAACCGCCCCAATGCCGGCCGCTTCGCACGGCGGCGGCCATGCGCACGGTCATCACGGCGCACGCAACGACTGGCCGACCGCCGCCCGCATCACCCTGCACTGCCTGACCGGCTGCGCGATCGGCGAATGGATCGGCCTGTCGATCGGCGTCGGCCTCGGCTGGGGCATAGCCGCGACGATCACGCTGGCGGTGACGCTCGCCTTCGCCTGCGGCTTTGCGCTGGCGATCATTCCGCTGGTGCGCGGCGGCATGACGGCGCGTCAGGCGCTGCGCATCGTCTGGCTCGGCGAGACCGTGTCGATCGCGGTCATGGAGCTGGTCATGAATCTGGTCGACTATCAGCTCGGCGGCATGGGACCCGGCATGAGTCCCGCGCATCCCCAGTTCTGGCTCGCCTTCGCGATCGCCGCCTTCGCCGGCTACGCCGCCGCGCTGCCGGTGAACAAGTGGCTGCTGGCACGCAACCTCAAGCGCTGCCACTGAGGTCGCGCCGTTTCATACGTCGGTGATCTGCGAGCGCCATACTGGCGCGTCTGGATCATACGGGAGCGAACATGCAGCGGCGCAGATTTCTTCAAGGCCTGGGCGGACTTTCGGGCAGCGTGCTGCTGCCGGGTTGCGGCAGCAGCACCATCCCCGGCAATGACGGCGTGGCCGGCAAGGTGCGCTTCGAGCACGGCGTCGCCAGCGGCGATCCGCTGACCGACCGCGTGATCCTGTGGACGCGCGTGACGCCCGCAACCGATGGCCCGGTGCGCGTGCGCTACGTCGTCGCCCGCGACCCGGACTTCAAGCAGGTGCTCATCAGCGATACGGTCGTGACCGACGCGACGCGCGACTACACCGTCAAGGTGGACCCGACCGGGCTTGCCCCCGGCACGCACTACTGGTATCGCTTCGAGGCCGGCGGCGCCGTCTCGCCGGTCGGCCGCACCAAGACCCTGCCGATCGGCCACGTCGAGCGCCTGCGCTTTGCCTTCACCTCGTGCTCGAACTATGCGGCCGGCTATTTCGGCGTCTACCGGCGCATGGCCGAACGCAGCGATCTCGACGCCGTATTCCATCTCGGCGACTATCTCTACGAGTCGGGCTCCAGCGGCGTGGAGGGCCTCAACCGCGGTCACAGCAACGGCCGCGAGACGATCACGCTCGCCGACTACCGCGACCGTCACGCGCAGTACCGCACCGATCCCGACCTGCAGGCGATGACCGCAGCGCATCCGCTGATCGCGGTCTGGGACGACCACGAGTCGGCCAACGATGCCTGGCAGGGTGGCGCCGAGAATCACACCGAGGGCGAGGAAGGCATCTGGGCACTGCGCAAGGCGGCCTCGATCATGGCCTATTTCGAGTGGATGCCGATCCGCCTCGTCGATCCGTCCGAGCCGCAGCGCATCTGGCGCCAGTTCGTCTTCGGCGATCTGGTGGATCTCATGATGCTCGACACGCGCCTGTACGGACGCGACGAGCAGCTCGGCACGCCGCCGCTCGATCCGGTCGCACTCAACGACCCTCGGCGACAGCTCCTCGGCGTGCCGCAGGAAAACTGGCTGATCGAGCGTCTGACGACCTCCACCGCACGCTGGAAACTGCTCGGCCAGCAGGTGATGTTCGCGCAACTGCGACTGGCATCCTTGCCTGATCTTGCCCTGCTCGGCACCACGCTCGCCGAGGAACTGCTGGCGATCAATGGCGATCAGTGGGACGGCTATCCGGCGGCGCGCGACCGCGTGTTCGACGCACTCGAGCGCGCCGGCGTCGACAACCTGGTCGTGCTCACCGGCGACATCCACAGCTCCTGGGGCAGCGAGCTGTACCGCGATCCCGGCGAACTGGTGACGCTGCTCGACAACACCGTCGGCGATCCGCTCGACCTCGGCCTGATCAAGGCGCTGGGCGTGGAGTTCGTCTCGCCGTCCGTCACCTCCAGCGGCTTCCCCGACGGCACCACACCGCTGCTGCAGGCGGCGTTGCGCGTCGCCGACCCGCACATCAAATACTTCGAAGGCCAGCGCCACGGCTACGTGCTGCTCGACATCACCCACGAACGCACCCAGGGCGAATGGTGGTACGTGGACTCCATCCTCGAACCCGACTCGCCCGAACGGTTCGGCTACGCGCTGTACACGAACGCAGGCGAGAACCGCCTGCGGGCCGCCGGTGGTCCGAGCGCAACGTAGCGGACGGTGCTCACGTCAACAGCATGGCCGACATCGTCAACCTGAAACGCTTTCGCAAGCGCAAGGCGCGCGAGGCCGCCGCGCGCCAGGCCGAGGAGAATCGCGTGCGCTTCGGTCGTACCAAGGCACAGAAGCAGCGCGACGCCGCCGAGGCCGAGGAGGCGCAGCGCCGGCTCGATCGGCTGCGGCGCGATCCGGCGCAGCCCGATGCGGTCCGAGACGAACGCGACGCCGGTGCCGATCAGGCGTAGCGCCAGCGCTGCCCGTCCTTGGAGTCCTCGACCAGCACGCCGCGTGCCTTGAGCGCATCGCGGATGCGGTCGGATTCGGCCCACCGCTTGTCCTTGCGGGCTTGTGCGCGTTGCGAGAGCAAGGCCTCGATCTCCTCCGCCGACGGCGCCCCGGCAGCGAGCGGCGAATGCGCGAACCACGCCACCGGGTCCTGCTGCAAGAGGCCGAGCAGTTCGCCGGCATCGAGCATCTGCGCCTTGATCCGGGACCTCTCGTCCGGCGTCGTCGCCTTGTTTGCGGCGCGGGCGAGCTCGAACAGTTCGGCCAGCGCCATCGGCGTGTTGAGATCGTCCTCGAGCGCGGCGATGAATCTTTCCGGTGCCTTGACCCCGGCCACCGGCGTCACATCCAGCAGCTCGCGCAGCGCGCCGTAGAGGCGGTCGAGCTTCTTGCGCGCTTCCGTCACGACCTCGTCGGTCCAGTCGATCGGCTGGCGGTAGTGGCCGGTCAAGAGCACCAGGCGAATCACCTCGCCGGGCACGGTCTTGAGCAGCTCGTGCACCAGCAGCACGTTGCCGAGCGACTTGGACATCTTCTGGCTGTCGACATTCAGAAAACCGTTGTGCAGCCAGTAACGCGCGAGCACCTTGCCGCCGTGCGCACAGGTGGACTGCGCGATCTCGTTCTCGTGGTGGGGGAAGATCAGGTCGTGGCCGCCGCCATGGATGTCGATGGTCTCGCCCAGCAGCGCCTCGGCCATCGCCGAGCACTCGATGTGCCAGCCCGGACGGCCGCGACCCCAGGGCGATGCCCAGCCCGGCTGCTCGTCGCTGGACGGCTTCCACAGTACGAAGTCACCCGCATGCTTCTTGTAAGGGGCGACCTCCACGCGCGCGCCGGCCATCAGTGCCTGCTCGCCGCGGCCGGACAGGCGACCGTACTCGGGGAAGCTCGGCGTATGGAACAGCACATGCCCCTCGGCCTCATACGCATGACCGCGGTCGATCAGGCGCCGGATCATGTCGATGATCTGCGGCAGGTGCTCGGTCACGCGCGGTGCATGATCGGGCGGCAGTACGCCGAGCGCGGCCATGTCCTCGTGATAGATCGCCGCATAGCGGTCGGTGATCACGCGGATGTCGACGCCTTCCTTGGCCGCCGCGGCGTTGATCTTGTCGTCGATGTCGGTGATGTTGCGGACGTAGACGACCTGAGGGAAACGCCGCCGCAGCACGCGCGCGAGCACGTCGAACACCACCGCCGGCCGCGCGTTGCCGATGTGCGCGTAGCTGTAGACCGTCGGTCCGCAGACGTACATCGTCACCCGCCGCGGATCGATTGGAACGAAGTCTCGTTTGCTGCCGGAGAGGGTGTCGTACAGCTGCATGGTTCGAAACGCTCAGGGAAAAATGCGCGCAGATTACTCGGATATCGCTCACCGCGCATCGGCCTCACTCGGGCAGGCGCCGACGCGACAAGGCAGCGAGTGCGGTGCGTCGCGCATCGGCATCGAGCTTGGTGAGGCGCCCGACTTCGTCGTGAAAGCGCGCCCAGTCGCGATCCGCCTGCTCGAACACGAGCGCGAACGCCGGCACGTATTCGTCGTACAGACCAAACGGCAGCAGACGCGCGTTGTTCGGCGCATCGTCGGCGAAGAAGCCGTCGTAACGCGGATCGCCGTCCCAGGCGGTGTCACGCAGACGCAGGTACTGCGCCTTGAGCCGGGCGAACTCCTCGGCCTTGCGCGCGCGCATCGCCTCGGCGGACAGCGGTAGCGCGTACAAATCCTCCAGCCGCTGGCGCGCCGCGAGAATCAGTTGCACGAACTGCGTGCGCCGGCCGCGTGCGACCGCATCCGGCGGCGCAACGTCCGGGTGTTGCGCCAGATACTCGCGCAGCCCCTGCTGCTCGATGAAACTCGCGTACGACTCGTTGAAGGCACTGTCGTCACGCACGTACAGCTTCTGGTGCGCCAGCTCGTGGAACAACGTGCCGATCAGCGTCGCATCGTCCCAGCGCATCATCGTGCTCAGCAGCGGATCGTCGAACCAGCCCAGCGTCGAGTACGCCGGCACGCCGCCGATGTGCACGTCATAGCCCTGGGCGCGTAGTTCGCGTGCGCGCGCTTCAGCCTTGTCCAGCGCGTAGAAACCCTGGTAGGCGACACAGCCGGCGAACGGGAAGCAATGCTCCAGCGGTGCGAGCGAGAATTCCGGTGTCGCGAACACGTTCCAGGCGACGTACTCGCGCTGCAAATCCGCATAGGCGGTATAGCTGCCGTTGGCCGGCAGGTGCAGATGCGCGGCGGCCCAGGCGCGCGCTTCGCGCACCGTGCAAAGGCGCTCGCGCAGCGCAGCGTCGGTGGCTGGATCCTCGATCAGCCGCGCGATCGGCTGACGCGCCGACAGCAATGCGATCTGCCCGCCGGCGAGATGCGCGTAGTAGCCAAGGCGCGTGCACGAAACGCCGGACACGCTGGCAAGGACGATGAAGGCGATTTTTGCCAGTCGCATCGAAAGTCACGAAAGCGTAATCTGACACGTGCTCAAGGACGTATTAGGCACAACATCAGGCACAGGATAGTGCCGCTGCCCCCAGGAGGAGTGTTTTCCATGTCGATGCGCATCCCTGTCCTCACCGGTCTCGTCGTACTCTTGACCGCCTGTGGCGGCGACGGCGGCTCTATCGACAACAGTCCGCTGCCGGCCGACGAGACGCCGCCGCGCGTCGCGGTGGCCGCCGATCGCGCCGGCACCGTCTACCGTCAGGAAGTCGTCTCGCCGGTGACCGGCGACACCACCGTCATACAGGTGTTCGAGCCGACGCGGCTCGAAGTCGGCAAGACCTACCCCTTGGTCTTGCACGGCCACGGCTATGGCGGCTCGCGTGAGACCACCGCGCCCGACGGCAGCTTCATCAAGCGCCTCAACGACGCCGGCTACTATGTGATCTCCATCGACCAGCGCGGCTTCGGCGAGTCCAGCGGCACCGTGCGCGTGATGGACCCGGACTACGAGGGCCAAAACCTGATCGCGATACTGGACTGGGCCGAGAACCTCGAAGGTCTGCGCCGCCGCGGCAACGGCGAGATGTACGTCGGCAGCTACGGCGGCTCTTACGGCGGCATGTACCAGTTCCTGCTCGCCGGCGCCGATCCCAAGCAGCGCCTGCGCGTGATCGCGCCGGACATCACCCCGCACGATCTGGTCTACGCGCTCAACCCGCACGAGGTGATCAAATCCGGCTGGGCGCTGGTGCTGGTCGCCGGCGGCGAGGCCAGCAACATCACCGGCCTTTCGGCCGGCCAGATTCCGACGGGGACGAACCAAGACGCAGCGATCATCGAAACCCTGATCGAAGGTTCGCTCAGCAACCAGTTCCCCGAGCCCGGCCGCAACTTCTTCGCCTACCACAGCGTGCGCTACTTCTGCGACGGCGTGGCGCCAGGGCCGCAGGACTTCCAGTTCGCGACGCCCGATACCTTCCTCGTACCACCGGGGCCCTTCCCGGCAATCGACGCGCTGATCACGCAGGGCTTCAAGGACACGCTGTTCAACTTCAACGACGGCCTGCGCAACTATGAGTGCCTCAAGGCGCGCGGCGGCGACGTGCGCCTACTCACCCACCAATCCGGCCACATCCTGCCAGTGTCGAGCGAGCCGCTCGAAGGGCCGTTCGATCCGTTCTACGCGGCGCTGACCCTACCCAACTTCCAGGACGCCGGCGGCAGCGGCGCCTGCGGCAGCCTCGACATGGCGGAACTGCGCTTCGCCTGGTTCGAGGAAAAGCTGCGCGGCCAGTCCGGCGCCATCGACGCGGTGCTGACCACCGGTCACGACGTCTGCCTGAGCCTCGCCGAGGACGACGCCATCAGCGTGCGCAGCGTCAAGCGCGGCGGCGAGAGCTTCCCGATCGCCACCGGCACGCCGCAGCTCAGCGGTGCGCTCGGCGTGCTCGGCTCGTTGCTCGGCAATGCGGCGCGCGAGGCGCTCTTGGCGACACAGCCGCTCAAGACCATCGGCGCCGGCGGCGCGATCCTCGCCGGCGTGCCGCTGATCGACGTGGAGATCACCGGGCTGTCCGGCTTCGAGATGGAAACCTGTGCGACGCCGGTCATCCAGCTCGGCTGCGATCCGATTCTGTTCGTCGGCATCGGACGCCGCGCCGCCGGCAGCGAGCGCTGGGATCTGATCGACGACCAGCTCACGCCGCTACGCGGCTTCGGCCGCCACACGCTGGAGATGACGGGCATCGGCGAGCGTCTCGCCGAGGGCGACGCGCTGGGCCTTCTGATCTATGGCTTCCATCCGCAGTTCCCGATCACCTGGTCGCGCGACCTCTTCGTGCCGGCGCTGAACCTCTCCGGCAGCGTGCAGCTGCCGCTGCTCGCGCCGAGCGAGATCGTGCGTGAGGGCGTGTAACCAGCTTCACTCAAACCGTTCGGATCGAGTCGCCCGCCACGCGGGCGCATAGAAACCTGCCGCGAGCGTGGCAGATCCGTATCGAGGCCGGCGTCCCGGCCTCGATACACCGCGCTGGCACTCCGCCCGAACGGCGCAGATGCGGGCCGAAACTACGCCGCTCGGTCGAGCCAGACCTCCAGGCCCTGCGCGTTCAGCTCCATGTCGAAGGCCAGCAGCTTGCGCGCGCGCGCCTCGGACACCGGCGCATCGAGCATGGCCAGTTCGCGCAGGGCGTCCGCCATCAAGGCCGCGACCAGCTTGGCGTGGCGCTGGGGTTGCTTCGCGAGCGCCTCGGCGATCGTGCGGTAACGCTCGATGCCGGCGCGCAGCATCCGCGCCAGATGCTCGACGTTGTCGACACAGCCGTAGTGCGTGAGATACATGCGCTGCGGGGCGAAGGACAGGAGCCGGTCCAGCGTCTGCATCCACGCGTCCGGCTCGAACTGCACCGGCGTGGTCGTCGGGAACAGGAACGGGCCGCCGGGCCCGTCGAACTCCCGATACGACAGGCCGAAACTGTCGCCGCAGAAGAAGCCGCGCGACACCACGTCCCAGACGCAGAAGTGATGGCGCGCATGTCCCGGGGCGTCGACGAACTGCAGCTCGGCATCGCCGAACGGCAGACGGGCACCGTCGTCGGCGACGATCACGCGATCCTCGGGCACCGGCACGATCTCGCCGTACATGCGTGCGACCGCCGCCGCGCCGTAGACCGCCTGCGCGCCGACGATCAGCTTGGACGGATCGATCAGATGTCGCGCGCCGCGCGGATGCGCGACGAGCTTGGCCGCCGGCAACTCGCGCAGCAGTGCGCCGGCGCCGCCGGCGTGGTCCAGATGCACGTGCGTGGGAATGACGTAGCGCACACGCTCGCGCGCCAGACCGCGCGCATCGAGCAAGGCCAAAAGGCGCGGCACGCCGGGCGCGGTGCCGGCTTCGACGAAGGCGAGGTCCTCGCCACGCCGCACGAGATAGCAGCAGGCCAGACCGGCGCGTTCCTGCAGTGTGTCGACGCAAACAATGCCGTGCGGGTAATCGATGACGGGCGGCAGACGCGGCTGGGGATCGGCGTTCATCTCGGAGAGTGCGGCGGTCGTATCGGTCGGGCCTGTGGCTGTCGGCCACGGCGCGCGATTGTGCGCGATTCGCCCATCGCCCCGCTACGCAGCCGCCGTCTGGCGCAGCAGGCCGACGAGCTCCTCGCGCCGGAACAAGCCGAGCTTGCGGTAGATGCGCGAGGCGTGATTGGCCACGGTGCTGATCGCGATGTCGAAGTCGCGGGCGATGGTCTTGAAGGTCTTGCCGGCGGCGAGCGCGCGGGCAATCTCTTGCTCGCGCGGGGTGAGGGCGTCCAGCGGGTGCGGCCGGCGCGCATGCATCAGCAGCAGCCCGCCGCTGCGCCGCATGCGAACGTGCAGCCGGTCGAGATCGAGCTCGCCATGCCCTGGGGCGAGCACCGCCGCCGGCAGCGGGAACGGCAGACGTGGATCGTCCCCGGTGTGCCCGAGATCCGGCAGCAGTTCGAAGAAGCGCCGGCTGGCGAGGACGATGCGCCCCTGCGCATCGACCAGTGCGGCGCAACCGCGGGAGGGCCGCCCCAAGGATTGCAACCATTGGTCGCGCTGGATCAGCTGCAGCAGCGAAAGACTGCCGGCCTGCACCAGGTGGCCCAGTGCACGTTGCAGCGCAGCGCCGGCGACCCCGGGTGCGCCGGCGAACAGCAGCAGCACCGTGCTGTGCAGCGGCATTGCACGATGTACCAGCCGCAAGGCCAGCGCGGTAGCCGCCGGGCGTCCGTCGACCAACCAGTCCGCGGCCGGCGAGAGCTCGCGCCAGCGCCGATCCGACGAACAGGCGATCGCCGCCACCTGCGCGGCCTCGAGCGATGACCGCCAGTGGGTGAAATCGGCCTGCTGCCCCTGCGCGGTCTGGGTCAGCCAGGCGGCGGCCCCGGCCCCACACCAGGCACACAGCCGCTCCAAGGCGGCGGCGCGAAAAACCGCGGGGTCCGGATATTCGACGACACAGCCGTACAGCGCCTCGATGAGCCGGTCGAGCCCGCTGTCTGCCATGTCCGGCATCCTCGTCGTCCCGTGTCGATGGCCGCAGCCGATGCGGCATCCCTGCGCTGTGTTTACGCGTAGATACAACACGCTCGCCGCCGGCCGCAAGCGCTTGGGGAAAACCCTGACGCGCGGCGGCGCCGGACGGCCTACACTGCGCGCACGGTACGTTTCGTGCTTGCGTTACCGATCATCCGGCCCGCCAGAGGCCGGACTTGTCGTCATTGGAAGAGGGTGAGAGATGAACCATGTTGCGACTCCGGGCCGCAGCCGCGGCGCCGCGCTGTTGTTGTGCGTGCTGCTCGCTGCCTGCGGCAGCAGCACCGCGCCCCAGACCGGCGGCGTGCCGGCCCAGCCCGGCGGCATCGCCCCGCTACCCCCGCCACCGCCGCTCGCCGAAGCCCAGTGCACCGACCCCGAGGCCGCCACCACCGAACGCATCGGTCTGCTCGGGGAGGACGAGCTGCTCGAGGTGATCGTCAGCTTCGACGGCGAGGGCCCGCTCGGCCCCGACCGCATCGGTCTGCTCGAACGGCTCGGTCTGCGGGGTTACACCCTCAGTCGCCTGCCGATCGCCGGCGTGCTGGCCACGCGCCGTCAGATCGAGGCTCTGCAAGCGCTGCCCGGTGTGCGCTCGGTGCGCTGGAACGCACCGCTGAGCTACGAGGACGAGGTCGCCCGCTACCTGACCTCGGTGGACCAGGCCCAGGCGGCGCCGGCGCTGCGCAACGCCACCGGCGAGCCGATCACCGGCAAGGGCGTGACCATCCTGGTCAACGACTCCGGCATCGACGCGACGCATCCGGATCTCGCCTTCGGCGACAAGGTGGTGCGCAATGCCCTCGGGCACCTGAACCTGCGCAGCCTGACCGAGAACCAGATGGTGCCGTTCACGCCGATCGAGGGCGTGCCCAACACCGACCTGCTCGGCTCGCACGGCACCCACGTGGCCGGCATCGCCGGTGGTGACGGCACGGCCTCGGGCGGCCGCTTCGCCGGCGCGGCCAAGGGCGCCACGCTCGTAGGCTACGGCTCCGGCGCGGTCGTGTTCGTGCTCGACACGCTCGGCGGCTTCGATTACGCGCTCAAGCTGCTCGACGAAGCGCCGGAGCTCAACCTGCGCATCGTCACCAATTCCTTCGGCAACACCGGCGACGTCGGTACCTGCTTCGATCCCGACGATCCGACCAACATCGCCACCAAGGCGCTGGCCGATCGCGGCGTCATCGTCGTGTTCTCGGCCGGCAATTCCGGATCGGGCCAGGACACGATCACCGGCAACTTCAAGAAAGCACCCTGGGTGTTGGTGGCCGCCAACGGCGAGAAATCCGGCCTGCTCGCGCCGTCGTCGTCGCGCGGCTCGCTGGCGCACCCGAGCTACACGGTCGAGGTCGACGGTGAAACCTTCGTGGTCGAAGACCGGCCGACCGTGGTCACGCCGGGCACCGACTACATCTCCGCGCGCGCCGTCGCCGCCGATCCGTTCACGCCGCTGGATCTGCAGGCCGATATCGAGTCCGGCGAGATTCCGCCGGAACTGATTCCGTTCTACACGCGCAAGACCGGCACCAGCATGGCCGCGCCGCACCTGGCCGGCCTGACCGCGCTGCTGCTCGAAGCCAACCCGGCGCTGACCTGGCGCGAGGTCAAACAGATCTTCAAACAGACCGCGACGAATATGCCCGGCTACGCGAGCTGGGAAGTGGGTGCCGGCTTCGCCAACGTCGAGGCCGCGCTGGCAGTGGCGCTCGCGCTGCGCGACGACTACGGCAGCACCAATCACTCGCAGCGCGGCTTCTACGCCGAGATCGGCCTGGGCGACGCCAGTAGCGAGCGCTACACCATCGACTTCGCGCCGGTCGGGCCAGTCAGCGAGGTGCAGTTCGAGGTCGGCGACGACATCGCCCTGGTCACCGCGCAGTGGAGCCAGCCGCTCGGCAATCCCTGCACCTGCGCGGTCGTGCTGATCGACCCCGAAGGCACGCGCTATGGCTCGGGCATCGCCCTGCCACTACTCGGCTCGAATGTCGCCGCCGTCGGCCGCGGCATTCCTGGCACCTGGACTCTCACCTTGCGCGGCATCGGCTCGGTGTCCGGCGTGCCGCTCGATCCGGCCGGCGTCACCAACGGCATCGCCGGCCCCGGTTCGGCGGACATCAACGTCACCCAGTTCACTGCCGCCGCGCCGCGCGGCGTGGACGACGTGTTCGGCCATCCGCTCGAAGCGTTCGTGCTGACCGCGGTCGCCGAGCGCCTGATCGACGGCCTGCCCGGCGGCTTCAAGCCGGACCTGCCGCTGACACGCGCGCAGTTCGCCGAATACCTCATGGCCTGGGGCGTGCGCCAGACGCGCGCGCACGACGGCAGTTTGCGCTTCATCGACATCCCGGCCGACGCCGGCCATGTCGCCGCCGCGGCAGAAGCCGTCACGCGCAGCGGCCAGCTGATCCTGAGCCGCGATACTGCCTCGCTGCCGTTGATGCCGCTGCAGGGCGCCAACTTCCGGCCCTCGGCGCCGGTCACGCGCGAGCAGGTCGCCTACGCGCTGGTCCAGGCCATCGGCCTGCAGGCGCGCGCCCAAGGCCATGCCGGCACTGCGCTCACCGCGCCGGACGCCGACGGCAACCCGGTGCCGGTGGTCGACGCCGCCGACGTCGACCCTGCCCTGCTCGGCCACGTCCAGGAAGCCCTGAACCTGCGCATCCTCGATGCCGAAATCGAGGACGGCCAGGCGCGCATCAACCCGCGTGGCACCGTCAGCCGCGCCGAGTACGCCGCGTTCGCCGTGCGCACCTTCGCGACCGTACCGTTCCCGAGCTGAGGACCGGCCGCGGGACCATCGAGGCCGCGGGCGGCGATGCTCGCGGCCCTCCAAAGGCCATACCACGGGCACCCTCAGGCGTCGGCGATTTCATCGTAGCCGCGGTCGAGGAACTGGATCAGGCAGACGCCGTGACCGAAGGGATCGGCCAGATGCGCGATGCGGCCCCAGCGGTGGGTGCGGATCTCGCCTTCGAGGCGGGCGCCGGCGGCGACCGCACGCGCCGCGGCGGCCTGGACATCGTCGACGACGAAATCCAGATGCACCGGCGTCCAGTGGCGGCGGTAGTCGCGCGCTGCGGCATCGGGCGCCGGCGTCGTGCCGGCCGGCTTGACCAGCAGGAAGATCGACGACGACGCGCCGCAGAGCTCGACGCCGAGGTCGCCGAAACGCCGGCGCACGGCCAGACCCAGGCCATCGACGTAGAACGCGAGTGCGGCGGACAGGTCGTCGACATCGATATTGGCGATCAGCTCGATCATGTCTGGCGCCCGCCGATGCGCAGGCTGCGCGTGGCCAGGAACACCTCGCGCAGGAACAGCAGCAGCGCAAGGATCAACGCGAGCATCGCAACGATGAACAACAGCGCCACCGGTGCCGATACCCGTACCGGCGTCACCGCACCGAAAAACAGCACGATGATGACGGTGGCGACCGCGAGCGCGGCAAACGTACACAAGCCGATCGCCCGACCGATCAGCTTCGCCCGCCGCGCGAGCGTACCGAGCTCAGCCAGCACCTGATCGCGCTCCGCGCCGCGGATGCCGTCGAGCCGCTGCTCGAGAATGCGGGCACGGTCGACCACGCGGGCGAGACGGCTGGCCATGACGTTGAGCGTCGCGCCGACGCCGGTCAACAGAAACGCCGGCGCGACCGCGAGCTGGATCGCGTGCGCCACGGTGCTCACGTCGCCGCCACCGAACGGGTTGGCCATGGGTGCCGATCCTAGCCGGCCGCGGCGGGCGCCGCCATCACGGTACGCGGTCCAGACCGGTGTCGGCGTGCGCCGCGGGGTCTTCGATCGGCTCCAGATGGGTCAGCACGCTCACCGGCGCGAGCTCGGCGGCGATGCGCGATTCGATGCGTTCGACGAAGTCGTGGCCGCGCTGCACGCTCCAACGCCCCGGCACCAGCACGTGGAAGCTGACGAAGTGACGCGCTCCGGAACGCCGCGTGCGCACCGCGTGGAAATCGATGCCCTCACCGCGAAAGTCGTCGAGGATCGCATCCAGCTTGGCGCGCTCGGCCGCCGGCAGCGAGGCGTCCATCAATCCGGCGGCGGACTCGCGCAACAGACGCCAGCCGGTCCACAGGATGTGCGTCGCGACCGCCAGCGCAATCAAGGGATCGAGCAGCAGCCAGCCACTGACGGCGACCAGGGCCACGCCGATGACGACGCCGAGCGAGGTCCACACGTCGGTCAGCAAGTGCTGGGCATCGGCCTCGAGCGTGAGCGAACGGTGCCGCTGCGCGGCGCGCCGCAACAGCAGCGCGACACCGCCATTGATCGCCGCGGCGACGAGCGCGATGGCCAGGCCCAGGCCCGGCTGCGCCAGCGGCTGCGGATCGAACAGCCGCGGCCACGCGCTCCAGGCGATCGCCAGCGCGGCGACGAAGATCAGCGCGCCTTCGAAGCCGCTGGCGAAGTACTCGGCCTTGCCGTGCCCGTGCGCGTGCTCGTCATCCGCCGGCTGGATCGCGAGGCGCAGCATCGCAAAGCCGAGCAGCGCGGCGCCGAGATTGACCACGCTTTCGAGCGCGTCGGACAAAAGGCCGACCGAACCGGTCAGCCTCCACGCGCCGAGCTTGAGCACCATCGTCGCCAGTGCCGCGGCGATCGACAGCAGCATCCAGCGGTGCGCCTGAGCCGCCGGCGCGGACGCAAGACTCGCGGCCATGCCGCGAATCCGCTAGGCCGCAGCCAGCGCGCCGGCGATCCGCGCCTCGACCGCTTCGAGATCGGGAATCAGCGCGATCTGGCTGGCAATGCGCACGCGCGAGAGCACGAACTCGTCGACATCGCCACGATCGAGCGCCATCGGGCGCAGCGCCGAGCGGTTGAGCGTCACCAGGTGCGGATAACCCATCGCGACGAAGCCGATGTGCCCGCCCGGCACGTGACGGCCGAGCGAGTGCAGCACGACGATGCGTTCCCGCCGCGGATCGCCGCCGCGCTCGCCGCCGTTGAGCACTTCGAAGCGCACGACCGGCACGCGCTTGTGGTTCCAGTCGCAGAATCCGGCGAGCCAGTCGGGGCCGCCGCTGGCCGGCTGCAGGGCATCGCGCGCGAGCACCTCGGCCACCGCGGCGTTGGGCAGCAGCAGGGTGTCGTCATGCACCGACATCAGCACCGCATAGAGTTCATCGGCGTTCACTTATCGACGCTCCGCGAGGACCGCGCGCAGCTCACCGAGCAACTGGTCCTCCTGGTAGGGCTTGATCAGATAACGGTCGACGCCGATCGCCGCGGCGCGCTCGCGGTGCTTGTCGCCCGAGCGCGAGGTGATCATCAGGATCGGCGTGCGCGCGATCGCCGAGGTGTTGCGCACGAAGGTCGCGACCTCGAACCCGTCGGCACGCGGCATCTCGATGTCGAGCAGGATTGCCGCGGGGCGCTCGGTGGCGAGCTGCGCCATGGCATCGAGACCGTCCTTGGCGGTGACCACGGCAAAGCCGTGCTTGGCCAAGAGGCGCTCGGTGACACGGCGGATCGTGATCGAGTCGTCGACGACCATGATGGTGTCGCGCTGCGCGGCCAGCGGCGCCTCGCCGCCGCTGCGCTCGGCCATCTGCGTGCGCAGCACGCGCCGCGTGCGGTCCTGCACCAATGCGGCGATGTCGAGGATCAACACGACGCGGCCGTCGGCGAGGATGGTTGCACCGCTGATTCCCGGAATCGAACTGATCTGCGGGCCGACCGCCTTGGAGACGATTTCGCGACTGCCGATCAAGCGGTCGACGACGACGGCGACGTGGCGCTCGCTGCCGCCGATGCCCTCCGGCATGCGCACCAGCACCGCGTGCGCGGTCTTGGCATCGCTGGCGGCCTCGCGCGGCATGCCGACCAGATCGGCGAGATGTCGCACGCGGTAACGCTGACCGCCGTATTCGAGCTCCGGCCCGTCCTCGGCCAGATAGGCGTCGAGCTGGTCGCGCGCGATGCGGGTGATGCCTTCGATGCTCGGCAACGGCGTCGCGTAGATTTCGTGACCGACGCCGATCAGCAGCGACTGCGACAGCGCCAGCGTCAACGGCAGACGGATCTTAAAGCGCGTACCCTTGCCCGGCTCGGAGGCGAGCTCGAGGTTGCCGCCGAGCTGCTTGACCTCGGCCGCGACCACGTCCATGCCGACGCCGCGGCCGGCGTCCCGGGTGAGCTGCCGTGCCGTCGAGAAGCCGGGCAGGAAAATGAACTGCGCGGCCTCGTCGTCGGAAATCTCGGCATCGGCCGGGATCAGGCCACGACGGATCGCGGTCTGGCGGATCGCATCGAGATCGAGGCCGCGGCCGTCATCGGCCAACTCCATGAACAACTGGCTGGCTTCGCGCCACAGCGACAGCCTCAGGCGGCCGGTCTGCGGTTTGCCGGCGCCGTCGCGCTGCTCCGGCGTCTCGATGCCGTGGATCACGGCGTTGCGCAGCAAATGCTCGAGCGGCGCGGTCATGCGTTCGAGCACGTTGCGATCGAGCTCGGCCTCGGCACCGTCGACGACGAACTCGACACGCTTGCCGTGCTCGTTCGCGGTCTGTTGCACGACGCGCTGCAGGCGCGCGACCTGGCGCGAGAACGGCACCATCAATGTGCGCATCAGGCCCTGCTGTATCTCGGTATTGATACGGCCTTGTTGCAGCAGGATCGTCGTCGCTTCACTGGCGAGCCGATCGAGCGCGGCGTGTACCGCGGCGAGGTCGCCGACGGATTCGTTGAGCGCGCGCGACAGTTCTTGCATGCGCGTGTAACGGTCCATTTCCAGCGGATCGAACTCGCCGGCGTAACGGTCGGCGCCCTCGGCCTGGTTGAATCCGCGTGCGGTGATCTGTGCCTCGGTCTCGATGTCGAGCTGGCGCAGCTGGTCGCGCACGCGCTGGATCGCTTGCGCCATGTCGTCGAGCTGGGCCTGGATCGCGGCGTTGTGCTCGTCCATACGCGAGCGGTGGATCGAAATCTCGCCCGCCTCGTTGAGCATGCGCTCGAGCGCCTCGACCGGCACGCGCGCGGTCTCGCGACGCTGCGCGGCCAGACCTTCGAGGTCTTCTTCCGGCCGCCAGAACAACTGCGGGTCCCACAGACCCTGCGATGCCGCCTCCTCGGCGACGTCCTCGGCCGCTGGCCCGTCGACGACGGCGGGCGCGCCGGTGTCGAGCGCTGATGCTGCCGCGGGCGCTTGCGCGGCCTCGTCGGTCGCGGTGATCAGCGCCGCGTACTGCCCGCGCTGCAGATGGTCGGTGTAGCGCCGTAACTCGGCGACCGCGCCTTCGACGACCCTGAGCGCGCCGGCATCGAGCTCCCCGGCGTACTCCAGACCCTCGATCAGCGATTCGAGCTCGTGTGCGGCGTCGCCGAGCACCGGCAGGCCGGCCATGCGCGCGCCGCCCTTGAGCGTGTGCAACACGCGCAGCATGTCGCGCGCCGGCGAGAAATCGCCGGGCAGTGCCTGCCAGCGCGGCAGCGCCGCCTCGAGGATCTCCATCAGTTCTTCGGCCTCGGCAGCGAAGGTCTGCGCGAGATCGATGTCGAAATCGTCCGGCAGCGACGCGGCGGCGGCGCTCGGCAGCGTCACCGGCGCCATCGGCGGCGGCAATGGCGCGACCGGCGGCGGTGTAGCGAGCGGCGCTTCGGACGCCGCAGCAGCGGGCGCCGGCGCCAGTGGCTGCGACAGCTCGTCGAGCAGGTTCAGGGGCTCCGGAATCACGCCCCGGCGCAGATCGTCGAGCGCCAGATGCAGGCCGTCGACGACATTGTGCGTACGGGCGAAGAAGTGCGTGTCGGCAGTCACGGCACCCACTTCCAAATCCTCGAACAGGGATTCGAGCCGGTGCGCGACCTCGCCGAGCGTGTGGAGCCCGCTGACGCGGGCACTGCCCTTGAAGGTGTGCAGTGCGCGCTTGATCTCCGCCAGGGGCGCAAACTGACGTGGGTCGCGCTCGAGTGCTGCGAGGCTCTGGTCGAGGCTCTCGACCAGTTCCTCGGCCTCGGCGCGGAAAATCGCGATCAGCTCCGGATCGCACGGGCCTTGCGCCGCTTCATCCGGCGGCATCTCGACGATGCGTTCGGCATCCTCGCCGTCGGTTGCGGCAGCAGCCGGCTCGGCAGACGGCGGCGCCGGTTCATCGAGGCTCGGTTCGATCGCCGTATCCGCAACCGGCGGCGCATCCGCTGCGAGCGTCGCCTGCGGCGCTGGCAGATCGAGCGCCGCGTCGAAGCCGTCGAGCGACAGTTCCGGCAATTCGGTCGGTGCCTGCGGCTCGGTCGCGGCCGGCACTTCGCCGGACGGCGCGGCCGCCGGGGCTGCGGCTTCGGCTTCGCGTGCCCAGCCGAGCGCGTTCACGCGATCGGTCCAACCCTCGTCGTCGTCGGCGAGGCGATGTTCGCGGAAGCGGTCGAGGTAACCGAACAATCCCTCGCACAGATCGAGCAACAGCGCGAACGCCGCCGCGTCCGGCACGATGCCGCGCGCAGCGGCACCGTCGACGCTGCGGTTGAGTGCCTGCGCAACCTTGGCGACCGCCGGGCACGACGACATCTGCGCGGCGCCCAGCAGCGTGTGGCTGAGCATGCGCAGCTCCACCGCCGCACGCTGGCTCTCCGGTGACTGTTGCCAGCCGCGCACCTGATCCTCGATCTTCGACACCAGCTCGAAGGCCTCGCTGGCGAAGATCTCGACGAGCTGGCGCTCGGCGCTGGCCTGCGCCGCGGCCTTGGGCAGCTCGGCGTGCAGCGCCTCGATGCGTTGCAGCAGCGGCCCGGCGTCCTGACGCACGACGGCGGTCGAGCCGACCTCGCCGACCCAACGCTGCAGCAGCGGCACGGCCTCGCGCAGCAGGGCAAGCCCCTGCGCATCGAGCGGTCGTTGCGCCTCGACCAGCGCGTCAAGGTAAGCCTCGAGCGCCCCGGCGAGTTCGCTCAGCGCCTGTGCATCGACGACGCGCGCCGCGCCGCGCAGCGTGTGGAAGGCGCGCACCACCTCGGCGGCGACCTCGGCCTCGGGTTCCGGGTGTTCGGCCAGCCAGCGCTCGACCGCAGCCAGCTTCTCGCCAATGTCCTCGCGAAACACCTGCGCGATGTCCGGCTCGGTAGCCACGACCGGCGTACGGCCGGCCGCGTACTCGCGGGCGTGCTCGATGACCGTCGCCAGCTCTTGCGCTCGGCGATGTCGCGCGCCTCGCGAAATGCGCCGATCAGTTCCGGCAGCAGCGCGCGCGCGACCGACGGTCTCGACGATGCCCGGCGTCACCGCGACCGATCCGTCGAGACAGCGGTTGAGCATGTTCTCGATTGCCCAGCCGAACTCGCCGATCTCGGTCGCTCCGACGGTACGGCCACTGCCCTTGAGCGTGTGGAAGGCACGCCGCAGCGTGGTCAGCGCGTCACGGTCCTTGGGATCGCGACTCCAGGCGGCGAAGGCGGCATCCAGCGTCGCCCCGACTTCGGCCGCCTCTTCGAGGAAGATCTCGCGGATCTCCGGATCGGCGCCGGCAGCGAGCTCGGTCGGTTGCAAGGTCTCGGGTGCCGCAACGGCGACGCGCTCAGTCCGCGGCGGCACCTCGGCGGCCTCGCCCGCCGCTTTGTCGGCCGTGTCGTCCAGCGCAGGCGCCGCGGCGGCGTCGCGCTGTTCCAGCCGCTCGGTGCGCGCGATCAGGTCGGCGAGGATGCGCTCGGCCCCCGGCAGGCGCGATCGCTGTGCTTCGATGTAGTACTCGACCGCGGCCACGGCGTCGGCGTAGCGGTCGGCGTAGGCCGAGTCCTCGCGCAGGCGCGTGTACGCCGGCGCCGCCAGAGGACGCGACAGGCGGCAGCACAGCTCTGCGGCCTGCGGCTGTGCCAGCACCTCGAAGCCGGAGGCGATTTCCTGCAGCAGCGCAGCGCAGGCCGGCAGGTCGGACTCGTTCCCATGGCGCAGATAGGCATCGACGGCCGCCTTGATGCGCGCGAGGTTGACCAGGAACTCGCGGTACAGTGCATCGCGCCCCTCGGCGAGATCGCGCGGCGCGGGCACGTCCTCGGACAACTCGCGCGCGGCGGCGTCGGCGAGCTGCATCTGCCGGAACAACGCGTCTTCCAGATCGTTCTCTACGCGCAGGATCGCGGTGGCCAGATCCATCAGCAGCGCCGGCTGCGCGCCGTCCGCGCTCGCTTCACGCAAGCGCTGTACTTGACGCAGGATCACCTCCTGCAGGCGCAGCAATCCGAGCGCCGACAGGGTGCGGCCGATCTCGGTCAGGCTGTCGGCGACGGCGGCACTGCGCTGCCCTGTCTCATCGCCGGTGCGCACCATCAGGTCGATCTGATCCTTCACGCGCACGAACTCGCTGCGGATCTCGCTGGCGACCTTGGCCAACAGCGCCGTGTTCGCACCGTGGATACGGCGGCGCATCTGCTCGAGCGTCGCCACCGTCGGCAGGTACCGGTCGAGCTCGAAAGCCCGGCGCAGCGCACGCACGCGTGCGCCCTGGGCGCTCGAACGCCCGATCATGAACAGCAGTTGGAACGCCAGATCCCCCGCCTGCGCGGCGGCGGCGTCCTCGCCCGCTTCGGCCAGCAGCTTGAGCTGCGCGGCGAGCCGACCGAACAGGCGCTTGAGTTCGAGCGCGTTGGTGATGGCGCGACCCAAGTAGGCTTCGATTGAAGCCGCCGCCACGCGCCACAACTGGTGCACGGCCGGCTGCGTCGCATCTTGCGCGATCTGCTCGGCGATCTTGCCGGCGCGCGCGGCGCCGGTCTGGGCATCGGCACCGCCGCGCACCCAGGCCACCAGCGAGGCCTGGAACAGCGCCATCAGTCGCCTTGCCTGCCGCTGGGCGCCGCCGGGCTGCGCGGCGGCATCGACCGGCAGCGGTAGTGTCACGCCTAGCGCCTGCATCTGGGCGACGAACAGCTCGCTCTCGGTCAGTACCGGACGTCCACGCGAAAGGCGCAGCTCGTTGATCGCAGGCTGCAGTACCAGCGCGCAGTCGGGCAGACCGTCGGCCAGCGCGTGGATGTAGTCGCTGAGCTGCACGCTGGCGCCGAGCAGTGCGGCGTACAGCGCCTCGGGCTCGGCGATGCGCTGGTGCATCAAGTCTTGCAGGCCGGCGGTCATCTCCGCGGCGACGGTCGCAAGGCCATGGCACTCGATCATCGCCGCCGTGCCGCGCACCTGATGCAACTCGACATAGGCCTGCTGCAACTGCAGTGGGTCGCCGCCGGATTCGGCATGGTGATCGATCAGCGCGCGAGCCCGGGCGATGCTCTGATCGAGCTCGCCGCGCACCCAGTGGATGCCGATGGCCAGAAGTGGACGGGGGCTTGCGTTCATAGCGCCGCGGACCTGAAAGCTTCGTCCTGCACGAGCCGGTGCAGCGAAAACGCCAGCCATTGGCGGTTCTCGCGCGCGAAGGCGCCGAGCAGATAGGGAGTGAAGGGTTGCGAGCGAGCCACCAGCGCCGGACGTTGATCGCCCGGCGAAAACTGGCGGTAGCCGGCCACCTCGTCGACCAGCAGGCCGACCGGCACCCGTCGTGAGTTCAGCACGAGGACCCGCTGCAGCCGCTGCTGCGGCGTTTCGCCCAAGCCGAGCAGGCCGGGCAGATCGACCACGGCGAGCAGCTCGCCGCGCACGTTGGCGACACCGCGCATCCACGGCTTGGCATTGGGCACGCGCGTGGTCGCCGGCGGCGGAATCACCTCGCGCACGTCCTCGCGCGGCGCGACCAGCCAGGTGTCGCCGATGCGAAAGCCCAGTCCGGTCCAGCTCTGTGCCGCGCCGGCCGCGGCGTCCCGGCGCGATGCGCGCAGCAGCCGCTCGAGTTCGGCCAACTGCCCGAACGGGTCATCGCGCAGCCCCCTCAATTCCCCCGCCATGCCTCCCTCACTTACGCGCCGTGTGCGAGCGCACCGCACCCAGCAACTCGTCCTTGGTGAACGGCTTGGTCAGATACTCGTCGGAACCGACAATGCGCCCGCGCGCTCGGTCGAACAGCCCGTCCTTGGACGAGAGCATGATGACGGGCGTCTTGGCAAAGCGCGGATTGCCCTTGATCAGCGCGCAGGCCTGATAGCCGTCGAGCCGCGGCATCATGATGTCGATGAAGATCAGATCGGGCGGATCGTCGGCGATCTTGGCCAGCGCCTCGAAACCGTCCTGCGCCGTCGACACCTGATAGCCCTCGCGAGCGAGCAGGGTTTCGGCAGTACGTCGGATGGTCTGGCTGTCGTCGATCACCATGACCTTCGCGATGGGCTCGGTGGACACTCAATTCTCCCCGTGAGTCGAGTCCGGAGCGCGTCAAAAAGAGGCTGCAAGCGCTCGTTTCCAGCGGGTTTTAGCACAGTCCCGGCCGCTTCGACAGCGGTCCACGGACAGACCCCCTCGATGTGCGGCTTGGGTTACCATGCCGGCCCGTCCGTGCGCCGCGCAGCGGTGCCACGATCCGCGCGCATCGAGTCTGCCCATGAACAGCCCCGTCCCCCACCTGACCACCGCGCTCACCGGTCCGCTGTTGGCGCTGGAATCGACGCTGTTGCGGCGCTCGCCGGACATCGAGGCCTGGTTCCGGGAACAGTGGCTCAAGACCACGCCGCCGCTGTACAGCTCGGTGGACCTGCGCAACGCCGGCTTCAAGCTGGCGCCGGTCGACACCAACCTGTTCCCGGGCGGCTTCAACAACCTCAATCCAGCCTTCGAGCCGCTGTGCATCCAGGCGCTGCAGACCGCCATCCAGCGCATCTGCCCGACCGCCAAGCGCCTCGTGCTGGTGCCCGAGAACCACACACGCAACACGTTCTACCTCGAGAACGTGGCGACGCTGGTCGATCTGATCACCAAGGCCGGCTTTCACATGCGCATCGGCTCGCTGATTCCCGATCTGCACGAGGCGACCGAGCTGCCGCTCGAGCACTCCGGCCGCCGGCTGCGCCTCGAACCCCTGCGCCGCACCGGCAATCGTGTGCACGTGGGCGACTACGTGCCCTGTGCGGTGCTACTCAACAACGACCTGTCCGCCGGCGTGCCCGAGATCCTGCGCGACCTCGACCAAGAAGTGATTCCGCCGCTGGATCTCGGCTGGCACGCGCGGCAGAAGTCCAACCACTTCGGCTTTTATCGCGAGGTGGCCAAGGAGATGGCGGCCCTGCTCGGACTCGATCCGTGGCTGTTCGACCCGCTGTTCCGCAACTGCGGCCAGATCAACTTCCAGAAGCGCGAAGGCCAGGAGTGTCTCGAAGCCAACGTCGCACTGCTGCTGGAAGACATCGCCGCCAAATACAAGGAATACGGCATCACCGAGCAGCCATTCGTGATCGTCAAGTCCGACGCTGGCACCTACGGCATGGGCGTGATGACCGCGCGCAGCGTCGACGACATCCGCAACATGAACCGCAGGGCGCGAACGCACATGTCCAGCGCCAAAGAAGGCAGGGAGGTGACCAGCGCGATCATCCAAGAAGGGGTCTACACGTTCGAGAAGCTCGGCCCCGACGGCGCCACCGCCGAACCGGTGGTCTACATGATCGATCAGTTCGTCGTCGGCGGCTTCTACCGGCTAAATGCGCAACGCGGCAACCAGGAGAATCTCAACGCGCCGGGCATGCGCTTCGAGCCGCTGGCCTTCGAGGAATGTTGCAGCCACCCCGATCCGCGCTGCGGTCCCGACGAACGCCCCAACCGCTTCTACGCCTATGGCGTGGTCGCACGCATGGCGGCGTTGGCGGCGGCGCGCGAGATCGAGGCGACGCGCCAGCTTGCGGCGCCGCGGGCGGCCTGAAGGCCTGCGGATGAGCAGAACCCTCGCCGTGGTCATGGACCCGATCGGGTCCATCAAACCGTACAAGGACACGACGCTCGCGCTGATGCTCGCCGCGCAGAAGCGCGGCTGGACGCTGCGCTACATCGAGATGCAGGACCTGTGGCTGCGCGATGGGATCGCGATGGCACGCATGCGCCCGCTGACGGTGTTCGACGACGCCAAGCGCTGGTTCGAGCTCGGCCAAGCGCAGGAGCGGCGCCTCGGCGAGATCGACGCCGTGTTCATGCGCAAGGATCCGCCGTTCGATCTCGAATACATCGCCGCGACCTATGTGCTCGAACGCGCCGAGGAGCAAGGCGCGCTTGTGGTCAACCGCCCGCGCGCGCTGCGCGACGCCAACGAGAAGGTCTTCATCAGCTGGTTCGCGCAGTGCTGCGCGCCGACGCTGATCGCGCGCGATGCCGCGACGCTGCGCGCCTTCCACGCCGAGCATCGCGACGTGATCTACAAACCGCTCGACGGCATGGGCGGCGCCGGCATCTTCCGTGTACGGCCCGACGGCCTGAACCTCGGCGCGGTGATCGAGACGCTCACCGACAACGGCCGTCGCCACATCATGGCGCAGCGCTACATTCCGGAGATCGTCCACGGCGACAAGCGCGTGCTGATGATCGACGGCGAGCCGGTGTCGCACGCGCTCGCGCGCATCCCGCAACACGGCGAGGTGCGCGGCAATCTCGCCGCCGGCGGCCGCGGCGAGCCGCGCCCGCTGTCCGCGCGCGACCGCTGGATCGCCGCGCAGGTCGGCCCCAAGCTGCGCGAGATGGGGCTGCTGTTCGTCGGCCTCGACGTCATCGGCGACTACCTCACCGAGATCAACGTCACCTCGCCGACCTGCGTACGCGAACTCGACGCCGGTTGCGGCCTTGACATCGGCAGCGACGTGATCGCCGCGATCGAACGCAAACTGACGTAGCACGGTGCGTGCCCATTGCGGCCGCTGGCCGCTGCCGATCCCTAGAACATGAAACTGCCCGAATCGCCTCATCTGCGCCTGTTCCTGCGACGCCTCGCACTGGGCATCGGGCTGGCGGTGCTGTTCACCTGGCTGGCGCTGCGCCAGCCGCAGGGCGAGGACGCGCGCCTGCTGCACGAAGAATTCCTGGCGATGGGCACGATCGTGTCGATCTCGCTGTATCTGGGCGAGGATCAAGACCGCGCCGACGCACTCATGGCGCTCGACCGCGCGCGCGATGAGCTTATGGCGTATGCGCAGCGCTGGAGCGCCTGGGGCGATGGCGAACTGGGAAGACTCAACCAGCGTCTGGCTGAGGGCGAGCGCGTGTCGATTCCGGCGGCACTGCAGCCGCTGTTCGCGCAGGCTGCGCAGCTCACCCACGCCAGCGGCGGGCTGTTCGACGTGCGCATCGGCCGCCTGGTCGAAATCTGGGGCTTTCACGACGAGGCGCACTACCGCAGCACGTCACCGGATCCGGCGACACTCGACGCCGCCGTCGCCGCGCTCGCACAGGCGCCCATGCTGGATGCCGCGCCGCTGGCCTACGGCCCGGCGCCCGCGGTGCGCTTCGACTTCGGCGCGATCGCTAAGGGCGACGCGGCCGATCGCATCGTCGCGTCGCTGCGCGCCGCCGGCTACGCCAACGTCATCGTCAACGCCGGCGGCAACCTGCGTGCCGCCGGGCGCCGCGGTGCGCGTGCCTGGCGCATCGGCGTACGCCATCCGCGCCCAAACCGCGAGCAGCGCGTGCTGGCGACCCTCAACATCGACGGCGACGAGGCGGTGATCACCAGCGGCGACTACGAGCGATACTTCGAAGCCGACGGGCGGCGCTACCACCACCTGCTCGATCCGCGCAGCGGCCAGCCGGCGCGCGGTCTGCAAGCGGTGACCGTGGTCGCGCCCTCTGGCGCGCTCGCCGACGCCGCGAGCACCGCGATCTTCGTGGCCGGCCCACAGCGCTGGCGCGAAACCGCAAGCGCGCTCGGCGTCGACCAGGTGTTCGTCGTCGATGCCGACGGGCGCATCGAGGTCACCACGGCGCTCGCGCCGCGCATCCGGTTCGCCGACGACGCCGCCGTGACGACGGTGCGATGAACCGCGGCGACGTGCTCGCCATCGCGCTTGCCTCGGCGCTGGTCGGCGCGCTCTACGCGCACTTCTGGCAGCCGGCGGTCGCGGCCACGCATGTGGAACTGCGTGTCGGTGGCGTCGACGCCGGCCGCTACGCCCTGAACGAAGCGCGCGAGATCCGCGTCGACGGCCGGCTCGGCCCCTCGGTGCTCAAGATCGAAGACGGCCGCGTGCGCTTTTTGCGCAGCCCGTGCCGCAACCAAGTCTGCGTGCACAGCGGCTGGCTACAGCGCGGCGGCGACGCCGCGGCCTGTCTGCCGAATCGCGTCAGCATCAGCCTCGTCGGCGGCGACGTGCCGCTCGACGGCATCGCCTACTGATGCGGCTCCAAGCCACCCGTGAGGATCGCCTGGTCGCCGGTTATGCGGCGCTGGCCATCGTCATTCACGTGCTCGAAGCCGGCTTCCCGTCGCCGATCCCCGGCGTCAAGCCGGGCCTTGCGAACGTCGTGACCCTGATCGTGCTGCTGCGCCATTCGCTGCGTCTAGCGATCTGGGTGGCCCTGCTGCGCGTGCTCGTCGGCAGCCTCTTGGTCGGCAGCTTCCTGGCGCCGGGATTCTGGCTCTCGGCCTCGGGGGCGCTCGCCAGCCTCGCGGCGCTGACCCTGGGCCGCACCTTCAGCCGTCTGCTGCCGCCGCTGCAGCTCGGCGCGGTCGGCCTGTCGGTGCTCGCGGCGCTGGCCCACATGGGGGGGCAGTTCGCCCTCGCCTATGCGGTTTTCGTGCCGCATCCGGGCCTGCTGCGGCTGCTGCCGCTGCTGATGAGCGCGGCGCTGCTGTTCGGGCTCGCGACCGGCGCCGCCGCGGCCGCCATCCTGCGCCATCTACCGCCGCCGGCCGCCGCCCGGCCTTGACTCCCCGCGAGCGCGGCCGATACTGGCCCCATGAGCGAGATCGAGGCCTACCTGAGAAACCAGTTTCTCGTCGCCATGCCGAGCCTGGACGACGAGAACTTCAGTCACACCGTCTCGCTGGTCTGCGAGCACAGCGACAGCGGCGCGATCGGCCTGGTCATCAACCGGCCCACCGAACTGCTCCTGACCGAGGTGATGGAACAGATGGGCCTCGAACACGAAGGCGTGGACGCCCGTGCGATCGTGTTCTGGGGCGGTCCGGTGCAACCCGAGCGCGGCTTCGTGATCCACGGCGATCCGGGCGGATGGGAGTCGTCGATCGCCCTGGGCGACGAGCTCTACGTGACCACCTCGCGCGACGTGCTGCGTGCGATCGGCAAGGGCGAGGGCCCGCGCGAGTACGTCGTCGCGCTCGGCTATGCCGGCTGGGGCGCAGGACAGCTGGAGAGCGAGATCCTGCACAACGCCTGGCTCCACACCCCGGTCGACCAGCAGATCCTGTTCCGCACGCCGCCGCCCTTGCGCTGGGCCGCGGCGACCAAGCTGCTCGGCGTCGACGTGAGCCAGCTCAGCGGCGAGGCCGGACACGCCTAGAGGCGGTGCATGCCGCTCTATCTCGCCTTCGATTATGGCCAGCGGCGAACCGGCGCGGCCATCGGCGATGACGTCACCGGCCAGGCGCGCGCGCTGGCGTCGTTTCCCGGCGACGACTGGGCCGCCGTGCTCAAGCTCGTCGAGCAGTGGCGCCCGGCCGAGCTGATCGTCGGCCTGCCGCTGGATCGCGATGGCGCCGAACAGAGCATGAGCGCCGCCGCGCGCCGCTTCGCCGCGCAGCTCGGCCAACGCACCGGACTGCCGGTGCATCTGGCCGACGAGCGCTACAGCTCGCTCGCCGCCGACGAGCTGCTACGCGAGGCGCGCGCCAGCGGGCGCCTGACGCGGCGTGTGCGCAAGGGGGATCGCGACGCGCAGGCGGCGCGGGTGATTCTGCAGCAGTGGTTGGAGAGTCGCGGTTGATCGCTGCACGGCGATCGGCATTTGAACTGACAATGGTTTCGGCCCGGCAGGGGCGAAACTCGGCGCAATCCGAAAACGGCTCACGCAGCTTTCATTGCCACGCGCGAACGCCCACAATACGCGCCCAGCATGAGCCCCGAACTCCAACTCGACCGCCACGGCCGCCTGCGCCACCTGCTGACGCTCGAAGGCCTGGGCGCACCGCTGTTGACGGAGATCCTCGACCGCGCCGATACGATCGAAAAATCGCTGCGCGGCCCCGACAAGAAGCTGACCACGCTGCGCGGACGCACCATCGTCAATCTGTTCTTCGAGCCGAGCACGCGCACGCGCACGACCTTCGAGCTCGCCGCCAAGCGCCTGTCGGCGGACGTGCTCAACCTGCAGATGGCGACCTCGAGCACGTCCAAGGGCGAGACTCTGTTCGACACGCTCAAGACGCTCGAAGCGATGCAGGCGGACATGTTCGTCGTGCGTCACGAAGCCTCGGGCGCCGCGCATTTCTTCGCCGAGCATGCCGCCCCTGGCGTTGCGATCCTCAATGCCGGCGACGGCCGCCACGCGCACCCGACGCAGGGGCTGCTCGATCTATTGACGATCCGCCGCTACAAGGGGCCGGACTGCTTCGCGACGCTGCGCGTGGCCATCGTCGGCGACATCCTGCATTCACGCGTCGCCCGCTCCGACATCCACGGCCTGCGCGCGCTCGGTGTGCGCGACATTCGCGCGGTCGCGCCGCCGACGCTGGTGCCGGCCGGCATCGAAGAGATGGGCGTGCGCGTCTGCCATCGTATCGAAGAAGGCCTCGACGGTGTGGACGTCGTCATCCTGCTGCGCCTGCAGAAGGAGCGCATGCTCGGCGCCTACCTGCCCTCGCTCGGCGAGTTCCATCGCGACTTCGGCCTCACCCGCAAGCGTCTGAGCGCGATGCGTCGTGACGCGATCATCATGCACCCGGGTCCGATCAACCGCGGCGTGGAGATCGAGGGCGAGGTCGCCTACGGTCCGCAATCGGTGATCCTGCAGCAGGTCAGCCACGGCATCGCCGTGCGCATGGCGGTGATGTCGATGATTCTCGAAGCGCGCCCCGGCGAGCGTACGGCAAAAACCGCGGCGCGCGGCGCCGCATCGCGCAGAGGGCGACGCCGATGACGCGCCCCTCGAACATGCGCGAGTGGTCGGCACGGGCCCGCGCAGCGGGCGAGGCGCAAGCCGAACCGACGGGCGCGACCCTGATCCGCGGCGCGCGCGTGCTCGATCCGGCCAGCGCGACCGACCGTAAGCTCGACGTGCTGATCGAGAACGAACACATCGCCGCCGTCGGCGAGGCCTTGGCCGCGCCCGCGCGGGCGAGCATCATCGACGCCCACGGCCTGTGGCTGATGCCCGGCCTGGTCGATCTGTGCGCGCGTCTGCGCGAACCAGGCGCCACGCACAAGGCCAGTTTCGCCAGCGAGATGCCGGCCGCGTTCGCCGGCGGCATCACCCAGGTGCTGATCCCGCCCGATACGCAACCGGCGCTGGACACGCCGGCGATGCTGATCCGCGTGCAGCGCCTCGCCCGCCAGGCCGGCACGCTCGACGTGCGCATGCTCGGCGCGCTCACGCGCGAGCTTTCCGGCGCGGCGCTGGCGGAGCTGTCCGCGCTCAAGAGCGCCGGCGCCGTCGGCGTTTCGAACGCCGCCGCGCCGATCAACGATTCGCGCATCGCCCGGCGCGCGCTGGAGTACGCCAAAGGCCTCGAGCTGCCGGTGCACGTGTTCGCCCAGGATGCGGGTCTTGCCGGCAACGGCTGCGCCCACGAAGGTCCGGTGGCCACACGCCTGGGCCTGTCCGCGGTGCCGGTCGCGGCCGAGGTCGCCGCGCTGCGCTTCTGGATCTCGCTGGTCGAGGACACCGGCGCGCGTGTGCATTTCTGCCGGCTGTCGACCGCGCGCGGTGCCGAGCTGATCGAGGCGGCGCTGGGCCGCGGCCTGCCGGTGTCCGCCGACGTCGCTGCCCATCAGCTGCACCTTTGCGACACCGACGTCGACGGCTTCAATGCGCAGTGCCACGTGCAGCCGCCGCTGCGGACGCGGGACGATCGCGACGCGCTGCGCGCCGCGGTCGCCAGCGGCGTGATCGGCGCGATCTGCTCGGACCACCAGCCGCACGAGGCCGACGCCAAGATCAACCCGTTTCCGCTGACCGAGCCCGGCATCAGCGCGCTGGAGACGCTGCTGCCGCTGACGCTGCAACTGGTGCACGACGGCCTGCTGTCTCCCTTGCAGGCGGCCGAGCGCCTGAGCCGTGGACCGGCGGCGATCGCCGGTCTCGACAGCGGCCGCATCGCCAGCGGCGCGCTGGCGGACCTGGTGCTGGTCGACGCCGAGGCACGCTGGACGCTGCGTCCGGAACGGATGCTCAGCGCCGGGCGCAACACGCCGTTCGCCGGCCGCACGCTGCGTGGCCGGGTGCGCGCGACCTGGCGCGCCGGGCGAGCTGTGTTTCGCGCAAGCGGCTGAGTACCGACGCCTTTGGCGTGCGCAGACGCCGCTTGGTATAAAGTCGCAAAAACGATTTGCCACTTGGAGGGTCCGCCCGCGCGGACTGGGGAAGAAACGATGGCACGCGTACTGATCGTGGACGATTCACCGACCGACGTGCAGAACCTGCGCAACCTGCTGCAGAAGGCCGGTCACACCGTCACCGAGGTCTCGACGGGGGAAGAGGCGGTCGCAAGAGTCAAGGCGGAAAAGCCGGACGTCGTGATCATGGACGTGGTGATGCCCGGCGTGAACGGCTTCCAGGCCACCCGGATGCTGGCCAAGGACCCGGCGACGGCCCACATTCCGGTGGTCGTGGTCAGCAGCAAGAACCAGGAAACCGATCGCGTCTGGGCCCTGCGTCAGGGCGCCAAGGAATACTTGACCAAGCCGGTTAAAGAGGCCGATCTGCTCGCCAAGATCAAGGCCGTGCTCGGGTCGTAACGCGGCAACGTCATCTGGGGGAGACATGGCCGAAAAACGCAGGGTACGGGGCGCCCGTCGCGAACTCGCCGCGCTGATCACCGCGGTGCTGCTGATGATCGTGGCGATGGCGGGCTTCTACTTCATCCAGCGCGTGGACACGCGCGACGAAACCTGGGTGGAGCTCGCGCGCACACTGTCCAGTGACGTCGGCGAGATCGTCGATGTAGGCGAGACCGTCACGCGCGGTCTGACGCCGGACTTCCTGACACTCGCGGCCCGGATCGAGGACCTGGACCTCAACGTCGAGGCGCTGGCTGAGGGTGACGAGGTCGCCGGCATCGAAGCGGCGCCGCCGCAGGTGCAAGCGGAGGTCGCGGAAGTCAGCGCCGCCTGGAACCAGATGAAGGGCACGGTGCAGACGCTGATCGACGGCGAGCAGGCTTGGCGCCTGTCGGCCAGCAGCGTCAACCAGATCCGTACTGCCGTGCACGCCGACGAGGGCGACGATCTGTTCAAACTCTACGAGCGCATCGCCGAACGGCTCGGCGGCCGTCCAGGACAGAACCCGGCGATCACACAGCTCGTCCGGCTCGAACGCATCTCGTCGGAAGCGGCGCGCGTACTCGGTGCCGGCCGCGATGCACTGGCCACGGTGCAGGCGCTGGACGCCGAGGTACGCAGCTTCCGGCAAGTCAACGACCAGCTCACCAGTGACGCCGAGGTCGGCGCGCTGGCGCGTGAGGCGGCGCAGCGTTTCGAGGCGGTGTCCTCGGCCAGCGAGCTGCTGCTCGAAAATGCGGAGGCCGTCGACCGCCTGCAGATCGCCGCCGGCCAGCTCCAGGGACTGGCGGCCGACGTCATCGCCACCGCCAAGGCGCTCGAACAGCGCCTGCTGGACACGCGCGTACGCCAAGTCATCCTGCCGATCGTCGTCGCCGTGTCCGGGGGCCTTGCGATCGTGCTGCTGGTGATCTTCATCGTCGTGACCGTGCGCGCCACGCGCCTGCGCCTGCGTCTCGCCGAAGAGCGCGACGCCAAGCAGCAACGCGCGATCCTGTCGCTGCTCGACGAGATCACCAACCTCGCCGACGGCGATCTGACCGTCGACGTGACCGTGACCGAGGACTTCACCGGCGCGATCGCCGACTCGATCAACTACACCGTCCAGAACATGCGCAACCTGGTCGGCACCATCAACAACACCTCGGTCGAGATCGCCAACGCGGCGTCGAGTACCAAACAGACGGCGCTGCAAATGAACGAGGCCTCCGAACGCCAGGCCAAGGCCATCACCGAGGCTGCCAACACCATTACCGCGAGCTCGCAGTCGATGCAGCAGGTGGCCGCGAGCGCCGAGCAGCTCGCGCTGCAGGCGCAGCAATCGGTGCGCGTCGCGCACAACGGCGCCGAGACCGTGAACCGCACGATCCAGGGCATGACCGCGCTGCGCGAGCAGATCCAGGACACGTCCAAGCGCATCAAGCGCCTCGGCGAATCGTCACAGGAAATCGGCAACATCATCGAGTTCATCAACGACATCGCCGAGCAGACCAACACCCTCGCCCTCAACGCCTCCATCCAGGCGGCCATGGCCGGCGACGCCGGCCGCGGCTTCGCCGTCGTCGCCGACGAAGTGCAGCGGCTGGCCGAACGCGCGGCCAACGCCACGCGTCAGGTCGAGAATCTGGTCAAGACGATCCAGGCCGACACCAACGAGGCCATCGTGTCGATGGAGCGCTCGACGCAGAACGTGGTCGTCGGCGCCAAGAGTGCCGAAGAAGCCGGCCAGGCGCTGACCAAGATCGAGAGCGCCTCGCAGGAGCTGGCGAAGCTGATCACCAACATCTCCTCGGCGGCGCGCAAGGAGTCGGCACAGGCGACCAGCATCGCCGGTACCATGCAGGCGATCCGCGATATCGCCGTACAGACGGCAGGTGCGGCCAACCGTACCGCGAACGCGGTCGAGGAGCTCAACCTGCTGTCGCAGAAGCTGCGCGAGTCGGTGGCCGGGTTCAAGCTGCCGGAGGACACCCTGGCTTAGCGCGCATCCTCTGCAGCGTCGCTCGCTGTTCGCGCCCCCCAGACGAGACCGTCCGTCTGACCGATTCCCGAGCGGCCCGACGGGCTTGGACGATCTGCACAGGGGGCATCGCGTGCCCGCGCGCCATCGCCGCGCGGCCACGCCGCTGCGTTGTGGCTGCGCTTGCCTCCCCCCCCGCCCCCTCCTTACCATCTGCGCTCTTTTTTCGCGGCCTTGCCGCCGCCCGACTGCCTTCCGAGGGAATCGCATGAGCTTCCAGGCCGATCTCGAAAAGCTTCTTGGTCTAAAAACAGTCAACTACAAACACAATCTCGACAAGGAAGCGCTGTTCGCCGAAGCCATCGCCAATGACCGCGGCCGCGTCCGCCGCGGCGGCCCCAGCAACGAGCAGAAGGCATTCCCGACCAAACTCGGCGTCAAAGGACCGCTGGTCTATTACACCGACCCGGATTGCACCGGTCGCCGCACCAAGGACACCTACGCGGTCAAGTGGCCCGAGGTCGCCGACGAGATCTGGTTCAAGGCCGACCTCAACCCCTACGACCCGGCGCAGTACGAAGGCCTGCTCCGGCGCGTGGTCCAGCACCTCAACGACAAGCGGGCCACGCTGTACGTCAAGGACGTGTTCATGGGCTCGGATCCGGAGTTCGCCGTGCCGTACCGCTTCGTCGGCGAATATGCGACGCATGCGATGTTCGTGCACAACATGTTCCCCAAGGGCCTGCAGGGCGTGAAAGACGCCGACGCGCGCCGCTGGACCATGCTCAACGTGCCTAGCTTCGAGTGCGTGCCCGAACGCGACGGATGCCGTTCCGAGGTCGCGATCGTCATCGATGTCCGCAACAAGATCTGTCTGGTCGCCGGCCGCGCCGACTACTGCGGCGTCAACAAGAAGACCATCTTCACCGTGGGCAACTATCTGCTGCCCAAGGAGGGCCGGCTGTCGATGCACTGCTCGGCCAACGTCGGTGCCAAGGGCGATGCCGCCATCCTGTTCGGCCTGTCGGGCACCGGCAAGACCACGCTGTCGGCGGATGCCTCGCGCCGCCTGATCGGCGACGACGAGACGATCTGGTCGGACAACGGCCTGTGCAATCTCGAAGACGGCTGCTACGCCAAACTGATCAACCTCGACAAGGAAGCCGAGCCGGTGATCGCCGCGGCGCTGTCCAAGCCGGGCACCATCATCGAGAACGTGCCGCCGCTGCCGGGCAAGCGCATGGAGGACTGCCATCCGGACGAGCTCGATCTCAGTGACGATTCCATCGCCGAGAACACACGCTTCTCCTACCCGCTCGATGCGAACCCGAACGTGATGCCCAACGGCCAGGGTCCGCATCCGCAGACCATCGTCCTGCTCACCGCGGATGCCTTCGGCGTGCTGCCGCCGATCGCCATCCTCGATGCCAAGGACGTCATGTACCACTTCGTCTCCGGCTTCACCGCACGTGTCGCCGGCACCGAGGTCGGGGTCACCGAGCCGCAGCCGACCTTCTCGGCCTGCTTTGGCGGGCCGTTCATGGCCCACAAGCCGAACGTCTATGCCAAGTTGCTGGCCGAAAAGATGCAGAAGCACCATGCGCGCTGCATCCTGCTCAACACCGGCTGGAGCGGCGGCCCGTATGGCGTTGGCAAGCGCATGAGCCTGAAGGTGACACGCGCCCTGCTCAACGCCGCGCTCAATGGCGAGCTCGACGGCGTCGAGACCGAGGTCCACCCGATCCTCAATCTGAAGATGCCCAAGTCCTGCCCGGGCGTGGACAGCGCGATCCTCAACCCGCGCAACACCTGGGCCGACAAGGACGCCTACGACGCCACCGCGATCAAGCTGCGCGACATGTTCCGCGACAACTTCAGGAAAAAGGGCTTCGCCGCGTTCGGCATCGAAGAACGGATCTGATCGAGCTGCGCAATCAGGCATTGCGCGACAACTTCAGGAAAAAGGGCTTCGCCGCATTCGGTATCGAAGAACGGATCTGACGGCACTCGCCTGCACGCACGAAGGCCGCCATGATGGGCGGCCTTCGTCGTTTCCGGCACGCCGGGCGGCGCGTAGCGCGCGTCCCACGTCGGCTATCGGATAATCGGCTCAGTCGCTTTTCGTCCCTCGCCATGTCCGTCAACCGCATCTTCTGCATCGGCAAGAACTACGCCGAGCACGTCGCCGAACTCGCCCACCTGGATGCCGCCGCCTCCGAAGGATTGCGGGCACCAAAAGCTGCGACGCGGTCGGCGGCAGCGGCAGCTCCCGCACCCACAGCGCTTCGTGCAGACGCCGTGTCCCCGCCGGACGGCGACTGCGTGGTGTTCATGAAGCCCGCCAGCTGCATCGTCGAAGAAGGTCAGCCCATCGTGCTACCGCGCGGCCGCGGCGCGGTACACCACGAAGCCGAACTGGTGATCGAACTCACCGGCGGCGGGCGCGACATCCCGGAAGACGAGGCACTGGACTGCGTCGCCGGCATGACCCTGGGTCTGGATCTGACCTTGCGCGACCTGCAAACCGAGCTCAAACGCAGCGGCAAACCCTGGGAATTGGCCAAGGCCTTCGACGGTTCCGCGCCCATGGGCATGATCCGGCCCTACCTCGAACAGGATCTGCAGGACATCCACTTCACCTGTCACGTCAACGGCGTGCTACGCCAGCACGGCCATACACGGGACATGCTGTTCACGGTCGCGCGTCAGATCCACATCCTGTCGCAGACCTGGGCCTTGGAACCCGGCGATGTGCTCTTTACCGGTACACCCAAGGGCGTCGGCCCGCTGCGACCGGGCGACGAGATCGTGCTCGCCAGCCCGCTGCTGGGCGAGTTCCGCTGGAGCTGTGCATGACCACACCGAACACGCCGTCGTTCGCCGCCTCCTTGCGCCGGCACGCCGCAAGCCTGACCGGCATCTTTCTCACCGGGCTGCTCGCGGTGCTGCCGATCGTGGTCACCATTACCCTCGTGCTGTGGCTGATCCAGCTCGCCGAAGCACTTTTCGGCGGCATGCTCGGCGCCCTGCTACCCCGGTCCGCGCACCTGCCGGGCATGGGTCTGCTATTGGCGATCGCGATCATCTTCGCCGTCGGCCTCGGCCTCAAGGGCGTATTCATGAGCCAGTTGCTGCGCTGGTTCGAGAACGTGCTCAACCGCATCCCGCTGATCAAGACAGTCTACGGCGCCGTGCGCGACCTGACCGCGATGCTCGGCAACAACGGCGAGCGCGCTTTCAGCCGGGTGGTCATGGTGCGCTTGCCTGGCCTGCCGATCCGCCTGGTCGGCTTCGTCACCATCGAGGACTTGCGCGGGGCCGGTCTCGCCGACGCAGACGATGAAGTCGCGGTTTATCTGCCGATGAGCTATCAGATCGGCGGCTACACCGTGCTGCTGCCGCGCCGCTGCCTGACGCCGCTGGACATGGGCTTCGAGGACGCGATGCGCTTGGTCATCACAGCCGGACTATCCCGCCCCGAGGCCGAGCGCGGACCGCCACCGGCGCGCCTGTGAACCCCGACCGACCATCTGGGGGCTGTCTGAATATTTGTATGTGAGGCGGTTTCGGAAGCTCTGCTCGTTCCGGTCATCACGGCGCGAGGGGCAAAGGTCCCGAGTGATACGGTGTCGCCAAGCCTGCCGGAACGCCGGCCGCCCGGTCCACAGACCGGTGCTGGCCCGAACCCGCGGTGCATGATGCCGCGCTGCGAAGCGGAGATTGAGTGCCAATCACCCGATCCTCCGCACTCGCCTTCTTGGGTCTGACCGCGCCCGCGATGGCCGCAGACAACGCGGTGCCCTACCCCGACGGCTATCGGAACTGGCGCCACGTGAAGAGCTTGGTGATCCAGCCCGGCCATGCCCTCTACGACGCCTTTGGCGGCATCCATCACCTGTATGCCAACGACAAAGCCCTGCAAGGCTACAAGACGGGCAAGTTTCCGAATGGCAGCGTCATCGTGTTCGATCTGCTCGACGCCAGCGCCGCCGACCACGCGATCACCGAGGGCGCGCGCAAAGTCATCGGCGTGATGCACAAGGACGCAAAGACTTTCGCGGCCACCGAAGGTTGGGGCTTCGAGGGCTTTGGTGGTGGCGACCGCGACAAGCGCGTCGTCGGTGAGAATGCGGCGACGGCCTGCTTCGCCTGCCACGCCGCGCAGAAGGATCACGACTACGTGTTCAGCGTCACCCGCGATTGAGCAGAGACGATGAGCGAGCCTCCGGTCGCGCCAGCCTGGCAGACGAGCCAATGGTTCAATACCGGGACACCCTTGGATCTGGCCAGCCTGCGCGGCCGGGTGGTCGTGCTGCATGCTTTCCAAATGCTCTGCCCGGGTTGCGTGCTGCACGGCGTGCCACAGGCAGAGCGCATCCACCAGCAGTTCGCCCGCGAAGGCGTCACCGTCGTCGGTCGGCACACGGTGTTCGAGCACCACGCCGCCATGCAGCCGGTGTCGCTGGCAGCGTTCCTGCATGAGTTTCGCGTCACCCATCCGGTGGGCGTGGATGTCGCCGTGCCAGGACAGCGCATCCCCGCGACCATGCAGGCCCATGCCATGCAGGGCACACCCACCCTGGTCCTGATCGACCGCGCCGGGCACATCCGCCGCCAGCACTTCGGCCGACTGGACGACATGACGGTCGGCGCAGAAGTCATGCGACTGGTCAGAGAGTAGGCGAATCCCCGCCGACAGATAGGCTGATTCCGAACCTTCGCTCCCCGGCTTGCCGAGCGATGCCAGCCGCGGCTGCGCTTCGGTGACCCGCCAGCGACCAGCCGAGAGTTTTGCGCGCCTTGGTCGGAGGTGTGCGCGAATCGGCGGCGACGAGATTGAAGAGCCTCGCGCGCGGCGCACAGATCGTCGGCGCGGCGCCGAACCTGCAGAGCTTCGAGGTGACAGTGTAGCGGCTACTTGAGCCGCTCCTCGCGCAGCGCCGTCACCCTGCCGCCCGCAAACTCAACGGTCACCACGCGGCCCGAATAGCCCGGTTCGATGTAGATCCACCGCTGCCCCACGGCGCCGCCGAACTGGTTCTCCAGCGTCACCTCGCGATCCGGCGCCCGCTTGAACTTGGCCAGCACCTGCGCCTCGGTCGCACCGAGTTGCAGCAGCGTGCCGTCTGGCATGCGGATCGGCCTGCTGGTCATCGGGCCGGGCTGCGCGTGGGCGGTGGTCGACGCAGCCAGGGCGAGCAGCACGGCGGTGATCAAGTTGCGCATACGAGCCTCCGTGATGGTTCCAATCTCAAGGAACATCTTAGGAAGCGGGCGCAAAATAGCCACCCCGAGGTGGCTGAGTCGTGGAATCTTTGGCTCGGTATGGGGGCGGCTTGCGAACCGCTCTCTCCGGCTCTTGGGCGGACAGCCCGCCGAGAGTCGCGCCGTCCAGCCGAGAGCGAAAGGCTGAGATTCCTCGTGCTTGAGCGCGCCGGCACCGGACGGCTCTCCGCGTTCGCGCCGTCCAGTCGCGGGTAGGCCGGCACCCGCGACCGCCAGGGTCAGCGCCGGGGAGCGCCGCGACGCGGGCGGTGTGGCCCAGTGTGCACGCCCTACGGACCGCAGGCCCCCGGAGGCGCCGCAACCACCAGGGCCCCAAGAATGGCGCCCGAGGGGCGCGGAGAGCCTCGGAACAAAACGCCTTCACTTTGCATATGTTTGAAGGCAATATGTCTCGCGATGGGCACGAGAGCCTTCGAACGTGAGGTCGAGCTGTTCCGCAAGCATGGCGGCGGCCTCCGCATGTCCGAAGCGCTGCGCCTCGGCATCAACCGGAAGACGCTCTACGCCATGCGCGACGCGGGCGTCGTCGAGCCGGTCACCCGAGGGCTGTACCGGCTCGCGGCGCTCGATCCGATCGCGCACCCGGACCTCGTCACCGTGGCGACGCGCGTCCCGCAGGGCGTGCTCTGCCTCATCTCGGCCCTCTCGTTCCACGAGTTGACGACACAGGTGCCGCACACCATCGACGTCGCGCTCGAGCGCGGGACACGGAAGCCGCGCCTCGACTACCCGCCGACCCGCTTCTTCTGGTTCTCGGGGCCGGCGTTCCACGAGGGTATCGAGACGCACGAGCTCGATGGCGTGCCCGTCCGCATCTACGACCCCGAGAAGACGCTCGTCGACTGCTTCCGCTACCGCAACCAGCTGGGTATGGACGTCGTGCTGGAGGCCCTGCGGTTCTGGCGCGAGCGCCGCAAGAAGAAGCTCGACGTCCTCCTGAAGTACGCCCGCATGCGCCATGTCGAACGCGCGATGCAGCCCTACCTGGAGGCGATGTCGTGACCATCCAGAACCTCGCTGCCTCCGTGCAGGCGCGTCTTCAGAACCACGCCCGCGCGACGAAACGGCCCTTCCAGGAGTTGCTGCAGTACTACGCGATGGAGCGGTTCCTCTACCGGCTCTCGAAGACGCCGCACCGCGCGCGCTTCGTCCTCAAGGGCGCGCTGATGCTGCACGTGTGGGGCGGCCCGTTCGCGCGCGCGACGAAGGACGTCGACTTCCTCGGCCGCCTCGACAACTCGCTCGAGAACCTGGAGCGCGTGGTCCGCGAGGTGTGCGCCGCTGACGTCGAGCCGGACGGCATGGTGTTCGACCCTGCCACGGTGAAGACCGAGCGCATCAAGGAGGACGCGGACTACGAGGGCGTGCGCGTGCGATTCGTCGGCCTGCTCGGCAGGGCGCGCGTCGCGATGCAGATCGACGTCGGGTTCGGCGACGTCGTCACGCCGGGCGTGGAGACCATCACGTATCCGGCGCTGCTCGACTTCCCGGCGCGCGAGCTCTCGGGCTACCCGCGCGAGACGGTGGTGGCCGAGAAGTTCCAGGCGATGGTCTATCTGCGCACGCTGAACAGCAGGATGAAGGACTTCTACGACGTCTGGCTCCTCGCGAGTCAGTTCGCCTTTGACGGCGCGCTGCTCACGAAGGCCATCGCCGCTACGTTCGCGAACCGCGAGACCGCCATCGACGTGGCGCCGATCGCGTTCACGCCGGCCTTTACCGAGCAGGCGTCGACGCTCGCGCAGTGGACCGCGTTCCGAAACAAGCTTCCGAACACCGAGTGCCCGGCGAAGCTCTCGGAAGTTGTGACGTTCCTCGCCGAGTTCCTGGTTCCGATCGCGCGCGCCTGCGCCCGAGGCGAGAGCTTCAACCAGCGTTGGGCACCGGGCGGCCCGTGGACCACCAGCTCGTGACCCGCCCTGATCGCCTCGACCGGCGCGTCACGGGCGGTCGGCGAGGTCCCGGGCTGCGATCATCTCGCGCGCGAGCTGCAGCGCCGAGCGCGGCTTCCTGGTCGGCGCGCACCGGGCCAGGATCACCTTCCATCCGTTCCGCGCGTTCGCCGCCTCTGAGACGATGCCGGCGACCTTGACGGATCGACGCGCTCCTCGGAGATGCGCCGCTTCGAGCCGTACTCGGCGGCCAGCGCGCGCCGCTCGGCGGGGCTCTTCGCCCGGGCGACGATGCGGGCGTATGCCTCGCACGAGTACGCGAACGTCTCGCGCTCCCCGAGCTCGATGTCGAGCAGCCACTCCCTCCGGCGCGTCTCTCGGAGCCCGATCGTCCGTCGTTTGCAGTTGTGGAAGATGTGCGCGGCCTCGTGGACGATGAAGTCGGCGAACGGGTCGTCCCCGGCGAAGTAGCTCGGCGAGACGTAGCAGGCGAATCCTACCTGATTGCGGCCTCGCGACGGCGGCTCGTCGCTGGCGCCACTTGGCGCGGTAGCTCGGAGGCTCGAAGACTGGCTCGGCGGGCTTTGTGGTCCTCTCGGCGACGCGACGCAGCCCTCGACCGATCCGGGTAGAATGACCCGGAGCCGGGCGGTGTCGCCCGGAGGAAGGCCGACCGCTGTACGCTCAACCCTTGATGCCGACGTCGAACCCAACGACGACGGTCGTTGGCATGCGCTTCGCTCACACACGCTCGCGGCAACGCACTCTTGCCGACGAGGACAGCTGACGACGATGGCCTTGCTCCATTACCAGAACCTGGATGTTCGACGGCCGGACATCCTCATGAGGAAAGCCTTCTACGGCCTGAAAGCGTTCTACGACTTCCTCCGCCGAACGAAGGACTAAATGGAGAGCGACGCTGCGGTGAAGCGGCTCGCCTGGAAGGCTGGCGTCCCGCCTGACGATGACGACGCCGACCGCGGGCGTGGCTTCTGGGTCCAGCTCGAGGAGCCCAAGGACCGCCCGAACGAGCCCGAGTCGACGTTCCGCGCGTTCATGGACGAGAACGTGCGCGACGTGTTCGACCTGGTCGACGACGATCCGGACGACGCGACCGACCGACGGCGCAACGGGAGGAGGAAGTTCGCGGACGACCGCAAGCTCCTCGTGCTCGACCGGGACCCCGAGACGTCCCAGCTCCTGCTCGACCGCCGCCCCGTTGGCGAGCAGCTGCTCCTGCGCCCGAACACGCTCACGCTGCACCGGCAGATTCAGGCCCTGCAGGCGCTGCAGAACGCGCCGTCGTCGTTCCACCTGCCGCTGCTTCGGCTGATGGAGTCCGTGGACCACGCCTGGTGGCCGGCATGGTAATTCCTAAGCAAACCGGACCAAATCTGAGAGGATTTGGTCATGAAGCGATGTCCCGGATGTGCAGGTTGTCGGCACTATCGCCTGGGGGATGGACGTCTGAAGTGCCGCGCCTGCGGG